>DATGKM010000233.1:0-32272 GCA_035294665.1 Bryobacteraceae bacterium | reverse complement strand
ACCGGTTCTTGCCGTAAACGGCTCTGCCATGCTCGTCAGGATCGCCGGAGAGGCCTCTGCTGTGTTCGCTGCAGCCGGCTGAGGTACGGGGTTTGGCGACTCCTGTCTTGAGGAAATGCCTCGGGGATCTATACTGAGAGTGGCTGGAGCGGGCTGGGGACTGCTTTCCACGATCGTCGCCGGGTTTGTGACAGCCTGTGGCTGAGCCTCGCAGCGATCGAGCGGGCGTGCAGCCGCCACGGACCCCGGCTGGGATTCCACTTGTGCCATCTCCGTCGAGAATGCCACCGGCGGCGTGGAGACTGGATGGAATTGCCTCTCGGCGGCTGTTGGGAGGACCGGTCGGAGATCGAGTGCCGGCCCCGCCATGGGAACCTGGTTTGCCCCGCCATTCGCCAAGGCGGATGGCGACCCGGCCGGGCGGAAGTCCCTGGGCGTGGGTTGCGGCATTTCAGGCGTGAAAACGACCGGCACGGAAACCAATCCCGGCAGACCGGCCGGTAATGGCTGCGGCTGCGGCTCACTGGGGGACGCCGGCGGAGGACCACTGGAAGTATCCAGCCCGAATGCCATCCGTTCCGGCTTGGGGGGTGGGGGCGCAGCCGGAGGCACCGGGACCGGCGGCGCCGGCTCATCCGAATTATTAGATTTAGAGTCCTCTTTTTCCTTTTTTTCGACTAAGCGTCCGAGCAAACTGGAAAATGGGTTCGGAGCCTTGGAAGCGGCCGGCAAGCCGGGCTTGCCTCGATTGGCCGCGGAGCCTTTGGCGGCTGCCGCCGCCGCGGTGGCAAGGAAGGCTGCGAGTTGAGGATCGACCGGCGCGGAGCGAGTCACGCCGGTTCTTTTGCAGATCGCGCGCCAATCCACCAGCCCGCTATTTTCAACAATTTACGGGAATTTTAGCGGCAAAATCATGCCGCGAGCCGTAGCTCGCGCCAGATTTTTGGCGCGTCCGCACTTGCTCCCATCCACTCTCATCGGCCTTCGAACCCGCATTTTGAGAGATTTAGATCCGCTAGGGGAATTCGGCATCCGGCGTGCATTCTCCCAATCGCCATGGACCCATTAACTGCGGTTGCCGCCGGCGGACTGCGATCCCGCATGGAATCGCTCGAAATGCTGGCCAACAACATTGCCAACGCTTCTACCGGCGGCTACAAATCCGATCGTGAATTTTACAGCCTGTATATGGCACCGGATGTGGACCTCGAGACCGATCTCGTCGATCCGGCTACCATGCCGGTCATCGAACGCAACTGGACGGACTTCTCTCAAGGAGTTCTGACCAACACCGGCAACCCCCTCGATCTGGCGCTGTCCGGCAGCGGGTTCTTCCTGGTGGATGGTCCTTCGGGACCTCTTTATACACGCAACGGCAGCTTTCGATTGTCCAAGGATGGAAGGCTCGTGACTATGGACGGATACCCGGTTCACGAGGCGGCCGGCGGAAACCTGCAATTTCAAGGTTCCGGCCCCATCAGCGTTTCGAGCGACGGCACGGTGAGCCAGGATGGCAACGTGGTTGGCCAGATTGCCATCCGCGATCTTCCAGCGGCCGGCCTGGTCAAGCGGGGAAGCAATTATTTCGTGCCCGCGGACCCCTCCCTCCAGCCCACCATGGCGGACGCCACGGTCGAGCAGGGGCAACTAGAGGCTTCGAACGCGGGGAGCGCCGAATCGGCCGTGCGGTTGATCGGCATTATGCGGCAGTTTGAGATGCTGCAGAAGGCCGTCTCGCTGGGAATGGAAATGAACCAGCAAGCCGTTCAGAACGTTGCCAGAGTGGGTTCTTGAAACCAATGACGCTCGAAAGGAGTTATCGCGAAGGGAAAAATTATGCTCAGAGCTTTGAACGCGGCCGCCAGCGGGATGTCGGCTCAGCAAGCCAACGTAGAAAACATCGCCAACAATCTGGCCAACGCCAATACCAACGGCTTCAAGGCGCGGCGTGCCCAGTTTCAGGATCTGATGTACCAGAGCATGGTGCAACCGGGCGCCGCGGCCGGTCAGCAGACCACGGTGCCGGCGGGCCTGCAATTGGGGCTCGGCACGCGCACCGCTTCGAATGCCATCAATTTTTCCATGGGTTCGCTCTCGGAAACCAATAATACGCTGGACGTCGCCATTCAGGGCAGCGGCTTTTTCCAGGTGCTGATGCCGAACGGCGAGCTGGCCTACACGCGCAACGGCAGTTTCCAGTTGGATAAGAACGGCAACCTGGTCACCTCGGACGGCAACCCCGTGCAGCCGCAGATTACGTTTCCCGCGCAGGCGCAATCGATTGTGATCGCCACCGATGGCACGGTCAGCTACTCGATGCCCGGGCAGACGGCCACGCAGCAGGCCGGCCAGATCCAGCTTGCCAATTTCCAGAATCCGGCGGGTCTGAATGCGCTGGGCGATGGTCTCTACCAGCCCACGGACGCCTCCGGCAATCCCACGCTGGGCGTGCCCGGCGGACCGGAAGGAGTCGGATCGCTGCTGCAAGGCTATGTCGAACAATCCAATGTATCGGTCGTGACGGAGTTCGTGAACCTGATCGTGGCGCAGCGCGGGTATGAAGCCAATTCCAAGGTGGTACAAGCGGCCGACCAGATGTATCAAGACGTGAACAACCTGAGCCGCTCATGATGGCTTTCGGCGCACTCCTTTTCGCAAACTGTCTGGCTCTGGGGGCCGCGTCGGACCGCGTCACGGCAGCCGACCTGGCGCCCGCATTCCCAGGTCTCGAAAGCATCCCGCCGGATACGCCGCTGGGCCTGGCTCCGGCCCCCGGAGTGGCCAGGGTATTCCGCGTCCCCGAGCTCAAGAGGATTGCCGGAAATTTCCATTTGGCCGCGCCCGCGGGCGAGATCTGCATCCAAAGGACTATGACGAAGCTCGATCCCGCGCGCCTGCTGGCGGCGATGGAAAAAACTCTCCCCGGCGCCCGCATCGAAATCCTGGACTTCAGCCGCAGGCCAATCCCCGAGGGCGATCTCGAATTCCCGCTCTCCGGACTACGCGAAGGGGCGGCGGGAGCTTTTTGGAACGGCAACGTCCACTATGGCGGCAATCGCCTCTTCTCGATCTGGGCGAAGGTATCGGTCTGGGTCAAAGTACAGCGCGTGGTGGCGGCGACCGATCTGCAGCCGGGGAATCGCATCGGCGCCGACCAAATCCGCATCGAAACGCGCGAAGAGTTCCCCGAGCCGGAGGCTTTCCCCGATTCCATAAACCAGGTCGCGGGGCAACTGGCGCGCATGCCCATCCGCGCCGGCACAGCAATCCGCACGGCGCAATTGGAAGCGCCCAAACAGGTGCTGAGCGGAGAAACGGTAACTGTCGACGTGTGGAGCGGCGGAGCTCATCTGAAACTGGAAGCGCGCGCCGAAGGCTCCGGCGTCCACGGGCAGACGATTCCCGTGCTCAATCCGGCAACTCAAAAACGTTTTTGGGCGCGCATCGAGGGAAAAGGGAGAGTATCGGTCGACGGCTCCACTGCCGGAAGCCATTTGAACTGACAAGGAATTATGAAGGCGCTTTCCATCATCCTCTTGTGGGCACTTGCCGCCGGGCCGCTGGTGGCGAAGAAGAAAACCGATTCCGCCGCCCAGCAAATATCTCCCCTGGACCGCTATGTCCGGGAGGCCGATGCACGTTCGGCGGAAAACTCGGCCACTACGCCCGGTTCCACGTGGATCGCCGGATCCCGCCTGGCCGATGCGGCGCGGGATGTGCGCGCCAGCCAGGTGGATGACGTGCTAACGATTGTCGTCTCGGAGTCCGTTTCCGCGGTAAGCACGGGCGTCACCAAGACATCGCGAACCAGCAGCACGAAAAACTCCATAACCGGGCTGGCGGGTTTCACCGGCGCGGCCGGGCGGCTGGCGAATCTGGCCAACGTCAGTGGGGATACGGAGCTGAACGGACAAGGCACAACCAGCCGCTCGACTACTCTCACCGATACGCTGACGGCGCGCGTGACGCACGTCTTGCCGAACGGCGCGCTGTTGGTCGAGGCGACCAAGGATCTCCAGATCAATTCGGAGCGTCAGACGATTACCGTGCGGGGCGTAGTTCGTCCCGCCGATATC
Organism: Bryobacteraceae bacterium; assembly: GCA_035294665.1. Classification (GTDB taxonomy): domain Bacteria; phylum Acidobacteriota; class Terriglobia; order Bryobacterales; family Bryobacteraceae; genus PSRJ01. The sequence continues at coordinate 28,196 of DATGKM010000233.1, read as the reverse complement.
GATCCCACCAACAGCGTGCCTTCGAACCGCCTGGGCGATATCGAAGTGCGGGTGAACGGCAAGGGCGTGGTGGGCGACGCCATTCGCCGGCCCAATTTCCTCTACCGGCTTCTGTTAGGACTATTGCCATTTTGATGACGAACATGCGCGCCACCTTTCTATTTGCAATTATTGCGGCCCTGGCCTGCGAAGGGTATGCCGCCCGTTTGAAAGACCTCGTCTCCATCGAAGGGGTCCGCCCGAATCAGCTCGTCGGCTACGGTATCGTGGTCGGCCTGGCCGGAAAGGGCGACAGCCAGCAGACCATCTTTCCGTACCAGAGTCTGGCCAACGTTTTGGAGCGGATGGGGGTGGTGACAAATCCTACGCTGCTGCGCGTAAAGAACACGGCGGCCGTGATGGTGACGGCGATGCTGCCCCCGTTTGCGCAGCCGGGCATGCCGATCGACACCACGGTTTCTTCCATCGGCGACGCCTCCACGCTCCAGGGCGGCATTTTGGTGCTGACTTCGCTGCGCGGCGCCGATGGGGCGGTTTACGCCGTGGCGCAAGGCCCCGTAGTCACTGGAGGGTTCCTTGCCGGCCGGGCGGGAAACACCCAGACAGTGAATCATCCGACGGTCGGCCGCATCCCGAATGGCGCCCTGGTCGAGCGGCCCGCTCCCAGCGTGGAACCCAAATCCGTGGTGCGCCTGCAGTTGCGCGATTCCGATTTCACCACCGCGGCGCGCATTGCCGAGGAGCTGAACAAGAAATTTGCAAGCGGCGGAAAGGCGCCGGCGCAGGCGGATAATGCCGGGCTGGTCAGCATCGCCATCCCTCCGCAATACTCGACTCGGACCACTGAATTTCTGGCGGAACTGGAGAATCTCACGGTGGATGCCGATGGCCCCGCGCGGGTGGTCATCAACGAACGCACCGGCACAATCGTGCTCGGAAAACAGGTGCGCATCCGCCCGGTGGCGATTCTGCACGGCAATTTGAATGTCGAGATCCAGACCAAGCTGGACGTTTCCCAGCCGGCTCCGCTGTCCCAAGGCACAACGGAAGTGGTCCCGCAGACCGCCGTGGGCGCGAGAGAAGAACAAGCCCGCAGCGTTCTGTTGCAGGAGGGCGCCACGATAGAAGAACTCGTCCGCGCGATGGCGGCAATCGGCTCGACGCCGCGCGACATCATCGCCATTCTGCAGACGCTGCGCAGCGCCGGCGCGCTCGATGCCGATATCGAGGTGATCTGATATGGAAGCATCCTCCGTGGGCCTTTCCAGCCCTCCCGTGGATACCTCTTTGATGGGACCTCCATCCCATCCCACAAGCGCCCGCGACGCGGCCCAACAATTCGAAGCATTACTGCTTTCCGAAATCATGCGCTCGGAAAGAGAGAGTGGCGGCGGATGGCTGGGATCGGGAGAAGATGCGAGCGGTGATAGCGCGGTGGAATTCGCGGAACAGCAACTCGCTTCGGTTTTGGCCCGCCAGGGTGGGCTGGGGCTGGCGGGCCTCATTTCCTCCGGGCTGGAGTCCTCTTCGAGCTCGTAAGATCCTTAGAGGCTCCAGCTACCGGAAGAGTACGCAGCCTCGGTCTCGACGCGGGGATACGCCGGGGCCTCGGACCACGAGCTACTCGCGGCCGCCGGGGTCTCGCGCCGCTTACCAATCTCTGCCCAACCTTCGGTAAGCGTTGCTAGTAAGCCCAACACCTCGCCCAGCGGCTCGTCACTCTGCCGGAAGTTGGCTTCGAGCAATCTGCGGCGCATGTAATCATAGAGGCTCGCCAGACGTTTGGCGAGCTCGCCGCCGGCCTCCATATTCAATGAGGTGGTCAGCTCGATCAAAATTGTGCAGGCCTTGCTAATCGCCCGCGCCCGCTCGATAATCTTTCCGTCCGCCAGGTAATGCCTTGCGTCCTGCACGGCTCCGATTGCGCCCTGATAGAGCATGTGCACCAGCTCCAGCGGCTCAGCCGAAAGCACCCGGTTTTCCACATATGCGTCATGCGCGCTTTGGAACATCTTGTTCTCCCGAAATTGCTTATCGGTTTCGCGCAGGCTTTTTGAGGCTCCCGTTCATTTTTCTAAACTTTTCATATCCTCGCTCAGACGCAGCACGTATTCGGGAGGGATTTGCGATATGACCTCCTTGGTTTGACGATTCACGATTTGCACCACCATGCGTTTGGCCTGCCGGTCCATCTGGAACACCAGTTCGTTCTCCTGGCCAAACATCTCGCTGGCGTTGACCGCCTTCACGGCCTGCACCACATCGCGTGCCTGCGCGGGCTGCTTGACCGCGGAAACAGGCGCGGCGGCCTCCACCGGCTGCAAGTTCCGGTTCAGCGCGCTGATTTCCATAAAACGCTCCTCGGGATAGAAGGCCGCCTCCGCGAGGCGGTTCCTATCTATTTTTTTCGTTTGCCTCTCATATCGGCCCGTTAAAGAATTCTTTTAAGGCCCATTCGGGAACAGACTTATCTTTCCCGGCCGATAAGGTTGTCGGAGAGAGCCAATGTCCCCTACCACCGCGGTGATCGGCATTCAGCCTGAAGAACTACGCTGGATTCGCATATTGGTCGCCCTGCTGCGCCACCCCGATCCCGGTATGCCCGAGCTCGCCCGCCAGGCGCTGCTTTATCTTTCCCAATCGGCCGATCAGTCCGCCGCGCCATTGTCCGCTTCCCGCCCGCTGGCATTCTGATCCGCACCCAAATAACGGCGTTTCCAAGGCGAAAGAAGAACGGTGGCTTCCAAGGCGAAAGCAAGGCGAAACACGTACAATAGGAGTGTCGTGCTTCCGTCCTTCGATCCGCTGGTTGCCGATTGGTTCCAATCCCGCTTCGGCCAGGCCACCGAACCGCAACTGCTTGGATGGCCGGTGATCCGCGAGGGCCGCGACGTTTTGATTTCCGCCCCCACCGGCTCGGGCAAAACGCTGGCCGCCTTCCTGCTGTGCATCGACGGTCTAGTGCGCCGCGCCCGCTCCGGCCCGCTCCCCGATCAAACCGAAGTCCTCTACGTTTCGCCGCTCAAAGCCCTGAGCAACGACGTTCACAAAAATCTCGACGTCCCGCTGAGCGGCATTGCGGCCTTAGCGGCCGAGCGCGGCATCCTGCTTTCCCCGATCCGCACCGCCTTGCGCACTGGCGACACTCCTCAATGGGAGCGCCAGCGGATGGTGCGCAGCCGCCCGCATATTCTCGTGACCACCCCCGAATCGCTATTCATCCTGCTCACTGCCGCCGGGCCGCGAGAAATGCTGAAATGTGTCCGCACCGTTATCGTCGATGAGATCCACGCCGTGGCCGACGATAAGCGCGGCTCGCACCTCGCCCTCACGCTCGCCCGCCTCGATCATCTCGTCGAGCAAAATGGCGGCCCCAGGCCGCAGCGCATCGGCCTCTCCGCGACCGTAAAGCCCATCGAAGAAGTAGCCTCTTTCCTGAGCGAGAATGCGGCCATTGTACCCATCGGCCACCGCCGGGCGATGGAACTGGCGGTCGAGGTCCCGCGCGACGAACTCGGGCCTGTGGCGAGCAACGAAATGTGGGGGGAAATCTACGACCGCGTCGCCGATCTGATTCGCGAGAATCGCACCACGCTGGTTTTCGTCAACACCCGCCGGCTTTCCGAACGCGTCGCCCATCACCTGGCCGAACGGCTGGGGGAAGATAAAGTCCTGGCCCATCACGGCAGCCTTTCCCGCGCCACGCGTCTCGACGCCGAAAAGCGCCTGAAAAGCGGCGAGCTGAAAGCGGTGGTCGCCACCGCCTCGCTCGAGTTGGGCATCGATATCGGCACGGTCGATCTGGTCTGCCAGATCGGTTCGCCGCGCTCGCTCGCCGTCGCCCTGCAGCGCATCGGCCGGGCCGGGCACTGGGTGGGTGCTCTGCCCAAAGGGCGCCTGTTCGCGACTACGCGTGATGAGCTGGTGGAATGCGCCGCCCTGGTGCGCGGTATCCGCGCGGGGGAACTCGACCGCCTGGAGGTCCCGCGGAACGCGCTGGATATCCTCGCCCAGCAGATCGTCGCGGCCTGTGCCGCGGAAGACTGGCAGGAAGAGGAACTCTTTAGTCTCGTGCGCCGAGCCTGGCCTTACCGCTCGCTCGAACGCGCCGCTTTCGATGCCGTCCTCACCGTGCTGTGCGAAGGCATCGCCACCGGCCGCGGCCGCGCCGGGTCGCACCTCCATCGCGATGCTGTGAATCGCAAACTGCATGCGCGCCGTGGCGCCCGCCTTACGGCCATTACCTCGGGCGGCGCCATTCCCGATACCGCGCAATACTTGGTGGTGGCGGAGCCGGAAGGCACAACGGTGGGTACGGTGGATGAGGATTTCGCGGTGGAAAGCCTGGCCGGCGATGTCTTCCTCCTCGGCACCGCTTCCTGGCGCATCCGCCGCGTGGAACAGGGCCGGCTGCGCGTCGAAGACGCCCAGGGGGCTCCTCCTTCCGTTCCCTTCTGGAACGGCGAAGCGCCGGGACGTACCGCCGAACTGTCGCGCGAAGTGGCGCGGCTGCGGGCAGATATCTACGCCGGCCGCTCGGTCGAGTGGCTCACGCGCGAGTGTGGCCTCGACCGGCGCGGCGCCGAACAGGCCATCGAATACGTGATCGCCGGCCGCGCGGCTCTGGGCGCCCTGCCCTCCACAGACCTGGTCGTCGCCGAGCGCTTCTTCGACGAAGGCGGCGGCATGCAGCTTGTGCTGCACGCCCCTTTCGGCTCGCGCATCAATCGCGCCTGGGGGCTTTCGCTGCGCAAGCGCTTCTGCCGCACCTTTAATTTCGAACTCCAGGCCGCCGCCACCGATAACGGCATCGTAATTTCTCTAGGCGAGCAGCACTCGTTCCCGCTCGAAATCGTCTTTGAATTCCTGCGCCCGGAAACTGTGGAAGAAGTGCTCGTGCAGGCCATGCTGCCAGCGCCGATGTTCAACGCGCGCTGGCGATGGAACGCCACCCGTTTCCTCGCTATCCCGCGCTACTCCGGCGGGCGGAAAGTGCCTCCGCCCATCCAGCGCATGCGCGCCGACGACCTGATGGCCGCCGTCTTCCCCGACCAGGCAGCCTGCGGCGAAAACATCGTGGGCGATATCCGCATTCCCGATCATCCGCTCGTCAAGGAAACCATCGACAACTGCCTCTACGAAGCCATGGACCTCGACGGCCTCCGCTCCGTGCTCACCGGCATTCGCGAAGGCCGCATCCGTACGCATGCCATCGAAACTCCCGCCGCTTCGCCGTTCTCGCACGAGATCCTGAACGCCAACCCGTACGCCTACCTCGATGATGCCCCGCTCGAAGAGCGCCGCGCGCGCGCCGTGCAGTTGCGCAGCACCCTCCGCGCCGATTTCGCCGAAGGCGCCGGCGCGCTCGATCCCGAAGCCATCGCACAGGTCTCCGCCGAAGCCTGGCCGCCCATGCGCGATGCCGAAGAAGTGCATGAGGTCCTCTGCGGGTTGGGCCTGCTGAGCACAGACAACAAAGAAGCCGCGCCCTTCCTCCCCGCGCTCATCGACGCCCGCCGCGCCACCAGGGTGCAGATCGGCGACCGCTATTATTGGGCAGCCGCCGAGCGCATCGACCTTGTCCGGCGTGTCTATCCGCGGGCTACGCTCGATCCGCCTATGCAAGCGCCGCCCGGCATGCGGCCCATCCCCGAAGCCGCGGAAGCATGCGCCGCCGAAATCCTGCGTGGATGGTTCGAATGCGCCGCTCCGTTGCGTGCCTCCGAACTCGCCGTGTATTTCTCCCTCTCCCGCGATGTGGTCGACCAGGCGATCGCGCAACTGGAGGCCGAAGGCCAGATCTTGCGCGGCCAGTTCACATCCGTGGGGCAGGCGCTTTCGCCTGCCAACCGCGAGACGGAGTGGTGCCATCGCCGCCTGCTGGCGCGCATCCATCGTCTCACCATCGGCCGCCTGCGCAAGGAAATTGAGCCGGTGACCACGGCGGAATTTTACGCTTTCCTGAACCGCTGGCAACATCTTTCTTCGGGCCATCAACTTCATGGCGTCGACGGCACTCTGCAGATCGTCCGCCAGCTTCAGGGCAGCGAATTCGCCGCGGCGGCATGGGAATCGGAAGTCCTGCCGCGCCGGGTAGCCGGCTACGACCCCGAATATCTCGATCAGCTCTGCCTTTCCGGCGAAGTGAGTTGGGGCCGGCTTTCCCCCCACCCCGCTTTCGAGCGCGATGGCCGCGGCGGAGGCCGCCAGCAGGAAGAAGGCCGCCGCGTCCGTCCCACCCGGGTTGCGCCGCTCGCCATTTTTTTGCGCGAAGATGCTCCCTGGCTGCTTGCGGGTCCACAACCCTCGCCCAGGGAGGCGCTCTCGCACCCGGCCCGAGAAGTGCTGGCCGTGCTCGAAACCCGCGGCGCTTCATTCTTCGCCGATCTCACGGGCGCCACGCACCGCCTCGCCAGTGAAGTGGAAGATGCCCTTTGGGAACTGGTCGCCGCCGGCCTGGTTACCGCCGATGGATTCGAAAATCTGCGCGCCCTGCTCGATCCCAAGCGCCGCCGCGGAGAAGGCCGTGGGCGCACCGCCCGCCCCCGCCATGCCCCCGGCCGATGGGCGCTGCTGCGCCACACGGAACCGCCCGCGGCCGATGCCGCCGGCAACGCCGAGCCGTTCGCCAAACAACTGCTCCGCCGCTGGGGCGTGGTCTTCCGCGATATCGCCCATCGCGAGCCCCTCGCTCCGGCCTGGCGCGATCTCCTCATCGTTTTGCGCCGCATGGAATCGCGCGGGGAAATTCGGGGCGGCCGCTTCGTCGCCGCTTTCGTGGGCGAGCAGTTCGCTCTCCCGGAAGCCCTGGATTTGCTTCGCGCCATCCGCCGCAACGGCGAAACCGCCGCGGCGCCGGAAGGACCCGGTCCGTGGACCGGCTGGCAAACCGCCGGCCAGATGACGGCGGCGCGCATCTGAGGGGCGCGTTATTCCGAGGCGCCGGCCGGGGCTTGCAATCCGCCGCGCTTCTCCGCCAGCGCCTCCCGGTAGCTCTGCACCAGCCGCGCCGTAATCCGCGCCATGTCCCAGTTCGCCTCCACTTCAGCGCGGGCGCGCCGCGCCATCTCCGCGGCCCGGTCCGGTTGCGCGAAAAGCGCGAGCACCCGCTCGGCAAATGCGGGCGGATCGTCCGCTAATGCGCATACGTGCCCGTCCTTGCAGGCCAGCCCTTCCGCGCCAACCGAGGTTGAAACTACCGGAATTCCCGCGGCAAAGGCTTCGAGCAACTTCACGCGCACGCCGGAGCCGCTGAGGATGGGGCAAACAAACACCGCATAGCGGGCCAGCGGTTCGCGTACGTCTTCCACATAGCCGAGCATTTCGATATTGCCGGATGCTTTTCCGTAAATGTGCGGCGGCGGCGGGTCGGATCCGGCGATCACCAGCCTCGCGGCAGGCTGCCTTTCGAGAATCGGCGGAAGCACGTGTTTCACGAACCAATCGACTGCGATGCGGTTCGGGTCGTGCCGGAAGCTGCCCACGAACAGCATGGTGAGCGGTTGGCGGTTCACGAGCCGGAATTCGTAGCGGCTGGTATCGATGCCGGCGCGCATCCCCGCGCGCAGCCGCGGCCGGAGCGAGGGCAGAAACGTGAGCACATAATCGCGGTTTTCGGTGGTGCACACCTGCACCTGGTCGCAGCGCGGCAGGGCGCGCAATTCGTAGCGCAGGGCGCGCAGGTATTCGACGCGGGCCTTCACCTCACCCAGAAATGTGGAGAAGTGGCCAAGGCCGCGGGCGATCGACTGAAAGTAGACGTCGTGCTCGAATAGCGCGCGGACGATGCGCCGGTATTCTCCGGCGTACTGCACCATCGGCAGGTATTCGAGCTGGAGGATATCGATTTGCTTCGTATAGATCTGGCGGTGAATCAGCCAGGCGACATCGTCGTTGGCAAATTCGCGCACCGCCCGCGGGAGCAGAGAGCCCCAATCCTTCGGCTTGCCATTGGGGCGGATAATCCACTCGACCGACGCGCAGAATTGCCGCAATTCGGCGTTCGCTGCCTGCTCCTCGGGTAAATCGAGCAGTTCGACCACATGGACTTCGGCCAGCCTGGCCAGTTCGCGCAGCGTTTGATACATGAAGACGCCGCCACCATGGACCGGCGGGCAAATCGGGTAGGGAGAGACGAACAGGACGCGCAGTGGGGCAGGCCCTCGGTTTGCCAACGAGTCTGCCAACGCCGGAATATCCGCGAAGCGGTCGCGATAATATCCGCCGAGCGGGCGCAGCAGCGCTTCGGTATCGCCGATGCGCGCCAGGCTGCGCGCCCGCCAGCGGGAACGCACGGCTTCCGGGAGTTGGAGAAACGCGCGCCACAATGCGGCCAGGTTAGGGCGGCCGGAAGCGTCGCCGAAAATCAGGCTGACGATCGCGCCCGCCCAGGCAAAGAAAAAATGCGAGGCCAGCCGGCCCCATTCGTGCACGTTTTTCCAGGCAAACAACAAAAAGTTCTTCTTCAAAACTGCCTGAATCCGCTCTTCGCGAAACCGCTTGCCGATGGTGCCGCGATGCTCGTGAAACACTACGCTGCGCGGCTGGTAGAGCACCTTCCAGCCGCGCTTCCAGGCGAGATATCCGAGATCGGTGTCTTCCAGGTAGAAGGGCCGCAGCAGATGGTCGAAACCGCCCAGTTCCAGAAAACGCCGCCGGTCGAAAGCGCAGGAACCGCCGCCGCCATAAAAGCAGGGGTAGAGATCCACAATTGCCGGATCGATGCGATGGCGCACGCGCAGGCCGCCATCCTCCCACCAGCCCTGCGTGAGACCGGTTTCTTCCCGTACTTTCTTCGGGTCGCTGAAGAAAATCTGGCAGGAAACGGCGAAGACGTCGGGGTCGCGGAAACCCTCTAAGAGCGGCGCGAGGAAATCGGGAGCGACTCGCATGTCGCTGTTGAGCAGCACCACCACGTCGTTTCGCGCTTCTTTGAATCCGGCATTGGAGCCGCCGCCGAAGCCCAGATTGCGCTCGAGCGCCACCAGCTTCACTTGCGGAAAGCGCGCCCGCACAAACTCCGCGCTTCCATCGGCCGACCCGTTATCCACCACGACAATCTCGTTTTGCGGATTGCCTGCCAGGGCTTCGATAACCGACGGGAGATATTTTTCGAGCAGATCGCGGCCGTTCCAATTGGGGATCACGACCGAAGCCGAGCCGGTGCTGGGGCGGGCGCTTTCGCCTGCCAAAGGTTTTCCAAACAACAGCCAAAACAGGTCCGTCAACGCCAGCGCGAGCGCCGAAACCGCCACCAGCACCGGCGAGACGAGCAGCAAGGGCAGGGAACGAATGAGCCGCTTCAGGAACTGCATGCTAGCCCGGAAGCTCCGGACCGAGTCCGAGTTTCCGGCCGGCTTTCATCCAGCGGGACGCGCGCACCAATGCCAACTGGTCTTCCACCTGCCGCTTTTCCTGTTCCAGGCGGCGCGCCCAGGCCGTGCGGTCTTCTAATTCTTTCTCGGTTCGGTGCAGCATATCTACGGCCAGCGCCAGTTCCTTCACGCGATCTTCCAGGCGGTTCTCCAGGTCCCGCGCCCACTGCACTTTGGCCAAAATGTCTTCCTCCAATTCCTTCACTTTGGCCCGGCACCGCTCGATTTCGCCGTTGAGGTTCTCCGCCCACCGGTTGCTGCGCTCCAGTTCCTCCTTCTGCTGCCGGTGCGCGGCCACCAGTGCTTCGTGCTCGCCGAGCGCGCGTTCCAGCCAGGCATTCTTGGTGGCCAGTTCTTCTTCGAGCAGCTCGATGTGGCGCCCGCGCTCGCGCAGCACGTTTCCGGCGCGCGGCACGTACAGGTACAGTGGACCGGGCGGCAGGGCACGATGGCTCGCGACCGCTACGAAAAAGTGCGCTTCCCGCGGCGCGGGCCTTCCCGGATTCACGTGGACATCCACTCCGGCCGCTGCCTCGTCGGGCTGGAACGCCACGCCTTCCACGTGATTTTCCAGAAACAGCGCCACCTCGGGAAACACGGAAAGCAATTCGGAGCGGAATTCCTCGAATTCGAATTCGTGCACGTGGAAAGGATTGGCGCCTTGTCTGCCGCGCGATTCGGTGTAATAGGCCTTGTTGGGTGTGGAAACCACGAACTGCCCGTCGGGCGAGAGCACGCGCCGCACTTCCAGAAGGAACTCGGGCCAGCGTTCCAGATGCTCGATTACTTCGAAAGCCACCACCAGGTCGAAGGTGGCGTCGGGGTGGGGTAATGCTTCGCAGGCGGCCCGTTCGAAGTGCAGGTTGGGCAGGCGGTAATTCTCGCGGGCGAAGGCCAACGCATCGGCGGCGTTATCGGCGCCAATCACCGCGGCGGCGACGTGCGCCAGCTCGGCCGAGCCGTAACCCGCGCCGCAGCCGGCGTCGAGCACGCGCTTGCCGCCGGCCAGCCGCGCGGCAAACGCGTAGCGCGCCATGTGCTCATTCAGCAGGTCCTCGCTCACCTGCCCCGGAATGAGGCGTTCGCCGGTGAATTCAACCAACCTGGGCCTCTTCCGGCCGCAGCCGCGCATTCACTTCCACGCGGCAGGGTAAGTGCAGAAATCCGTAGATCTGGCCGCCGCTGCGCGACATCTGCAACGCGATGGCATTGTCGATCCAGTCGCACATGCGGTACTCGAGCAGCGTGCCGTCGGCAATCGCCGGCGAAAACGAGAACGAGCCGGGGTAGAGTTCGGGCACGTCCACGTGAAAATCCACCGTAAGGGTGTCCCCCGGCTGCATGGGGGGAAGTTCGCAGCCTTCGCGGGCCGTATTGGTGCCGGCGAAATCCATTCCCATATGGTTGCGCAGCATGAAGCCCACCATGGGGAGCGGCACCTCCTGGTGCGCGCGCACGCTGATGCGCACCACGATCCGGGAAAGCGGATCGAGCATGCCCAGCGGCCGCCCGGCTTCATCCAGCACCGCGATCCCCAGCACCTCGGCGCGGCCATCGCCGTAGCGGTGGTCGATATTCGGAATCGAGGTGACCACTTCCGGCGCGCTCGCCTGCTCAGCGGCCGCCGCCTTGCGGGCCTGCGGATGCGCTTTCAGATAGCTAGAATCCTTTTTCACCATGTGCGCCAGGTATTTGGCTACCACGCGATCCGTATCGCCGATCTCCATGATGCGCCCATGCTCCAGCCATAGCGCCCGGTCGCCGATGGCCTTCACATCGGAGGTGGCGTGCGAAACGAACAGAATCGTCACCCCGCGCGAGCGCAGCTCGTGCACCTTGCGCATGCAGCGCTGGCGAAAATAAATATCCCCCACGGCCAGAGCTTCGTCCACCAGCAGAATCTCGGGATCGACATTGATCGCCACCGCGAACGCCAGTCGCACCACCATGCCGCTCGAATACGTTTTCACCGGCTGGTCGATGAAATCGCCGATTTCGGCGAAGCTTTCAATGTCCCGGTAGCGCTCGTCGATCTGCCGGGTGGTCAGGCCGAGAATCGAGCCGTTCAGGTAAACGTTGTTGCGCCCGCTGAACTCCGGATTGAATCCCGCGCCCAGTTCGAGCAACGCCGAAACCCGCCCGTTTACGGCCGCCGTTCCCGAGGTGGGCTGCAAAATGCCCGCCACGATTTGCAGCAGCGTGCTCTTGCCCGAGCCGTTTTCGCCGATCACGCAGAAAGTTTCTCCGCGCCGCACTTCAAAGCTCACATCCTCGAGCGCGGCGAAATCGCGGTGCCGCTTCCGGCGGCGCAAGGAGAGCAACTCTTTCAGACGGTCGCCCGGCGAGGCGTAAATCGGATAACTCTTCGAGACATGCTGAAACTCGATCGCGTTCACGGGATCGGCGAAAGACTAGTGTAGCTAAGGCGGGAGGCGCGCGCGCAAGGCCAAGACTCTAGATTTGCGCAATATATTAGGCAATATTGCGCAAAATGCATATTTTGCCTTGTATACTATGCATATGGACATTGTCGCCATCGGCGCCTCGACCTGCGCACGGACGGAACCTACCGCGGTTTCGAAGATTTCTGCGTGCTCAACGCGCGCCGCACCGAAGACAAATACCGCGGCAGCTACGAGACTTCGGTCCTGAAGCGCTTCGCCCAATTCGCCAACTCGCCGCGCGTGAACGAGAACTTGGAAAAGCTCTTCACACTGATTGCGCTCAACTGCGCGCTGCGCAATGGCGATGCGCACCTGAAGAACTTCGCGATTCTCTACGACGATGTAGAAGGCGAGTCGCGCCTGGCGCCTGTCTACGATCTGGTGACGACTTCGGCGTACCTCGCCAAAGACAGCATGGCGCTGACGCTCCACGGTTCCACCCGCTGGCCCACGGCAAAGGAACTCAAAAGGCTCGGCGAAACGCGCGCCGGCGGCACTCCCGCAAAAATCAGGCAGATTCTGGAACGTATCGGTCAAGCCATTTGTGAGACAAAACCCGAGGTGCGGAACTACAGCAAACACCATCCCGAATTCGCGGAAGTCGGGCAACGCATGCTGGAAGAGTGGGAGAGCGGCGCGGCTGCTTTGCAGTGAGCCGGTTTTGAATTAGTCTTCGGACCCGCCTCAGCGGCTGCCTGGCTATGCGGGAGCCATCGCGACGTCACTTCGCCGATACCGGGACGCGCTTATGTTCCGCTACGTAGCGCTTCACGTAATCCGCGAAGGCGTGTTCCAGGGCTTCCCACACGCGGTCGTTGTGGCGCACCGCGTGGCCTTCAATGTGCCGCACCGGCAGCAGGTTCCGCGTGGTGGAGGTGATAAACACCTCGTCGGCGGCGTCCAGGTGAGAGGGCAGAATCGTCCGCTCCCGCACGTGGATGCCGGGGACCAGCGTTTCGCCCAGCAGCACCTCGCGGGTAATGCCGGGCAGGCAGCCGGCGCTGAGCGGCGGTGTCCAAACGTCGTTTCCTTCCGCCAGGAAAATGTTAGCGGAGGTGCATTCGGCCACTTCGCCGCGCTCGTTCAGCAGCAGCGCTTCATCGTAACCGCGCGCCTGCGCCGCTTCGAGCCAGGTCAGGTTCATCGCCCAGGAGATCATCTTCGCGCCGGCAAACGCGTTGGCCGCGTAGCGGGCGTGCGGTACCACTTCAAGCGACGCTGAAGCTCCCCAAACCTTCGATTTCGCCGTCAGCGCGATCACATCGATTGCCCGGCCCGCGGAAGGCCCTTCCCACATCCCGCCGCCGTTGCGCAGAATCACCAGCCGAAGTGTGCAGTTGGGGTTCCGGTTCGCCTCGATCAGATCGAGCAGCCGGCGCCGCACCGGCTCCGGTTCGGCGGGCATAGGCACGTGCAGCGCCGCGGCATCCCGCGAAAGCCGCGCCCAATGCCGCTCAAATGCAAACGGCACCCCCTCGGCCACGCGCATGGTCGTAAACACGCCCCATCCGGAAAGCAGTCCCACCTGCCCCGCCGAAAGCAGCGGCGCCGAAGCTTCCACGATGCAGTCGTTGTGAAGAATGAAGCGATCGAGCACGATGCCATTCTAACGCCGCCCGATCTTCACTAAGCGGAAGGAGCGCCCCACCCCGCCGCATCCAGGTTTCGATAGCTTACTGCCGGTACGGAATCTTCACCAGGCGGTCTCCCTGAAACGCGCCCAGGTAAATCGATTTTCCCACTGCCAAAGCCACCGATACGCCGGAAATCAGCGGCTCCGCCGAGGCCGAATCGAAAATGGTTCGGGCCTGCAGATTGGCTGGATTGATTTCGGCCACGCCGAAGCCTTGAATGCACGGCCGGCCGCTCCCGTCCGGACACTCGCCGCGCGCGCCCTTCACTCCAGCCGCCAGCAGCCGCCCCGCTTTTGTCCAGGTCAGATTATCAGGCATGAACGCCACCTTCACCGAACCGGTCTCGCGCGCGCTGTCGCTCTCCAGTTCGTATTTGCGCACCTCGCGCGCGGCGAATACGTTCAGGTACATCTTTCGGCCATCGGCGCTCACCACCACCCCGTTCGGATAAGCCACTCGCGTGCCCATTACTTCGGACAAGCCTTTGCCGGGAGTCCAGCGCGCCACGTACCCGGTCACGCCACCGCCAAACGCCGCGCCATTATTGCCAGGCGAAACCAATCCTGTGGGATACGTGCCCACGAAGCCCCCATCCGGCAGAATGGCCACATCGTTAAAATCATGCGACCCCTCCACACAACCGTGCCATACCAGCATCCAGCTTCCTCCGGCCGGCTTCAACTCGTACATCTCAATCGACTGGCGCTTGCCATGATTCACAACGTATAGTTCCCAGGCGCCGTTGTTTCGTTTCGCGAGCGACGAGCCGTGCGATACCAGCGCGTCGCCGATCGGGCCGGGACACTGCGGATCGCCCCAGGATGGATCGGGCTGGCTGGTCTGCTCCATCCTGCGGAATGTCTTTTTCGCCAAGTCGAAAAGCTCCATGCCGCCGCCCATGGAGCTGCCCCGGCCCTGATTGAGAAACTGCGTGGCAATCAGGTACTTGCCGTCGGGCGCGAGTTCCAGGTCTTCCGGCTGGTGCGTGCCGCAGAGCACTTCGATTTCAGCGTGCGCGCCACAGGGCATGAGGGCCGGCATCGCCAGTCGAGACGCCGGCTGCTGTCCCCAGGCAAAAGAAACCAGCGCGAGCGGTAGCCAGGCCGCGCGCAATAGAGTTCCGCGCAATAGAGCCCCGCGCAATAGAGTCGACATGATGCAGGCGATTTTATCGCACGTCAAACAGAGCCGGGACTGTAAAGGGCGTGCGCGCCCTTGCCGAAATGAAATTTTTTCCCGCCCCTCAATGTGGGCTTCCGCGCCGCCCCTGAATTGAGTAATATGTATGGCCAGGAGAAAAACTGAATGAGAAGTAAAGTTCTAGTTCTGCTCGCCGCCGCGGTATCCATTCTCGGGGTGCGCGCTTATGCCCACCACTCGTTTGCGGCCACGTATTTCGAGGATCAGAAGATCACCATCCACGGAAAACTGGTGCAGTTTCTTTACCGGAACCCGCATTCGTTCGTGCACGTCGAGGCGCCGGACGATAAGGGCGAGATGCAGACCTGGGCGGTGGAGTGGGGCGCTGGCGGCCAGTTGGGACGGCAGGGTGTGACCCGCGAGACGCTGAAACCGGGCGACGATGTGATCGTGGTCGGCAATCCCGGCCGCAACCCGGCGGATCACCGGCTGCGCATGGTCAGCATCGAGCGGCCCTCCGACGGCTGGAAGTGGGGCGGAACATTCGAATAGGGGCTGGTGGGTTTCTACTCGTCTCCTACGAAAAGCCGGGCCCTTGCCCGGCGACGGCAACGAATCGACTATGAACTCGCAGTGTATCCGGATTATAGCGGCGGCCGCCTTGTTTGCGCTGCCGGGCTATCTTAATGCGCAAGGCCGCGGTGGTGCTCCTCCCGGACCGCCGCCCACTGCCAAGGCCGCCGCTCCGGAGGATCTCACCGGCTACTGGGTGGCGCTGGTTACCGAAGACTGGCGTTACCGCATGGTCACGCCGCCCAAGGGCGATTTCGCCAGCGTGCCGCTCAACCCGGAAGGGCGTCGCGTGGCCGGGATGTGGGACCCGGCGAAGGATGAAGCCGCCGGCCTGCAATGCAAATCCTACGGCGCGGCGGGGCTGATGCGGGTGCCCACCCGGCTGCACATCACCTGGGCCGATGATGAAACTTTGAAAGTCGAGACCGACGCCGGCACCCAAACCCGCCTCTTTCACTTCGCGAAGACACAGCCCCCTAGCGGCGAGGCTGGCTGGCAAGGGTTCTCCGAAGCGGTCTGGGAACCGGCGGGCGGCGGAAGAGGTCGCGGACGCGGCGCTGCCGAACCGCCCCGCGGCGGGTCCCTCAAGGTCGTCACCACGCATATGCGCCCTGGATATCTGCGCAAGAATGGTGTGCCTTACAGCGCCAACGCCATGCTGACGGAATACTACACACGCACCAACGAAGACGACGGCACCTCCTACCTGATTATCACCACCCTGGTTGACGATCCGCAGTACCTCCAACAGACCTTCGTAACCAGTACGCATTTCAAAAAAGAGGCCGACGGCTCCAAGTGGAGCCCCTCACCCTGCACGTCGCGCTAAGCTGGGCCGGGATGTGGCGCAGACACTTGCGTCTGGACGCTAACTGACTCCCTTTCGTCCGGCCCGCTCTGCCGTCCGCCGCGCTCGCTAGCCTATTCCCCGGCCCGAGTGCCCTCCACCGGTCGCCGCGCGTACCCTTGCCGGTCGGATAGCCCTTATAGCATATGGGTTTACGGAAACCCCGAATGCTATACTTCTAGCGCCCGGTGTAAATTTATGTGGATCGTCCGCCTGGCTCTACGCCGGCCGTACACCTTCGTCGTGATGGCCCTTCTGATCGCCATTCTGGGCGGCGCGGCCATTGCCACCATGCCGATCGACATCTTTCCGCAAATTGATATCCCGATCGTTGCCGTGGTGTGGCAGTACTCCGGCCTTTCCCCGGAGGAAATGGAGAAGCGCGTCGTCACCAATTTCGAGCGCGGCCTTACTTCGAACGTCAACGACATCGAGCATATCGAGTCCCAGTCCTACAACGGCATCTCGGTCATCAAGATTTACTTCCACCCGAACGTTCGCATCGATATGGCCGTGGCGCAGGTGGCGTCCCAAATCAACCCCTCGGTCCGGTCGATGCCGCCGGGTATGTTCCCCGGCTTGGTGCTGAAATATGACGCCGCCAGTGTGCCGGTGCTGCAGCTTGGCCTTTCGAGCAAGACCTTGCGCGAGCAGGATATTTTCGACCTCGGCCAAAACTTCATCCGTACCCCGCTCGGCACCGTGCAGGGGGCGATGATCTCCTATCCGTTCGGCGGAAAAGCCCGCACCATCATGGTCGATCTGAACCTGGACGAGCTTTATGCCAAGCAGCTTTCGCCTGTCGATGTCAATAACGCGTTGTCGCTCCAGAATCTGATTCTCCCGGCCGGCACCGCCAAATTGGGCGACACCGAATACATGGTGAAGGTGAACAGCAGCCCGGTGTTGCTGGACGAACTGAACAACCTGCCGGTCAAGACCGTCAACGGCGCCACCGTCTACCTGAGGGATGTGGCCCAGGTGCACGACGGCTTCACCGTGCAGACCAACATTGTGCGGACCAACGGGCAGCGGGGCGCCCTGTTGACGGTGACGCGCAACGGCCAGGCCTCCACGCTGGGGATTGTGGATGCGGTGAAGAAGGCTCTGCCGCGAATTCTGTCCACAGTCACGCCGGAGCTAAAGGTCACGCCACTATTCGATCAATCCGTATTTGTGCGCGCGGCCATTCAGGGCGTGCTGCGCGAGGCGCTGATTGCCGCGGGGCTCACCGGCGCCATGATTCTGCTGTTTCTGGGAAGCTGGCGCAGCACGCTGATCGTCTGCATCTCCATTCCGCTCTCGATTCTCACTTCGCTCTGTATTCTCAGCTTGCTGGGCCAAACCATAAACGTAATGACCCTCGGCGGCCTGGCGCTCGCGGTCGGCATTCTGGTGGACGACGCCACCGTGGAAATTGAAAACACCCACCGCAATCTCGGCATGCGCAAGCCGCTGGTGCGCGCCGTACTGGATGGCGCTTCGCAAATCGCCGTTCCCACCCTGGTCTCCACGCTTTCTATTTGCATCGTGTTCGTTCCGGTGCTTCTGCTCACGGGCACGGCGCGTTACCTGTTCACCCCGCTGGCAATGGCAGTGGTGTTCGCCATGCTGGCTTCGTACATGCTGTCGCGCACCCTGGTGCCCACCCTGGTGCGCTATCTGCTGAAGCCGGAGGTCACGCGCTACCAGCACGGCGAGCATGCGAGCGGTACCGGCCCGTTCGCGCGGCTCCATCAGCTTTTCAATCGCGCGTTCGAGGCCGCACGCTATCGCTATGTCGGCCTGCTCGATTGGGCGCTGCGCCGCCGCCTCATGGTGCTTTCCGCGTTCATGGCCGTTTCGGTGGCTTCGCTCGGGCTGCTCTTCCTGGTCGGCAAAGATTTCTTCCCCGATGTCGATTCCGGCCAAATGCGGCTGCACGTGCGCGCTCCGGCCGGCACGCGGATCGAGCAGACGGAACTGCGTTTTGCCCGCGTCGATAACGAAATCCGCCAGGTGATTCCCCAGAATGAGATCGACATGGTGCTGGACAACATCGGCATCCCGAATAGCTGGACCAGTCTGGCGCAAGGCGACGTGCCCAATATCTCTCCTGCCGATGGGGAAATCCTGATCTCTCTGAACAAGGAAAAGCACGGATCCACCCGCGATTACCAGGTGCTGCTGCGCAAGCGGTTGGCGGAGAAATTCCCGGACATGACGTTCTTCTTCGAGCCGGCCAACATTACCACGCAGATTCTCAACTTCGGCCTGCCCGCGCCGGTGGATTTGCAGGTAGTGGGCAGGGATGCCGATGCCGGTTATGCCATGGCGCAAAAGCTGGCCCAGCGCGTCGCGCGCATTCCCGGCGCCGCCGATGTGCATATCCACCAGGTAGTCGATCAGCCCGCCATCGATCTGACCGTCGATCGCGTGAAGGCTTCCGAGCTCGGGCTGACGCAGCGCGACGTCACCAATAACGTGCTGCTCTCGCTCACCGGCAATGGCACGGTCGCGCCCAATTTCTGGCTGAACTGGTCGAATGGCGTCAGCTACAACGTGGTCATCCAGACTCCGCAGTACAAGATTCCATCGCTCGATGCCTTGCTGCGCACGCCGGTCTCGGTCTCTTCCGGCGCGGAAAGCACCAACACGCCGGGATCGCAGGCCGGCATTGCGGCGGCTGGAAGCAATTTCGTGGGTACATCGCCCAGCGGCGCATCGCAGGCTTACGGCAACCCGGGCGCGATGCCGGGCAGTACCCAACTGCTTTCCAATCTGGTCACAGCCAGGCGGGGTTACGAGCCGGTCATCATCAACCATTACAATGTTTGGCCGGTCTTCGATGTATATGCGAACGTAGACCGGCGCGATCTGGGCGGCGTCGGCGCGGACGTGGAAAAGATCATGCGGGAAGAAGAGCCGCATCTGCCGCGCGGCATGACGCTCGATCTGCGCGGCCAGTACGACACCATGAAGACATCATTCTTCCGCCTCGGCCTGGGCATGGTGTTCGCGGTCGTGCTGGTCTACCTGCTGATGGCGGTCAATTTTCAATCCTGGGTGGACCCGTTTATAATTCTTACGGCGCTGCCCGGCGCGCTGGCGGGTATTCTGTGGATCCTGTTCGTTACCGGAACCACGCTCAACGTCCCCTCGCTCATGGGGTCGATCATGTGCATCGGCGTGGCCACCGCCAATAGCATTCTGATGGTCACCTTCGCCAACGATGAGCGCATCGAAGGTTCCAACGCGCATGAAGCCATGCTGGCCGCCGGATACGCGCGCATGCGCCCCGTGCTGATGACAGCCACGGCCATGGTGCTCGGTATGCTCCCCATGGCGCTCGGTATGGGCGAGGGCGGCGAGCAGAACGCGCCGCTGGGCCGCGCCGTCATCGGCGGCCTCATGTTCGCCACCGTCACCACCCTGTTCGTGGTGCCGATCATCTATAGTTATCTGAGGACGAAGCCGCCGGTCGATCACGCCCAACTGCTCGAAGAAGAAGAGCGGAGGGCATTGGAAGAACTGGAGCTGGAACGTATGTACAGGCCTGACGATGCGATTTAGTGATCAGCCGGGGTCCGGGCAGGTGGAAGAGCCGCAAACGTTAGAGGCTCGGCTGCGGCAGGAAATTGCCGAGCTCAAGCGGCAGCTTGCGGAGCAGAATGGCGCGGCTGCCGCCCTAGCCTCCATCGACCCGCACAAAGTGCACCTGCAGCGCACCTGGCGGCCTTCGGCTGTGGCGATTTGGGGAATCTGCGTGGCGGCAATCGCGCTGCTGGTAGCCGCCTTTTTCGCCGGCTATATCCCGCTCGAGAGGCGCAACCAGGTGATCCGCGCCGAAGCGCAGCAGGAGGAGCAGACCGTACCGCGCGTGGAGGTAGTGACGGCGGAACGCGCTGCCGGCGCAAGCGAGCTCGAACTGCCCGGCAATATTCAAGCCATTACCGAAGCGCCCATCCTTGCGCGCGCCGATGGCTACATCAAGACCCGCTCGGTGGATATCGGCGATCATGTGCGCGCCGGCCAAGTGGTGGCGGAAATCGAGGCTCCCGAACTCGATCAGCAAGTGATCCAGGCCAAAGCCACGCTCGAGCAGGCGCAGGCTTCGCTCGAACAGGCCAAAGCCAGCTACCAGCAGGGCAAGAGCAACCAGGAACTGGCGCACATCACCGCCGAGCGCTGGAAGGCGCTGGTGGATAAGGGGGCGGTTTCCCGCCAGGATAACGACACTTATCAAGCCCAGTACAACGCCCAGACGGCGAACCTGGAAGCATTAGCCAAAGCTGTCTCCGCGGCGCAAAGCAATGTCAACGCCGCCCAGGCGAACCTTGCGCGGCTCACGGATCTCGAAAGTTACCGCATGGTGCGCGCTCCATTTGATGGCGTAATCACCCTGCGCAACGTGGACGTGGGCACGCTCGTGACCGCTGGCAATACGCTGCTGTTCCGCATCGCGCAGACCGGCACCCTCCGCATTTACGTCGATGTGCCGCAATCCTATTCCGAACAAGTGCACACGGGTTTGCCCGCTCGCATTACGGTTCCCAACCTCCCCGGCCGCGTGTTTCCCGGCACTGTAACCCGCATGGCCAACTCGCTCGATCCCGCCAGCCGCACCATGCTGGTGGAGGTGCAGGTGCCGAACCGTGATGGCTCCTTATTCCCCGGCATGTACGCGCGGGTGGATCTGCGCAGCCCGCGGGGCCGCGCCGTGGACACCCCCATTCTGATTCCCGGCGATGCGATTATCGCCCGCGGCTCCGGAACCCAGGTGGCGGTAGTGGGGCCGGACCACATGGTGCATATCGTCAAAGTGGAAGTGGGCCGCGATTATGGCGACCGTCTGGAAATCGTCAGCGGCTTGCAGGAAGGCGACAGCATCATTGCCCATCCCGGCGATACCGCCCGGGAGGGAGCGCTGGTGAATCCGGTCCAGGCGGCGCCGCAGAAGCAAAAGGGATCAAAGGATAACCAGCGGTAATGGTACCCGATCCCGTTGACCCCAAGGTTCGTGAACGGTATTCTGGGCTGGGTGCCGACGCCTACGATCCCGAAGCGCTTGCCTGCGGTAGCGCAGGACCGGATGTTTCGCCTGAGCGGTTGCTGGTGCGACGGTACCTTTGATTACGTGGTTGCATTTGAAGGCCGGTTGGATGCGCGTCGTCTGCGCCGGGCCGTGCGTCTCGCTATGGACGCCGAACCGGTATTCGGGTGCCGCTACGTTCCGGGCAAAAAGCCCTACTGGGAACGGCGCGACGACCTGGATGACTTGCCCCTTTGCGAGGTCGTCGAGACTACAGAGCCGGAGCGGGAGTTGGAACGGTTCGCCGCGCGGCTCTCCGATGCCACCCGCGATCCGCTCATCCAGGCCTGCATTATCCGCGCCGCTTCCGACACGCTCTGCCTTAAGTTCAATCACACTGCCGTAGACGGCTCCGGCGCGAAGGAACTGCTTTACCTGATCGCCCGGATATACCGCGCGCTCGAAAACCCCGATTATCGCGTCACACCGAATCTCGGCAGCCGCGGCAGCCGGCACTTCCTGCGGCGGATCGGTTTCCAGCGCTGCCTGCGCGCCCTGAGCTTTCGGCCCGGTAAGCGTGTGGACAGCCTGTGGCGATTTCCTGCGCAGAACCTTCCGGAATCCGGTAGCCTCCGGTTCGCCCGCCGTAAGATTTCCCCCGCCGAATTCGCCCGTCTGCGCGACTACGCCGGCAGCCTGGGCTCATCCTGGAACGATGTCCTGCTGGCCGCATTTTTCCGCGCGCTCTGGCAGTTCGTCGATTTCCCGCCGGACGTGCCGCAGCCGGTCTACGTGCCCATGGATCTCCGCCTGTTTCTGGCCCGCGGCAAAACTCCGGCAATTGGTAATTTCGTGGCGATGTTATACCCCGCCGTGGCCCGCGTTTCCGGCGAGGAGTTCGCGGATACCGTGCGCCGTGTGAAGCAGAGCCTGCTCACTCTGGCACAGCAGAAGGAATACGCCATTTTCTTCCAGATCCTGCTCGGGCTGAGTCACCACCTGCTGCTGGAGAAGATGGCGCGGCGCGGCGAAATGCTGGCCCGCAAGTGCCGGGAAGCCGGCGTGACTTCCGCTCATTTCAGCAACAATCACACTATCGTCGCGTCCAAAGTGGATTTTGGTATCCCGATTTCCGATGTGGACCAGTTTACTCCCGCGGGCGTGCCTCCGGCGCTGTTCATGGGAGCGCTCTTTTTCCGTGACAGTCTCCGCTTCTCGATAACTTATTTCTACCCCGCTGTAAAGACTGAGGACGTGGAACGTTTTTTCGATACCTTCCTGGAGGAGCTATCCGCTACGGCGGAGCGGCCAGCCTTGGCCACGGCCGCGCAATCCGCCGGCTGATTCCGGTGAGCCATTCTATTCCCCAACGCCTTCCGGCGGTCGCGACGGACCGCATGCTGTACGCCTGGCGCTTTGTCCAGCACCAGTACACCTTCATTGTGCTTGCCTTTGGCGGCCGCCTGGACGAGCATCGTCTCAAAGCAGCCATACGGCTGGCGATGGATGCCGAACCGGTTTTCGGCTGCCGTTACGTTCCCGGCCGCAAGCCCTACTGGGAGCGGCGTGCCGATCTGGATTCGCTTGATCTCTGTACGGTCGCACGCACGGCGGATTTCGAGGGGGAATTGAACCGCTTCGTGGCCGCTCCCCGCGACGGGACGCGCGATCCCCTTTTTGATGCCCACATCGTGCGGGGCCGGACCGATACGCTGCTAGTGAGAATCAGCCATCTCGCCGCCGATGGCATGGGATCGAAAGAATTGGTTTCTCTGGCTGCCTACTTTTATCGCAATCCCGGACGCGCCGAAGCGGTTTCTCCCAACCTCGCGAGCCGCGGTCCGTGGCAACTGTTCCGCCAGTCGGGTTGGCTGAAGTGTCTTCCTTGTCTGCTCAAAAAACCTCGTCTGCGCGCCAAACCGGAATGGTGCTTTCCAGTTGATTTTCCGCACAAGCGAGGTGTTCTGCGCGTCGCCGCCCGCCAACTGGATCCCGCGGTTTTCGACGCCCTGCATGCTTTTGGCAAACGGCTCGGCGCGACGATGAACGATGTTTTCGTAGCCGCCTACTTTCGCGCCCT
This sequence comes from Bryobacteraceae bacterium, assembly GCA_035294665.1. Lineage (GTDB taxonomy): Bacteria > Acidobacteriota > Terriglobia > Bryobacterales > Bryobacteraceae > PSRJ01. The sequence continues at coordinate 5,093 of DATGKM010000233.1, read as the reverse complement.
GTGGCGCTTCTTCGATTTCCCGCCTGGCATACCGCAATCCATCTTGATTCCCACCAGCGCCCGGCGCTATCTCCCAAGCGGCCGAACCGGGGCCATCTGCAATTTCGTTGTGCCGCTGCATGCCACGATGGAGAGAATTGCGGGCGAAGTTCTTGAACAGACAGTAATCCGGGTCCGAAACTCTCCTCTGCGGGAGCCGGCCCGCCGCGAACGTGTTGTGGCCGGCATGTTCTGGATCGCGGTGTTGTACAGCTTGTTCCGGAAGCCCATCGAGGGCGCGTTGGAGGCCGGCCTCAGCCGCCCCCCCGGCAATACGCGAACCGTGGCCACGCTGACGAACCTCGGCTCCTTCGACCCGGACCAGTTCGACTTCGGTGTGCCGACTACGGATATATACAAGATCTCGCAGGCAAATTTTGCCCCGGGAATCCTGATGAACGTGAGTTCCTTCCGGAAGCGGCTGACGTTCGCCATCAACTATCCCAGCCGCGCGATCCGGCCCGCGGATATCGAGCGCTTGCTCGATCTGTTTGTGGAAGAGCTGGCGCAAGCTTCGGCCGCTACTTTATCGCCAGCCACGCCAGAAACAGGCCATCCGGCTCTACATCTTCCCAGTACGAAATAAAACGGCTCGAAACCTGGCGGCAATGGCGCCCGAGCAGCCGCTCCAGTTCGCGGCGCGAAAACCAGCGCTCCCATTCCGGAGTTTCGAGCTTTCCCCATTGCTCCGCGTTCTTATCGATAACGGCGATCCGGCCGCCTTTTTTCACCACGCGGCAGATTTCGCCCACGGCCTTTTCGATCTCCACGGCGTGCTCGAGCGATTCGGTAGCATAGGCGCCATCGAAATATGCGTCCGCGAAGGGCAACTCCGTCATGGACCCGGCCTTGGTGTGGATTCCGGCGGGAACGTAGCGCAGCATTTCCTCGGAAATATCCAGCCCCCAGATTTCCGCTTCCGGCTCCTGCTCGTGGAAGATGCGCGCGAAGCGGCCCTTGCCGCAGCCTACATCGAGCACGCGCTTGCCGCGCAGGTCTCCCAGATGCTCGCGGACCAGCTTGACGTGATAAATACGCGGATCGATCGTCGAGGGGAAATGGTTTTCATCGCCCGACGATTCGTCGAAAGACGCCTGAATGCGCGCGCGCAGCTCCGGCGTCAAAGCCGGCGATTTCAGTTCGCTCGTTTTGCGGGAAAACCGTGGCCAGCGCACCGGCTACGCCCGCGTGAGGAAGATCGGGATGCCCAGCTTGTGGTCGTAGGTGGGGCGGTAGCGCTCGGTGTTGTACATGGTGGCGACATCCACTTTGCGCGGGCCGAGCGCCGGGTCCGGAATCGGAGCCAGGGCGTAGCAGCCGTTGCTGATCGCGGTCATCACGCCGCTTTTGCCGGATTCGATGGCGTCCATCGCCATGCCGGCGAAGGTCGAGGCCACCATCCGGTCCACAAAATCGGGGCTGCCCGAGCGCAGCTCATAGGTCAGATCGCTGACGATGGTTTCTTCGCCGGTGGCGGCTTTCACCTCGTTGCTCAGGTCTTCCGCCACGCTCATTTTCTTGCGATGGCCAAAGGCGTCCGCTTCGCCGTATTCCTTAACGGTGTAGCCTTCCCATTGCGCGCCCTCGGAAAGGATCACCAGGGCGTAATTGCTGGGATTATTGCGCTTGTCGGCCATAATCAGCGAAATCAGCTTTTGCAAATCCACCTTGTATTCGGGAATGCAGCAGCGGATGGAAGTGACATAGGCGCTATAGAGCGCGGTATAGCCGGCGTCGCGCCCGAAGACGCGGAAGATCCCGATGCGCTCGTGCGAGCCGACTGTGGTGCGCTGCCGCTCGATGGCGTCGATGGCGCGCGTAATCGCCGTGGAAAAACCGATGCAATACTCGGTGTTGCGCACGTCGTTGTCCATCGTTTTTGGCACAGCGATGACGCACATGCCCTGCCGCCCCAGTTCCGCCGCATAGCTGAGCGTATCGTCGCCGCCGATGGCGATGAGATAGTTCAGCGCCAGGGCTTCGATGTTCTTCAACACCGCTTTGGTTACGTCATACGCGAGGCCGCTCCCGGTCTGTTTGGTGGGAAAGCTTTGGTCTTCGAGCACCGGAGGCAGGGTTTTCATCTTGGAAGGATTGGTGCGCGAGGTGTGGAGATAGGTGCCGCCGGTGCGGTCGATGGTGCGAGTGTTCTCACGGTTCAGCGGCTGAATATAACGCGCGCGGCTGGCGGGGTCCTGCAGGTCGACGTGCGTGAGCCCTTCCCACCCGCGGCGGATGCCGATCAGTTCGCAACCGCTTTCGGAGCCGCGATACACGACGGATTTGATCACGGAATTCAGGCCGGGGACGTCGCCGCCACCGGTCAGTATACCGATTCGCTTCACGCTCATTCGACGCTCCTGTTTCGTTCCACGTGGAAGCTTCCATTGTAACGGGCTGCAGCCGCGGGAAGCGACGTACAATGTGTGGCATGTCCAGGTTCTGGTTTGCGCTCGTTCCGCTTTCGCTCATCGCTATCGCCGCGGCCCAGACCGCGAACCCCGCCGCGATCACGGTTACTGTGACCGGCCAGTCAATGATCCGGTCCGATCTCCGCCAGACCGCGCCCGCGGCCGTGCCCGCGATTCGCGGATTGCTTCGCGGCGACGTGGTGTTCACGAATTTCGAAGCCGCCGTGGCGCAAAAGGGCGAGACCGTGCACGAAGGCAGAGGCTTCCTGGCGCCTCCGGAAGCGCTCGATGCGCTCCGCGAATTCGGTTTCAACCTGCTGGCTCTCTCCGGCAACCATGCCTTCGACCTGAAAGCGACCGGCATTCAGAATACGATCCGCGAAGCCGATCGGCGAAAAATCGTTCACGCCGGAACGGGACGCAACCTGGCCGAAGCGTCCGCGCCGGCATATCTTCGCACGCCCAAAGGCACCATCGCGCTGATTGCCAGCGCCTCCGGATTGATCGGACCCGGCGCGCGCGCCACCGCGGACAGTCCGGGAGTGAACGAACTGCGGGTCGAAGCCGGAGGCCGGCCGAATGAGGCAACCGCCGACCTGCCCGGAGCGCCGCCGAATACGCCGAACCCCGAGGATGCGCAGCGCATCCTGCAAAGCATTCGCGATGCCCGCGGCAAGGCTGACCTGGTGATCGTCTACCAGCACAATCACGTCTTCGGCAATCACGCCTTCTCGACGATTTTCACCGAAGGCATGCAGGAACGGCTGGCGCCGAACGAATGGCTCATCAAATGGACGCACGCGGAGGTGGATGCCGGGGCTGACCTCATCGTGATGCATGGCGCGCCCCTGCTGCATGGAGTGGAGATTTATCGCGGCAAGCCCATTTTCTACGATTTGGGAAATTTCCTTTACAACGTGCCGCCAACCCTGAGCTACATCGATGAGCCGATGAGTTGGGAAAGCGCCGTCGCCTATGTGCAATTTCAGGGGAGAAGCCTGAAATCCATCTCATTTCGGCCCGTGGTTTTGAACTACGCAGGCCAAGGCCAGCCCGATATCCACAACCCCTACGCCAACAATCAATTTCTTCAGACCAGAGGCTTGCCCTCGCCCGCGACCGGCGAGCGCGCAATGTACATTCTGCAGCGCCTGGCGGACCTGTCCAAGCCCTTTGGCACCAAACTCGAAATCCGCGGAGGAACAGGGGAAATTACGGTGACGGCCGGACGATAGCGTAAGTGAAACCTGTCAACTGGCGCTTATGCTACTCTGATAGCGGTCAATGGCCGTTGATCGGCAGCAGGCCCATCACTTGCTGGACCAGCTCGGTCCGGATCAATTTGCCGCCGTGGTTCATCTACTGGAGACGATGGTGTCACCGGAAGAGGACCGGGACACCCTCAATCATGCCGAGCGCCAGGCTGTCGCCGAAGCCGACGAATGGCTAAAGCATAACCAGCCCATTCCGCACGAGGAAGTCCTCGCCGAGTTCGGCCTGACTATGGCCGATTGGGAAGAGATGGGCCGGGAGCCACAGCCAGAAGAAAAATCCCGGCGCAATGGCTAAGCGCATCGTCTGGACCGAACAGGCCAGGACAGATGTGCGGGCCCTCGAACGGCCCAGCACTTTACAGATCCTCAAAACACTGGCGCGCTACGTCCAGACCGGCGAGGGTAACACGAAACAGTTACGGGGCATTGAGCCGCCCCTGATCCGGCTTCGTGCCCAGGATCACCGCGTCTTTTTCCGGGACAAAGGCGACTACCTGGAAATCTCCCGCGTGCTCGATCGCAAGGAGGCTTGGCGCTTGATGGGCTACGAAGCGAAGCGCGAAGTGGTCAGACGCACCCCACAACGAAGCAACGAAGTTGATGCTGAATACTCTATAGGCTCTCAACAGCAACCGAAAGTCTCCATGTGAGCAGCCATTACAGGACAGTCGGTCGTTGGTGGGTTCTGTTGCGGAGTCGCCACCAAGCGGTTGCCGAGTAGCAGCAGCAACTCCATGTGGGCAACGTGAGGAGCAGCACTCCCCACGCCTCCTCGCCTTGTCCCGGCGTATAAAAGAAAAACAGGGATGCCGACCTGAGTCCATGGGGTATGAGTTCGGAAAGTATTCCAATGATTTCGACACCGGCCGGTAAGATCCAGACTGCACGCCCTTCCCGTAATGCATTAGGAACGACAGTTGAGACTAAGGCTGCGGCGCCTGCGCTAAACACTCCAACAGCTACGTATTCTAGGATCTGTGGCGCCATAGTGTCCGGGATGTTGAGCAAAGCCTCGGTTATCCCTAAAACTATTAGGGGACCAAAATACGCAAGCAGGAGCTGCAAGAGCCAGGAAGCAAACGAACGGTCTGGCTCGACCTCTTCAAACATGTGTATCACCAGGGACAACGCCTAACGAGGCTCCGCCTCAGACCGACGAGGTATATTCCCGCGGTGGCTGAGGATCGGGCATACTGCGAGAGATGGCTCCGGTCGACAGTGGAGAACCGCAAGCAGTTCTTGCCAATGATTTAGGCCGCCGAAGCGGCAGTCGATCCCGAGGGATCGGAGTCGTACCGGAGCCGAAATGAGCGTACCACGAACCGTAGGCGAAGTACTGGCCGATCACGTCACCCTGGAAGTGGAAGGA
>DATGKM010000232.1:0-13536 GCA_035294665.1 Bryobacteraceae bacterium | reverse complement strand
CGCGCGGCGCACCAGTGGTTGAGCGACGCGGGCGAAAGCAAGATTTGCAGCACCGGCTATTGCATGGGCGGGCGGGTTTCGACGATGGCGGCGATCACGGCGCCGTTGGCTTGCGCGGTTTCCTATTACGGCGGCGGCATTGCGCCCAACCAGATGAACCCGGGCCTGCTGGACCGGCTGAAGGATTTGAAGGCTCCCATGCTGTTTTTCTGGGGCGGCCTCGATAGCCACATTCCGCAGGAATCGGTGCAGAAGGTGACCGCGGCGCTTACGGCCGCCCAGAAGAACTACACCAACGTCGTGTTCTCGTTTGCGGACCACGGCTTCTTCTGCGATCAGCGCGCCAGCTACAATCCGCAGGCGGCGGCTCTGGCCTGGCCATTGACGCTGGCGTTTTTCGAGACGCATACCACCGGACAGACGCAGCCGGCGAGGGCCTGACGAACCCGGACCGGCAAAGCGTCAGAGTTGGCGCAGGGCAATGGCGGGATCGGCCCGGATTGCCAGCCGGCGCGGCACGAAAGCGGCGGCGAGCGCCACGGCGGTGAGTGTTGGTTCGCGCCGGGCGGGCTCGAGGGAGCGGGGGCGTGGTATACACTCTTGAGCATGGATCGAATCACCCGTAGAGAATCGTTACGGCGGGGGCTGGCAGTGGGCAGCGTGCTCGCGATGTTTCCCGAATGGAATCTGCCGGCGCTCGCCGAGGGCGAGGCGGACGTGCCGTTCACCGATATCCCGGCGAGTTTCAAACCTCTCAACCGGGGCGCCGCAACCATGCTGTACGATGTCCGCAGAATCGACGGCATGCTCACTCCGAAGGACGATTTCTTCACCACCCAACATTTCACCAAGCCGGAGATCGATCCGAATCAATACCGGCTGAAGTTCAGCGGCCTGGTGACAAAGCCCGCCGAGTTTACGCTGGCCGAGCTGCGCGCCATGAAGCCGCACGAGATGGTGATCGGATTCGAGTGCTCGGGCAACAGCGCGCGCGCCATGGAGGGTCTGGCCGGCTGCGGCAAGTTTACCGGTGTGCGCCTGAGCGAACTGTTGAAGCACGTGGGCGTCCAGAAGCAGGCGCGCGAGGTGGTGTTTTTCGGCTACGACCGCGGGATGCAGGAAATCGCGTTCCGGCAGCAGAATTTCAAGCTGGAGCAACAGTTCGCGCGCAGCATCACCCTGGAAAACGCCCTCAAGCCCGAACCGTTTGTCGCGTACGCCATGAATGGCGAGCCGCTTACGCGCAACCAGGGCTTCCCGGCGCGGCTGATCATGCCCGGTTGGTACGGCGTGGCGAACGTGAAGTGGCTGGCGGAGGTTCACCTGCAGGAAGAACGGTTTCTCGGCAACTTCCAGGCGCGGTGGTATCGCACGCTGCGCGGGGTGGGCGGCACGGGCGAGGATAACGACCCGCAAACGCAGTGGGTGGAAAACGAGGTGACACGGATGCACCTGAAATCGGTGATCGCGCGCGTGCGGAAAGCCGGCGGCACATACACCGTGTTCGGTTTCGTTTTGAACGACGGGACGCCGTTGAAATCGGTCGAAGTGCGGGTCGATAACGGAGAGTGGCGGCAGGCCGCGCTCGACCCGGCGAATACCCGGTATTCGTGGAAGCTTTTCACTTACCGATGGGAAGACGCCACGCCCGGCGAGCACACGTTGGTTTCGCGCGCGACCGATGCGGCGGGGACCGAGCAACCGACCTCCGCGGATCTGCGCCGCAAAAAGACGTTCCTGGAAGACAACGCGCAGTTTCCGCGGAAGGTGACGATTTCGTAACAGCTAGCCCACAGCTAGCCCCGAGACGCCGGCGGCACGATGCCCATCTGCCGCGCGTAGACTGCGAGCAGGCCGTAATGTTCCGCGGTGTGCTCGAGAAACGACACCACGTCCTCACGTGTCTTCCGCTCCGGTCCGGTCTCATCCGCGTAACTTAGCGGCCAGATACTGGCTCCAGAATGCGATGTGGCGGAGGACCTCGCCCGGCGCGCGCGCGCCGGCAACCAGTTGGGACTCGAATTTCTCTTCCGGCAGCGCTTCGGCCAGAGCCGTCACCTTCTGCGTGGCCTGCTCCCATTTTTCAATCCACAGGCTGTTCAATGTGCTTTCCAGTTGGGCTTTTGGCATGGTTTTCTCCTCGATTGGTTCTTATGTAGTCGGCGCGAACGGTCGCGCTACACTCTATTGGCGCGGAACGGGCGGCATACGAGGAGTTGGGAATCGGGTTATTCGCGCAGGCCCTGGAAACCGGCTTCGGCATGGAACCGCGGCCGCGCGCAGCCGATTCCGCCGCATGGGCGCGGGTGACGCGGGTGATCCGCGCGATCGATCACCTACTTCCCGCCTCGGGGGCGCGACTCCGGCGGGACCAGGCCGTTGGCGCGATAATACGCCACCAGCAGTCCGTAGTGCTCGGCCGAGTGTTCCAGAACCGCTACCCACGGCTCCACGGTTTTGGCGAAGGTGGCCGCTTGTATTTTGGTGAGCGTGGCATTGGCATCCGCAATGGATTTTTCCATCAGCGCCACTATCGCCGCCTTAGTGGGGTAGTCTTTCGGGTCGAGTTCGCTCCATTTCACTTGCTCGCCCCGGCCGGCCTTTGCGGCATACACGATTCCGGAAGTCACGTGGACCAGGACTTCGCCGAAAGAGCGCATCTCGGGCTTCAGCCGGTAGCCGTATTTGCCGGCGGGAAAATCCTTGGCCATCTCGAGCAGCTTGCGATGGATGTCCGTGAAATCGGCCTTAATCTGTTCCGCGGGGGCCTTCGGGAAAGGCTGCGCCTGCGCCAGCGCCCAGCCGGCTATCGTAAGGCTCACGATCCGGAGACAAGTCTTCATGTGCGACCTCCTTGTTCATCCTACTGTCAATCGGCCCGGCCTCACACCAGCTTCCATCCGGTGACCTCGCCCTTGTTATTGACGATGGCGGCGATCCGATAGACACTCTGGCCTTCGCGCGGAACCGGAGTGGCGCGGTACTGGAGCGTGAGCCGGTATTCTGCGGATTTGATGGCGGCGCCGAGGATGTTAGCCGACTCGCAGCGAACCGTGACCGCATGGCGGCCGGGCAGTCTGCGGATCACGCCGCGTGTCACGACCTTGGCATTGGCCGGCGGCGCGCCGCTCGCCAGGGTGATTTCGGAAACTTCGCAACTGTACCGGATATCGGTGAACGGCGTGAGGTTCTGATTGGAGATCTGCACCACCATGGATGACGGGCTGGCGAATTGCAAGTTGCCCGCCACATCCACGCGAGGCGGAAAGACCAGTGGGAAGAGGACAAACACCGCGAGGAGCACCACGGCAATGCTGAACAGCAACGGAACGAAGCGGCGGAAACGGCGTTCCGCGGAGACCGGAGGCATAGCGGCTCAGCTTCGGGGAGCTTCGGCCGGCTCGCTCGCCCCTGGCGCGGCGGCCCGCGGCTTAGCGGCTTTGCGCTTGGCCAGCAGCCGCAAAAGCGCATAACCGGCGAATCCACCCACAGCCGCTCCGGCAAGGATGGCAAATCCGGCCGAAGCGCCCGTAAGCAGGCCTTGCGTGGCCAGTTCCAACACGCCCGCCGTGGCGCCGCCCGCGCCGCCTACGCCGGCTCCCAGACCGGCGGCCGCGACCGCCGCCGCAGTCTCTTTATCTTTTTCTTTCATCTGAACACTGATTATAGCGGCCCGCGAATTTCTCCCCCTTACAATGGATTCGTGCGGATTACCGCCGCCTGTCTCGCGCTCATGCCCTTTCTCGTGTGGGCGCACCATTCCGCGCAGGCGGAATACGATGCGTCCAGGCTGGTTGTGCTGGCGGGACGCGTCACCAAGGTCGAATGGAGCAATCCTCACGTCCATTTCTACCTGGAGGTGATGCGGCCCGCCGCGGAGACCTGGTATTTGGAATTGGGCAGCCCGAACGTGTTGCGTGGCCAAGGCTGGCTGCCCAACACGCTGCAGCCCGGCGACCGCGTCCGCGTGGAAGCCTATCCTTCGCGAGACCGGGCCGGCCTGGCCAAGACGCACCGCGTCCGGCTTGCCGGCGGCCGCTGGCTGTTTGGAGACTCGAGCAGCGGGCAGGCTGGGGCCGCTCCTTAGAAGTCCCGGCGCGGAACGATTCGCGGCCCCTGCTTGTGATATATTCGCTCGCAACTCAAAGGAGGGCGAAATGAGGCACTGCATCTTCGGGTTTGCCATGGCGCTGGCGATCGGCGGCATCGCCGCCGCGCAACACGTGCCGGAACAGTTCGTCGTCAGCGGCAAGGCCGCCGAAAAGATTCAGGATTTCACCACCATCAACCTGGCCACGGCCGAGCGGATCGCGGAAGCTTGCGAGGCGGCGGCGAAGGCCGAAAACGTGGGCATCAGTGTCATGGTGCTGGATAACGACGGCAACCATGTCTACATGGACCGCATGGATGGCCAGGGCTATCTGAATATTGTCACCGCTGAGATGAAGGCGCGCACCGCGCTCATGCTGCGCCAGCCCAGCAAGGTGGCCATGAACCGCGTGATCCAAGACCCCAGTTTGGAATTGCAGTTGATCCAGCTTGGGGAATTCGCCAATTCCGGGGGCCTGCCGATTGTGGTGAATCATCAGATGATCGGCGTGGTGGGCGTGGGCGGCTCGGCGCCCCGCGTGCCGGTGTGGAGCGACGAAATCTGCGCCCACAAGGCATTGGTGGAGGTGCTCGGCAATTCCGTGCCGCCGCTCGAAAAGGACCTGCCGCCGCGCCGCAATCCCAACCGGGGCAACGCGCCTGTGCCGCGCTTCGCAACGTCCACCACGCCGAAGACGACCCTGCCCGCCGAGTGGGTGGTGAGTGGCAAGGACGCGGCCACGGTATTCGACGCCAACCAGATTTCCCTGGCCGCGGCCAAGAAAATCGCCCGCGCCTGCCGCGACTGGGCCGTTTCCAAAGGCGGCACTATGTCGCTCTACGTCATCGATAACGCCGGCGAGATCGTCCATATGGAGCGCATGGACGGCCAAGTCTTCAACAATATCCGCACCGCTTTGCTGAAGGCGCAAACGGCCCTGAAGAGCCGCCAACCCACCTCCGTGCGCTCGGTGCAACTCAAGAACGATCCGGACGGCATACCGCGGCAGGTCACCTATTTCGGCTTTTTCACCAACTCTGGCGGCATCCCGATCGTGGTGGATGGGCAGATGATCGGCGCAGTTGGCGTGGGAGGCGGGGCCGGCGGCGGCGATGAGGCTTGCGCCATCGAGGGCCTGAAAGCGACATTCGGCGACCACGTGACGCTGCCGGTCTATCCCGCGGCTACCGCCGGAAAGTAAATTTCTTAGATTTTCCGGGGCTTGCTCCCACTGCCCACTATATGGAGACCCGCCCCGCCGCGGCCGAAACCGGACGGCCGGCGTTGGACCGCCGGGCGATGGATGCGTTGGTAAACGCTGTCGAGGCGCGGATTCGCGAGCAGGGCGCGCAGATCGACCGCCGGCTGGCCGATCTGGAAGCCGGCCTCGCTCTGGAAATCAGCGTTCTCCGGCAGCAAACAGATGACCTTTCCGGCCGCCACGATACGGCCATGGAGCTGGCCCAGAAGCAGTGGAACGAACAGACCTTGGCGCTCTGGCAGCAGCGGAAAGAGGATTTGGCTTCGCTCCGGCAGGAAATCGCCGAATTTCAGCAGAGGTTCGCGGGGGAAATCGCCGCCGCCGTAGAAAAGGAAGTTTCCGAGAAGCTCGAAGCCGCGGCGGCCAGCATGCGTACGCTTGTGGAAACGGCCGCCACCGCCCGCATCGACCCGCTGGCCGGCGAAATGGAGGCCCATAACGTCGAATTTGCCGCCATGCGGCAGGAACTCAACAGCTTGCGCCAGCGGCTTGTCGAAAGCGAGCGTACCGTCCTGGAGATCACGCTGGGAATGGGCGAGTGGTTCCGGGAGCTGGCCGCGCGCATGTGCGCTCCCCGGCCTGCCTTCCAGGCGCCCGCGCAAACGGACGGCGCGGCCGTCTCCAAATGCTGACTTTTGCCTGCTGTGATACGATCTTTCGGAGCGTCCCCCGCGAGTCATGTGGACGCGAGTGAGGTTACGATGCGTATCGCTGGATTCGTCCTGGCATTTTCGGCATTTCTGGCAGCTTCCGCCTGGGGGCAGGCGCCTTCGGCGGCGGAGATGAAGACGTTCACGTCGTCCAAAGAGATCACCGCGCTGATCGCCAAAGCGAAGAGCCAAAGGAAACAGGACCAGCCGCTGGTAGCGCTGCCGATTCTGCGCCTGGCTCCGTATGGCGCCAACCTCGAATACCGGGCCGCGGTGGGGCCGGCGGCGGTGCATGAAAAAGAGGCGGAACTGTTCTACGTCATCGATGGCGGCGCGACCCTGATTACCGGCGGGAAACTGGTGAACGAAAAGCGCACCAATGCGGAGAACCTCACCGGCTCGGGAATCGAAGACGGCCACTCGCAGGCGGTTTCGAAGGGGGATTTCATCATCGTGCCGGAAAATACGCCCCACTGGTTCAGCTCGATCAACGGGACGATTGTGCTGATGTCGATGCACGTGCCGCGGCATTGATCGCACAGCACGCCGTCTTTTGGTAACCAAAGCTTCACCTCCTGCCGCTACCATAAAATCGTGGCGCGATACGCGGCGATTGATATTGGCAGCAATTCGATCCGGATGGAGGCGGCGGAGGTAAAGCCGGGGCAGCCGGCCAGCATTCTGGCTTCCGACCGCGAAGTCACGCGGCTGGGGGAAAGTGTTTTCCGCGCCGGTTCGGTAAGCGAGGAAGCCATAGCAGCCACCTGCGTGGTGCTGGCGCGAATGGCGGAACTGTACCGCAGGCTGGACGTGGCGGGAGTGCGCGCGGTGGCCACCAGCGCCATTCGCGATGCGCGCAACCAGCGCGAATTTATCGAACGCGCTTCGGCGGCGGTGGGCGCTCCGGTGGAAATCATCTCGGGGCGGGAGGAGGCGCGGCTCATTCACCTGGGAGTGGTCAGCACCTGGCCGCAGGAGTCGCGAAACCTGCTCATAATAGATATCGGAGGCGGCAGCGCGGAAATCATTGCCGCCGAATACGGGCGCCTGGTGGAATCGTTTTCGAAGCCGCTCGGCGCGGTGCGGCTGCGGGAGAATTTCCTGAAGTCGGACCCGCCCGCGCCGAAGCAACTCCATCAGATGCACGAATACATTCAACAGAAACTGGGAGGAGCGTTGACGCGCCTGGGTTCCACAAACTGGGAGCGGGCGATTGCCACATCCGCCACCGCGGCGGCAGTGGCGGGAGCGATCGCGCACGTGCCCAGGGCCGAGCGCGACGCCATCGACCGCCTGCGCATGGTTACTCCCCAGATCCGCAGGCTCTACCAGAAACTGGCCGAGATGAACGTAGCGGCACGGCGTAAAGTGACCGGCATCGGGCCGAAGCGGGCTGAAATCATCGTTCCCGGTGTGGCGGTGCTGGTGGAATTCCTGGAGGGGTTCCGGTTGCCGGCCATTTACTATTCGCGAGCGGGCGTGCGCGATGGCATTATTGCAGACCTGGCCGCGCGCCACGTGGGCCTGGAGCGCACCCGCCTTACGCGGGATCAGCGGAGGGAGGTGGAGGCGCTGGGGCGGCGCTATGGCGTGCAACTGGATCATGCGCGCAAGGTGGCGGAGATCGCCAACCTGCTGTTTACGGCGCTCGAGCCGGTACATGAATTGCCCGCAACCGCCGGCAGGCTGCTCGAAGCCGCCGCCTACCTGCACGATGTGGGACACTACGTGAGCGATGCCAGCCATCACAAACATTCCTGGTATGTCGTGGCGAATTCCGATTTGGCCGGCTTCACCGAGCGAGAACGGCTGCTGATTGCCGCCATCTGCCGCTATCACCGGCGTTCGCTGCCCAGCCCGGAGCACGCCGCCTATCAGATTTTGACAGCCGAAGAGGCCCGTACCATGATGCTGCTGTTTCCGCTCCTGCGCCTGGCGGATAACCTCGACCGCAGCCACGATCAGCGGATCCATGGAATCGAATGCCACGTGCGCAACGGGCAGGTGCGCCTGGAAGTGCAGGCGCAAGGCGATATCGATCTGGAGCAATGGGCCGCCGAGCGGGCGGCCACCGCGTTTGAGCAGGTTTATCAGCGATCCATCTCGGTGACTCAGGCACGCGCTTAGGATGACCATGCAGCAACACGTGCACACCCAAACCGCAACCTTGCTGCGCCGCTTCGCATACCAGGTGAGCCGGGCGGCGAAATCGTGCGACGAAGAATCGGTGCACGATTTGCGGGTTGCCATTCGTCGGCTGAACCGCTGTTTGCAAGTATTTGCCAAATTTTTTCCGGGCAATTCGGCCAAGAAGATCCGCCGCCGGCTCAAAAGCCTGATGGAGGCCGCCGGACAGGTTCGCGACCTGGATATTGCGATGGAACTGGTGGCACATGCGGGTGTCGACCGGAAGGCGGCGCTCTCCTATAGGATGGCGGACGCGCGGCGCCAGGCGCGGCGGAATCTGCTGCGGGAAGTGCGGCTCTGGAAGGGGCGCGGGTTTTCGAAAAAATGGCGCACGGCGCTGGGGCTGAACGCATGAAGAGCGCCAAGCCGCAATGGGACAAGACAAGCGACGCGGTGGCCAACGCGCAGGCGGTGCTGCCGAAGCTGCTGGCCGATTATTTCCAATTGGGTCGGGAAGTGCTCGCAAGCAACCCCGCGCCGCCGGAACTGCATCAACTGCGCCTCGCCAGCAAAAAGCTGCGATATACCTTGGAACTCTTCAAGGGGTGCTATGGACCGGGATTTGGCGAGCGCATCAACGCTTTGAAAACGCTCCAGCAGATGCTGGGCGAAATCAACGATACGGTGGCTGCCGAACGGACGATCGGCGGCATTCTGGTGGCGGACACCGAGGAATCGCGGCGCGCGGTCGATTATCTGCGCAATTTCGGAAGGGATAAGGCGAAAGCATTCCGCAAACACTGGACCACCGTATTCGACGCGCCCGGGCAGGAGCGCTGGTGGACCGAGTACCTGGCGCGGCAGGCGGGAAAGAATGGCAAGCGGGGGCGGAACAAGACCCGCGGTTAAGCGGCAGGCGGCCGGCGCTTACGAAACCCGGGGGCGGGTACGGGCTTGCGGCAGCTAAGCCCTACTTGCCCACAAAGTGTCCCACATCCCGGTTATTTTCTTCGCAGATATATTCCAAAAGCTCGGTATCCGGCTGGAGTTCCGCTACCTCTTTCACGGTCCAAGGCTGGGTGTACGCCTTCGGGTCGTCAATCGTGATGGTCACTTCCAGGTGGCCCATGTCCTTGCGCCGGTAGCGTTCGATCAGGTGCAGAGCGTCCGTGGTGGGATGGCCATTCGTGTCCATCCAGGCTTTGCCGTTGAACCCGTTGGTTTCCACCACAAAATCGTCGCCCTCCCAGTGGCCGATCGAATAGCCTTGCCAAATCGGGTTGGGATCTTTGGGCAGCGAGCGGCCATCGGTAAAGATCTGGCGGAAAATCGTGCGTGATTCGTACAGGATGATGGTGAGTCCTGGGGTCTCCACGATCTTCCACGGCGAAGTTACGGCGATCTTTTCGGGGAAGCCCGAAGGCAGACAGAAATTGTTCGGATCGTCCTTCCCCCGCGTATCGAGGCGGCGTTGATATTCGGCGCGCGCCCACGGCTGGAAAGGAACGTCCTTCAGATCGGCGGCGACGTTGATGAGGTACTTGAGCCCGGGCACCAGCCAGATACCGTTAAGATCAGGCTTGCCATCGGGTTTGCGCGGCGCCGGCGCGGAGAGGTCGGGCTTGCCATCTTTGCGCGGGAGCCCCGGTGTGGGATAGTTGAGCCACTGCGCGCTTGCGGGCACGGCGCACACCGCGGCGGCGATCCAGAGAACAGTCTTCGATAATTTCACAGGCAGACCTTTAATCTTAGGTGGGACTATGGTATTGAGAAAGCCCCGGAGGTGTCAAGACTGTGGGGCACGGCGGGCGCGGCGGTTCGCCGGCCGTGCCTTGTGGGTCCGTTGTTTGGCGCCCGCCAGTTGGCCTATCTCTTCCGCTGTGAGATTCCGCCACTTGCCAATTGCCAGATCTTCGATGCGAACCGGGCCAATGGCGGTACGCACCAGTTTCAGCACCTTGCTGCCCACTGCCTCGATCATGCGCCGCACCTGGCGGTTGCGGTCTTCGGTAAGAATCATTTCGAGGTGCGTGTATTTGGGCGTTTGGCGGAGCACGCGTACCTGCGCCGCATGGGCCGGTCCGTCAGATAACTCAACGCCGGTGCGCAGGCGTTCGATTTGCTCGCTGCTCAGCCGTGAAGAAGTCTTAAGCTGATACGTTTTGGTCACTTTCCCTTCGGGGCTCATGACGGTGTTGGCGAATGCGGTGTCATTGGTGAGAAGCAAAAGGCCGCTGGTGTCGAGATCCAGGCGCCCGACCGGAGCGACCCAGGTAGGCACGTCCCGAATGAGATCGTAAACAGTCGGCCGGCCTTCGGGGTCACGGTAGGTAGTGAGAAAGCCCTTCGGCTTATAGAGCAGTATGTAAATATTTTCCACCTTGCGCAGCGGTTTGCCATCAAGTGTCACCCGATCTTTGTCGAGATCCACCCAGTGATCGGGATTTTGCACTACTTTACCGTTGACCCGGACACGCCCGGCGCCAATCCAACTGCGCGCTTCGGTTCGGGAACCGGCCCCGGCCTTGGAGAAAACCCTCTCCAAGGTTTTGAGGCGCGATTTAGTGCTAGTGCCCGATGCGCGAGTCATAGTAGTCATATACCGCTATGGTATTTACAGATGTTAGATTAGTTGGGGGCGAGTCGCCATTTCTACCCTTCTCATCCGCGGCGCCCGGCAGCTTGTGACCCTGCGTGGACCGGCGGAACCACGGCGTGGCCGGGCGCTAGACGAGTTGGCCGTCATTGCGGATGGATCTGTTCTCATCCATGATGGCCTGCTGTGCGAGGTAGGGCCCACGCGGCGGGTGGAGAACCTGGCGCTGGCCCGCAAGGCCATGGAGGTGAATGCAGCCGGCCGCGTGGTGATGCCCGGCTTCGTGGATAGCCATACCCACCTGCTATTTCCGCTGGCCCGCGGCGGCGAAGCGGGAGTGCCGGAAAGCGCCCAGAGCATTCGCACCATGGGCACCACCCGGCTGGCGGCCAAGGCTCGGCTTCATCTCGAAGCGATGGCTCGCCACGGCACAACCACGCTCGAAGTGAAGACCGGATGCGGCCCCGACCCGGTGGCGGAGACGGCGATTCTGCGCGTATTGGCCGGCTTGAAACAGAAGCCGGTAGATGTGGCGCCGACCTTTTTGCTGCGGCTTCCGGAATCAGAGATCGGACCGGATGCGCATTGGGACGCGATCGAAAAGTGGATGAGCGCGGAATTCCTTCCGCGTTTGCGCCGGCGGAAGCTGGTGAACTTCGGCGACCTCTGTTTGCGCGACGGAACCGCGCGGCTCTCCACCTGGAGGCGCTATCTGGACCTGGTGGAGCAGGCAGGCTTAGGGGTGAAACTGCACGCCGATGGGCCGGCGGACATGGCCATCGAGCTGGCCATACGTTACGGGGCCATCAGCGTCGATCATCTGGAGCACGCCACGGCTGAACATGCGGCGGCGCTGGGGCGGTCGGAGATCGTTGCCACACTGCTGCCGTGCCACTCGTTCCATCAGGATGGGCCGTACGCGCCCGCCCGGGCATTCATCGATCAAGGCGCGGCGGTGGCGCTCGCCACCAATTACAATCCCCTACTGACACCGACACTGAACATGCAAACCGTGATCAAACTGGCGTGCTGCCGTATGGGAATGACAGCGGCGGAGGCGATCAGCGCGGCTACCATCAATGGCGCGCACGCGCTGGGCCGCGCGGACCGCGTGGGCTCCCTGGAACCGGGAAAAGCGGGCGATGTGCTCGTGCTCAATATTTCCGATTACCGCGAGCTGGCGCATTACTTTGGCGCAAACCTGGTGCACACCACCGTAAAGCGCGGCGAAGTCATCTGGCAAGAAGGCAAAGTGGAGCCGCGGCAAGCCCACGAGCCGCGGCTTTCCTAGCCGGCGCCCGGTTCTCCGGTTACGATAGCGTTAATGTCCGCCGCGTACACGTCTTCCACCTGGGTCGAATGCGTTCCGAATTTTTCCGAGGGCCGGAATCCGGCGGTGGTGGCCAGCATTGCGGAAGCCATTGAATCGGCCGGCGCGAAAATCCTCGATCGAACTTTAGATCACGATCATCACCGCTCGGTCATTACTTTTGCCGCGCCAGCGGAGCACGCCGGAGAAGCGGCGTTCCGCGCGGTCCGGCGCGCGGTGGAATCGATCGATCTGCGCCGGCATTCGGGTGCGCATCCGCGCATTGGCGCCGCGGACGTGGTGCCGTTCGTGCCTATCCGCGGCGCCACACTCGAGGATTGCGCTCGCATCGCCCGCGAGACCGGGCGGCGCATTTGGGAAGAACTCCGCGTGCCGGTTTATCTGTACGAGGCGGCTGCCCTGCGGCCGGAGTGCCGCAACCTTGCCGACATCCGAAACGGACGCGTGCCGGATCCGGATTTTGGCAATATCCGGCTGCATCCTTCGGCGGGCGCCGTGGTGGTGGGGGCGCGCAAATTTCTGATCGCCTTTAACGTGAACCTGGCGAGCAGCGACGTCGATATCGCGCGCCGGATTGCGCGCGCCGTGCGGCAGTCCTCCGGCGGCCTGCCCTATGTGAAAGCCATGGGCGTGCTGCTGGCCTCGCGCAACCTGGCACAGGTATCCATGAACCTCACCGACTTCGAGCAGACCCCGATTCACGTCGCCTACGAGGCTGTCTGCGCGGAAGCCGCCAAACACGGAGTCGGAATTGCGGGCACTGAAATTATCGGGCTGGTGCCGGGCAAGGCCCTGGAGATGACCGCCGCCTGGTATCTGAAGGTGGAAAATTTCGTCCCCGGAGTGATTCTGGAACACCGCCTGGAAGAACCGCCGGCGTAAATCCCCTGGGGGAGGCGCGGCGGTAAGCTGGTTAAAAGAGCGGGTGTATGGCAACCGGCACATTGATTTCCGTCGAGGAATATCTACGCACCTATTACGACCCGGACATGGAGTATGTGGACGGGCAGTTGGTGGAGCGCAGCGTGGGTCAACGAAGGCATAGTCGTTTGCAGAGCCTGCTCGTCATGGAGTTGGGCAAGCGAGAGCAAGAGCGGGGATTCGAAGTTCTCGCGGAGCAGCGTATTGTCACCCAGCCGGGCCGCCGCTACCGCGTTCCCGATATCTGCGTTAAAGCTGTTCCCGACGATCCCGCCCCCATTCTGGAGCGCCCCGATCTCACCATCGAAATCCTCTCGCCGGACGACACTCTAATGGAAGCGGCGGAGAAGTGCGCCGAGTACTTCCAGTCCGGAATTCCGGCCAACTGGGTATGCGATCCCTATCGCAAGGCGCTCTATAGTTACGGTCCGGAGGGCTTGCGCCTGGTCAATCCTCCCATTCTCGAAAATGAGCTGACCGGGCCGATCGACTTCGCCGCCATTTTCGCGGAACTGGATCTCTCCGGCAAGCGGAGATGACCGCAGGCGTAAATCCCTTGGC
>DATGKM010000231.1:0-7944 GCA_035294665.1 Bryobacteraceae bacterium | reverse complement strand
TCAACCAGAAAACGGAATTTTACCGGGTGTGCATGGAGGCGCTCGGGGGAATGGAACAACGGGTGGTCCTATCGGTGGGGCGCAAAACGGACGTGGCCGGCTTAGGCCCGCTGCCGGCGAATTTCCTGGCGCGGAATTGGGTGCCGCAGTTGCAGGTGCTTTCGAAGGCCAGCCTGTTTCTCACGCGCGCCGGCGCCAATAGTGTTCACGAAGCGCTGTTCTACGGCGTACCCATGCTGCTCTTCCCCGAAATTACCGAGCAAAAGATTGTGGCGAAGCAAATCGCCAAATTAGGCGCGGGCGCGATCTTAAGCGAAGAAATCAAACCGCGGGAACTGCGGCGGCAAATCGAAAGAGCGCTCAGCACTCCCTCATTCCGCGAAGCAGCCGGGAAGCTGAGCCCCTCGCTCCGAAACTCGGGAGGCCACCGGCGGGCCGCCGAAGCGATCCTCGAGTACACAAAAAAGCCAGGAGCCTGACTCAGGCCCCTGGCTCCTAACCTTCTAACTCATCAACTTCTAACTTCTCATTGGACTGTCAGCAGCGGCTGCAGCCTGTGCGTATACTCGGGGCTGCGCAGCTTCTGCAGAGCCTTCACTTCGATTTGCCGGATGCGCTCGCGGGTGAGGCCGAAATCGTGAGCGATTTCTTCGAGCGTGTGCTCCCGGTCGCAGCCGATGCCGAACCGCATGCGCAGCACCTTCTCCTCGCTCGGGGTGAGCATCCGCAGCAGGCCAAGGGTTTTGTCGCGGGCATCGGAGGCGATCAACGGCCCCAGAATGGATTCCGCCGAACGGCCTTCGAGCAGGTCGCCGAGCACGGATTCGCCGTCCCGGCCCACCGGAATATCCAGCGAAACCGGATCGCGCGAAATCACGCGCAGATGCTGCACCTTTTCCACGGTCGTATCCATGCGGCGCGCGATCTCGTCGTCCTTGGGCGTGTGGCCCAGTTCCTTTTCGAGCTCGCGCGAGATGCGCAGGAATTTCGTCAGGCTTTCGTTCATGTGCACGGGCACGCGGATGGTGCGCGACTGGTCGGCGATCGCTCGCGTCACAGCCTGCCGGATCCACCAGGTGGCGTAGGTCGAGAACTTGAACCCGAGATGGTAATCGAATTTATCGGCCGCGCGCATCAGCCCGATGTTGCCTTCCTGGATCAAATCGAGCAGGTGCAGACCGCGGTTGACGTATTTCTTGGCGATGGAAACCACCAGGCGCAGATTGGCCTCTACCAGGGCCGCTTTGGCGGCGGCGGTTTCTGCTTCGCCCTGCCGCGCGGCACGCAGCCAGCTCCGCATTTGGGCAGCGCTAGCTCCCGCCGCCTGCTCCCAATCGCGGATTTGCCGCTTAATCTCGGAAATCGAGGGATGTTTGGCCGGCTGGGCGTGCAACTCGCGCTCGAGGCGGCCGATTTCCTGGGTCACCTGTTCCAGCATCGAGCGGAACTCTTTCCACTGCGATGGCTGGAAAGGAATCGCGCGAAGCTGCTGCGAGCAGCGGACGCACACGCGCGGCACCCGGCGTTCCAGGGCAGCCCGCACGCGCACATGCCGTTCCGGAGTGCTGGCGATCTCTTCCCTGAGGCCGGCCAGTTCCTGGTGCGCGCGGGCGAAGCGGTCCAGCCGCCGCATCATTTCGTTAGCCGCCCGCTTGCGCGCGGCCGAATCATCCGAGTTGCCCAATTCCACAATCGTGTCCAGGCCAAGCGCGCCCTTGCGCACCTGCTCGAGCAGGTTCAGGACTTTCTTCCATACCAGCGGCGAGCGGGAAATGGCCTTGTGCATGCGCAATTTGCCGCGCTCCATCCGGCGGGCCAAGTCGATCTCAGCCGTCCGCGTAAGCAGCCGCACCGAGCCCATTTCGCGCAGGTACACACGCACCGGATCGTCCGTGTAAACGGACTCTTCGTGATGCTCTTCAATCTCATGGGTTTCATGCTCATGGCTTTCGCCTTCAAGCACTTCCGGAGAGTCTTCGAGCTCCAGTTCGTGCGTTTCCGCCGCATCGATCACAAAATTTTCAAAGCGTTCCATTCTTTTGCGGGGTAGCCCCACATTAATGTTGACGTCGCGGCCCCTCGTTTGTTTGCCGGGATTTCCAGGCTGTTCTGGGGGAAATGGCCTCAAGGGCCGAAGCGGCACAACTACCCTAAAATCTTAGATGCCGTAGGGTCTCCAAGAGTTTCTGCTTTGCGCGAATGGGCTATTCTATCCTACTTTTGCTTCTGATGCCAACTATCCCGACCGATTTCGCTGCGCTATTTCACCCCGGCCAGCGGCTGCATGCCGGCTTATCCTTATTGAGCAAGCCCGCAGCCTAAATCCGAACTCGCACAAGGACCGCCCGTGTCCCGCGCCGAACGCAACCGCTCAATCGTCTGCCGCATCTTGGCTGCCTGAGGCCAGCCCGGATGCTGCTCGAGAAAATCCTGCAGGTCCGCCGCGGCCGCGGCCCGCTCCCCGCGACGGACATGAATCTGAAACAGCAGCAACTGCGGAAATGTGAAACTGGCTGGGTCGATCTGCCTGGCCTTCTCCAGGTATTTCACGGCGAGGTCGAGTCGCGCCGCGGCATAATACGCCATCCCCATCTGCGCGTTGGCCAGCGCGTCGTTCGGGCGCGCCAGCACCGCTTTCAGGTTGTAATCCATGGCGTCATCCAGCTTGTGCAGCGTGAGCGCCACCCCTCCCAGGTTCACCAGCGCCTCGAACGATTGCGGGTCTGCTTCCACCGCCTTGCGAAAACACTGTTCGGCACGGTCGAACTGGCGCGTCTGGTATGCGATCACGCCCAGGCTGTTCCAAGCCACCGCAAACTCCGGCGCCAAGTCCACGGCATGCTCCAGCCGCTTTGTAGCCCGTTCGGAATCGTGCCGCGAAAGATCCTTCTGCGCGTTGTTATAGTCCCGCACCGCGGCCTCCGGAATCGACAATTGACGGGTGGAAACCAGGTGCCGGCCCAGCGTGCTGGCGAAGACGAAATCGGAATCGCGCAACTCGACCGTCAAGGAAACGCGCCTGTTGCGGCCGGCGTTTCCCGGGCCGACATCTACCGTCCGCCGCGCCTCCCCGCGCCGCCGGTTGAAGATGGCGAGGGTGTACAGTCCGGGGCGCAATCCCTTAAAGCGAAAATGTCCATCCGGCCCCGCGAAAGTGGTGGCGCTAAACGGCGAATCCGTCCCGAACAAGGCCACGCGCGCGCCCATTGCCGGCAGGATTCGCCCTGAAAATTCGTAGACGCCCGGCTCGGCCGCAAATGCCGCCGCGGCCAACATCAGCATCGCCACCCCCCGAAGCATCGTGCTACCAATTCTAACGCCTTGTCCCCGAGGTGTACCCTGACAGCATGCGCCGGTTCGCACTCCTGTGCTTTCCTCTATTGCTGGCCGCACAAGACCAGCCCTTGGCTTCCCTCCCCTACACTCCCAGCCTCGATCCTGCTTTTCTCGATCGCTCCGCCGATCCCTGTACCGATTTTTACAAATTCGCCTGCGGCAACTGGATCAAGTTGAATCCCATTCCCCCCGATCAGGCCTCCTGGGATGTGTACGGGAAACTCGAAAACGAGAATCTCCGCTACCTTTGGGGCCTGCTGCAGCAAGCCGCCAAGCCCGTAGCTGGGCGCACACCCAACCAGCAGAAAATCGGCGATTATTTTGCCGCCTGCATGGATGAAGCCTCTATCGAGAGGGCGGGCAGCGCCCCCCTGCGCCCCCTGCTGAGCGAAATCGCGGCGCTCAAACGCCCCGCCGCCCTCCCCGGCCTGCTCGCCCATCTGCAACTGGCCACTTCGGCCGAATCCGGCCCGTTATTCGGTTTCAGTTCTTCGCCGGATTTCGCCGATTCCAGCCGCGAAATCGCCTTCGTAATGGCCGGCGGACTGGGCCTTCCAGACCGCGATTACTACGTCAAAACCGACGCCAAATCCCAGGAGATCCGTAGCCGCTACGTCGATCACGTGGCCCGCACATTCGAGTTGCTGGGCGATTCTCCCGCCGCGGCCAAAACCGAAGCACAAACGGTGATGGCCATCGAAACCGCTCTCGCCAAAGCCTCTCTCACTCGCGTCGAAAAACGCGACCCCTACAACCTGTTCCACAAAATGACAGCCGCCACTCTGGCCAAACTCACTCCCGCATTTGACTGGAACGCCTACTGGGCCGCATTGGGCGTGCCCGCGCAAACCGAGCTTAACGTCACCGAGCCGAAATTCCTCGCCGAAGTCAACCGCCAGATCCAAACCCGCTCCATCGCCGATTGGCAGGCCTATCTCCGCTGGCATCTGGCGCATAGAGAATCCCGCTATCTGTCATCGGCCTTCGTGCGCGCCGATTTCGACTTCTACTCGCGCTACCTGCGCGGCGTCACCGAAATGCAGCCCCGCTGGAAACGCTGCGTCCGTTTGATCGATCGCGATCTCGGCGAAGCCCTCGGCCAGGTTTTCGTGCAAAAGACCTTCACTCCGGAAACCAAAGCCCGCGCTCTCGCCATGACGCGCGAAATCGAAAGCGCCATGCAAAACGATCTGGAGCACCTCGCCTGGATGAGTCCGGAGACGCGCGCAAAAGCGCTGGATAAGCTTCACGCTATCGTTAATAAGATCGGCTATCCGGACAAGTGGCGCGACTACAGCTCGCTCCAAATCCTCCCCGGCGACTTCCTGGGCGACGTAAACCGCGCCGCGATTTTCGAATCGCGCCGCGAGCTCAACAAAATCGGCAAGCCTGTGGACCGCACCGAATGGGAAATGACCGCCCCCACAGTCAACGCCTACTACGATCCGCAGATGAACGACATCAACTTTCCAGCCGGCGTTCTCGAGCCGCCGCTATTCGATCCCCACCTGGATGACGCCCCTAACTACGGCAACACCGGCGCCACCATCGGCCACGAGCTCACCCACGGCTTCGACGACGAAGGCCGCCAGTTCGATGCCCGCGGCAACCTCAAAGACTGGTGGACCCCGCAAGATGCAAAGCAGTTCCAACAGCGCGCCGCCTGCGTGGTGAACGAATACGCGCAATTCCCCGTGGTGGACAACATCAAAATTAACAGCAAGCTGACCGAAGGCGAAGATATCGCCGATCTGGGCGGAACCATGCTCGCCTTCATCGCCTGGAAGAACGCCACCCGCGGCCAGAACCTGAAATCCATCGGCGGGTTCACCCCCGAGCAACGCTTCTTTATCGGCATGGCGCAATGGGCCTGCGGCGATGAGCGCCCCGAAAACAAGCGTTTGAACGCCACCATCAATCCCCACTCGCCGCTCGAATACCGGGTGAACGGCGTAGTCTCAAACCTGCCCGAATTTCAGAAGGCGTTTTCGTGCAAGCCGGGCCAAGCCATGGTTCGTGCCCCAGCCTGCCGGGTCTGGTAAGCGCCGGGTTTGTTAGGCCGAAGCTCGGGGCCGGCCCGCCGCCTCCCAGTGTTTCCACACCACGCCACCCCTGGTTCCTGGCTTCATATACTGCTTTCCGGGGATTCAATTCCCCCGCACAGCGTGGCATGATGAAAGTAGATCCCCTTGGCTCTGGCCGTATGCGCATCGCCGTCAAGCCTACGTTGAGTGCTCTCAACGGCCCCCTCCCCCCGGCCCCCGCGCGCTGGGGCAGAACCGCAGGATACAGTTTTGCGCTGGCCCTTTCGCTGCTCACCTTCGGCATCCGCGCCTGCCTGCAGCCGCTGCTGTCGGACTATTCCACCTATCTTTTATTCACCATCCCCGTCGCCGTATCCGCCATGTGCGCCGGCGCCGGCCCTGCCTTCTTGTCCGCCGGAATCGGCGTGCTTCTCAGCGATTATTTCTTTTTCCCGCACGGCATTTTCGCCGTCTTCCCCGATCACGTCCGCGTGGGCGTAGTTTCCACCGTCATTTTCCTGGCCGGTTCCGCGCTGGTGGCGAAGCTCGGGGGAGAGTTGCGTAGCCGGCGCTTGGCGGCGGAAAAGACCGCGGAACAATTGCGGCAAACTCTCGCCGAGCGCGACGCGCTGATCGAAAAGGTTTCGGTATTAAGCGGTCTGCTCCCCGTTTGCGCCGCCTGCAAGAGCATCCGCGAGGAAAGCGGTAATTGGGTCTCCATGGAGGCTTACCTCAGCGGCCATTCCAAGGCTAAGTTCACCCACGGCATGTGCCCCCGGTGCATGGAGGAGTGGTACGGCAACGAACTTCGCCGCCAGAACACCGGCACGTGAGTTACGCTTTTGCGCGAATGTCGCGGTGATTTACCTTGGCTTTGAATCCGGCCCCGGCCAGCCGGTTGCGGATTTCATCGGCGATCATCACCGAGCGGTGCTGCCCCCCCGTGCAACCGAACGCAATCGTCAGATAGCTCTTCCCCTCCGCGATGTAGTGCGGCAGTAAATAGATCAGCAGATCTGAAATCCTGGAAATGAACTCGTGCGTCTGCGGAAACGAAGCGATATACCGGGCAACGCCCGCGTGCTTGCCCGTGAGGTTCTTAAACCGCGGAATGTAATTGGGATTCGGCAGGAAACGCACGTCGAACACCAGGTCGCTGTCCGGCGGCACGCCGTTGCGGTAGCCGAAACTGGTCACGTAAATCAAAATTTTCGATTGGTCCCGCGCCCCCCGGAACCGTTCGCCGATGAATTCGCGCAGGTCGTGAACGGTAAACTTCGAGGTGTTGATGATCAGGTCCGCGGCCGCCCGAATGGGGGCCAGTTGCGCCCGTTCCGCCGCGATACTTTTCGCTACCGAGCGGCCCGTGCCCAGTGGGTGCGGCCGCCGCGTCTCGCTGAAACGGCGGAGCAGCGTGGCATCGTCGGCTTCGAGGTAAATCAGCTTGGCATCCACGAACCCCCGCAAGCCGGCCAGCACTTCCGGAAACCGCTTCAGCCCGCGGCCCTCCCGGATATCCACGACGATCGCCGCCGAATGCACCGCCGGGTTATCCCGAATCAGCTCCGCAAATTTCGGGATGAGTTCCATCGGCAGATTGTCCACCGAATAGAAGCCCAAGTCTTCCAGCGCTTTCAGTACCGAGGCCTTCCCCGAGCCGCTCAGCCCCGTAATGGCAACCAGTTCGGGTTTAGCGGCCAGTTTCCGGGAATTGTTTCCCTTCTTCACCGGTTTGAGGGCAGACGCACTCGCCGCCGGAGCTGTTTTCAGGGCGCTCCCCGGAGCGCCGTCGCGCGCCATTCCCGGCTATCCTTCTACCAAGTCGAAGTTGCCGTCGCGCCGCCGCACCAGCACCGAAATACGGTCCGTCTCGGCATCGCGGTACACCAGGTAATCCCGGTTGTTGTCCATCTCCAGGAGCGCTTCATCGAGCGTCATGGGCTTGCGCCGCTGATGATGATTGACGCGGTACACCCGCCCCTGCCGGTCCGTTTCCGGCTCCGGCGCGCCCGCTTCTGTCTCCTTCGCCGCCGCCTCTTCCTTGCGCGGGGTCCGCTTGGTATCCCGCCACTTGCTGCGCTGCTTGACGGCCTGCTTTTCCAGTTTCTCGATGGCCGAATGAATCGCCGTGAACAGGTCCGCATTCGAACCTACGCACACCAGGCGATGATCGAAATAATTCACGGTCACTTCCGCGTGGTGCAAATGGCGCTCCAAGGATAAAATCACGTGGGCTTCGCATTCCCGCTTGCCATCCAGCAGCTTCCCGACCTTGGCGAAGCGGTCTTCCAGTTTTTTCAGTTGCGCCGGAGCCAGTTCCACCTGCCTACCCGTGTACGTGATCTTCATGAAGATCTCCCGATTGCGGCGCACGCCGAAAGCCGCGCCCCGCACCTCCATAATAGCTCCGGGGTCCGGCGCAGAGCCGAATTAAGACGATTTTGGGTGCGCGACATGAAAGTGGGAGTCAACTGGCCCGCTTCTCCCAGTAGCCTTCAAATTCACCGCTGATACAGCAGCACCGGAGGGCAATGATCGCGTTAGCGCCACGCACGGTCCAGAACATACCGGATTGCTTGAGCCG
>DATGKM010000230.1:0-31780 GCA_035294665.1 Bryobacteraceae bacterium | reverse complement strand
TGGCCGCGATCTGTTGTACGGTAGCCATAAAATTCGACAAACAATCCCAAAGGAGACAGGAGTCAGGAGCCAGGAGTCAGGAGGCGGACGAGGCCGCCGGACCTAGTGGCTGGCGAAATGGAACGAACAGTCCCAATTTCGGATGGGGGCCGGGCTACGCCCGGTTGGCAGGCGAAAGCGCCTCCCCCCTTCACGATAACCCGGCGGCCGTGCGCGGCCGGGCGCCGGCATTGCCGGGGAATTGGGCGAACCCCTTTGTTTTGAAGAGAATGCGAGGGACGAAAAAAAGTGAAAAAGGATGTGACCGGGCTGCCTTAGACCTGTAACGTGAACGACTCGCCGAGGTAGACGCGTTTGACTTCCGGGTCGCGGCCGAGGGCTTCGGGGCTGCCGTGGCGGAAGATGCGGCCTTCGTTGATGATGTAGGCGCGATCGGTGACCATGAGGGTTTCGCGGACGTTGTGATCGGTGACGAGGATACCGATGCCGGCGCGTTTGAGATCGAAGACGATGCGCTGGAGTTCGATGACCTGGATGGGATCGATGCCGGAGAAGGGTTCGTCGAGCAGGAGGAAGCTGGGGTCGATGACGAGGGAACGGGCGATTTCGGTGCGGCGGCGCTCGCCACCGGAGAGCATGTAGCCGCGGCTGCGGCGCACGGTTTCGAGGCCCAACTGGGAAATGAGCGCCTCCATTTTTTCGCGGCGCTCGCGGGCGCGCATATCGAGCGTTTCGAGGATGGCCATGAGGTTCTCTTCCACAGTCATTTTGCGGAAGATGGATGGCTCCTGCGGCAGGTAGCTGATGCCGCTTTTGGCGCGCTTGTACATGGGCAGGCGGGTGATGTCCTTGCCATCGATGAGGATCTGTCCGGAATCGGGGCTGATGAGGCCGACGATCATATAGAAGCTGGTGGTCTTGCCGGCGCCGTTGGGGCCGAGCAGGCCCACCACTTCGCCCTGTTCGAGATGCACGCTGACACGGTCCACCACCCGGCGGCCCTTATAGGACTTACAGATCTCCTTCGTTTCCAGGGTTTTCATGCGGCGCTAATGGCGGCGAATCCGGCTTTTTGCAGGGTGGTCCGGGGACCCGGTAACCAGCAGCCTATCATCGTTAGAAAAGTAGGTCAATTCGACTCCGTGGGCATAGCCTTTGAGGGCGCCGTCAATGCTATCGGTAAACTGGGGATCGCCGCCGGTGAGCACCACTTTGCCATCGGCGGTGTAGTATTCGCAGTGATCGGCCTTGCCCTGGCGGGTGTGGCCGGCGGCGGTTTGGGAGATTTCGACATTGCCGTCGGCGATGGCTTTGACGAGACGCGAATCGGCGCCTTCCCCGGCGAGGTAAGCGTGCAGCACGCGGGCCTTGACGTGGGTGCCCTGGCGATCGAGCACGACGCCGCCGGAATAGACAGCCAGACGATCCTGGTCCGTATAGACGAGGTGCGGCGCGTGGACTACAGTAAGGACCGCGCCGCGGGGGCCTTTGCCGGTATCGGCTTTGGGCTGTTCCCAGAGGCGCGAGGCGACGGAGCCATCGGCGGTAATGGTGTTGCTGTTGCGGTCGATATCGATGGTGGAGGCTTCGAGGCGGTTGGCGCCTTGCCAAAGGTGGACATCGCCTTCGTAGTGGACGGTTTTGTTGCGATTGGAGGACAGCATTTTGCGGGCTTGGGATTCGAGCGGCTCATCGCCGGAGAGCATGCCGGACCGGGTTTGGCCCTTGTCGGGGAGGCGCATGGATTTGACGTTGCCTTCGGCGAGGAAATCGCCGGTGTGCTGATCCATGCGGATGCGATCGGCAGTGGTGGCGCCGGTATCGTCGGAGACGCGGGCGGCGCCATCCAGGATCATGAGGTTGCTTTTGTTATCGAGGGAGGCCTTAGCGGCGCGGGCATGGCGCGGCCCCTGCTCATAGGTGAAGTCGCCGATTTGCTCGATGGTGGCTACCTGACTGGAGTTCGGCTCGAATTGGGCGGAAAGCTCCCGGCTGGTGGTGTGGCTGACGGCGATGTTGCGCCGGCGCTCGTCTTCGGAGGGATCGGTGGAGGTTTTCACGTCCTTGGCATGGAAGGAATCGATGCGATTTTGCGGGGCGTAGGCGATGAGGAAATCCCTGCCCGTAACGGTGCGGTGATGCTGGGCGGGCAGGTTGGGCAGGAATTCGAGGGTGCCCGCGCCGGGAGCGCGTAGCGTCTGGATGTCCTTGCCGCCAGGCTGCATGGTGAGTTGGATGGAATCGCTGCGCAGGATGTGGGTTTCGCCGGGCTGGCGGCCGGGCACCGGGAGGGGCGCTTCCTTGGCTGTTGCGGGGGCGGTGCTGGCGCCGGAGGCGTTCACGCCCACGAGCTCGCTCTGGCCGCCGTGGTTGCGGAAATTCATTTCCACGCGGGAAGCGGTGAGGGTGGTTTGGGCGCTTTCGGAGGCGGAGACCACCTGGGCATTGCCATTGCCGGTGATCTTCTCGATCACGCCATCATCGTTGAAGTTGACGAAGATATTGTCGGCGCCGTATTGGAGTTTGCGGTTCGGTTCCTGGTCGGTACCCTGAGCGCGGTTGGTTTCGACGGTGCGGACGGCTTTGTCCTCGAGGCGCACTACCGATTCATACCCTTCGACAACGGTTTGGTCGCGCGTCAGACGGCCCCAGGGCTTCAGCCAGACTTCGGAAGTGAGCTCGTGGTAGTAGAGCGAAGTGGCCTCTATCTTCATTGGTTTCGCGTTAGGGCCGGGCGGGTTCCAATACATTGCCACGTTTTTGAGCAAGTGGAGATCGTGGGTGGTGGGGTCGTAGGTGGCGCCTTCGCAGGCGCCGTGGCCATTGCGGAAGGTGAAATTGGCGAGGCGGGCGGTTTCGGCCTTGCCGGTGTTGGTGTCAAAAGTCACACCGGTGGAATGGATGGTGGTCAGGTTGGGATTGGGCTGCTCGCCATCGGGAACCGCCAGAGTGATATCGACCTCGCCATCGGAATAGAGGCGGTCGTCCCGCGAGAAGTAGGTGGCAGCGGGGCTCTTCACCAAGTCGTAGGTGCCCTGAGCCTTGTGATGGAGGCGGAGTTCGACGGCGGTGAGATAGACCTGCCCGGCATCTTTGGCCTGGCGCATATTGCCGGCGGAGATCTCCACAACCGTGTTGTTTTCTTTTTCCTGGGAATAATGCCATTGGTTGGCTACGGTTCCGACCTCGGCGGGCAGGGAAGCCGGCTTGGGGAGCGCCTGCTGTTTGAGAAGCCGTTTTTGATCGCGATAGGTGATGCCGACGGCGCTCACGATGGCGGCCATCACTACCAGCAAAAGCCAGCGCGCGCCTCGCATGTAGGATTCCCTACTAATATAGCGTGCGGGTGGGGTGGGGGGTTTCCGATTTGGGGGACAGGAGGCCGGCCATCGGGAGGGTGGAGCGAGGAGGCAGGAGCCGGGAGATTCGGCTGGGGGTGAGTACGTTATTGTCAAGGAAAATTTCTGATTTATTTTCAATAATTTGATTGAAAAAATTAGCACTCTTCGCCAGAGTGTGCTAATAATGGAAGGCGGAACGGCGGTGTGACCCGGCAGCGTTCCGAAACCCAAGACGTAGACAGTTTTCAAACAGGAGGAATCACGAATGACGATCCGTCCGCTGTACGACCGGATTGTGGTCAAACGGATTGAGCAGAAGGAGCAGATGCAGGGCGGCCTGTACATTCCCGACTCGGCCAAGGAGAAGCCGCAGGAAGGCGAAGTGGTGTCTGTCGGGAAAGGGAAGCGGCTGGAAGATGGAAAAGTCGTGCCGCTGGACGTGCAGGTTGGCGACCGTATTCTGTTCGGCAAATACTCCGGCAGCGATATCAAGCTGGACAACGAAGAGTTTCTGATTATGCGCGAGGACGAGGTTCTCGGAATTCTGGAATCGCAGCCCAAAGTGGCGAAGAAGGCTTCCTAAGGAGTCGGAACAGAGATGGCAAAACAAATTGTTTATTCGGAGAGTTCGCGGCAGGCGATTTTGCGCGGCGTGAATCAGTTGGCCGACGCAGTGAAGGTTACGCTGGGGCCGAAGGGCCGGAACGTGGTTCTGGAGAAGAAGTTCGGTGGACCGAACATCACCAAGGACGGCGTGACGGTAGCGAAAGAAATCGAGCTGAAGGACCCGCTCGAGAACATGGGCGCGCAGATGGTGCGCGAAGTGGCGTCGAAGACCAGCGACGTGGCGGGGGACGGCACCACGACGGCGACCATTCTGGCGCAGGCGATCTTCCGCGAAGGCGTGAAGGCGGTTGCGGCCGGGGCCAATCCGATGGCGCTGAAGCGGGGCATCGAGAAGGCGGTGGAGGTGGCCACCAAAGAGGTGACCAAGCTTTCGAAGTCGGTTTCCGGCGATATGATCGCGCAGGTTGGCACGATTTCGGCCAACAGCGACCACACGATCGGCAACATCATCGCCGAAGCGATGAAGAAGGTGGGCAAGGACGGCGTCATCACGGTGGAAGAGTCGAAGACGATGTCGACCGAGCTGGAGACCGTGGAAGGCATGCAGTTCGACCGCGGGTATCTTTCGCCCTACTTCGTGACGGACGCGGAGCGGATGGAAGTGGTTCTGGAAGAACCGTACATTCTGATCCACGAAAAGAAGATCAGCAACATGAAGGACCTGCTGCCGCTGCTCGAGCAGATTGCGCGTTCCGGCAAGCCGCTGCTGATCATCGCGGAAGAAGTGGAAGGCGAGGCGCTGGCCACGCTGGTGGTGAATAAGCTGCGCGGCACGCTGAGCGCCTGCGCGGTAAAGGCGCCGGGGTTTGGCGACCGGCGCAAGGCCATGCTGGAGGACATTGCGATCCTGACCGGCGGCAAGGCCATTATGGAAGAAACCGGCATCAAGCTGGAAGGCGTGCGGCTGGAGGATCTGGGCCGGGCCAAGCGAGTGACGGTGGACAAGGACAACACCACGATCGTGGATGGGAACGGCAAGGAGAAGGACATCCAGGGCCGGATCAAGCAGATCCGCGCGCAGATCGAGGAGACCACTTCCGACTACGATCGCGAGAAGCTGCAGGAACGGCTGGCGAAGCTGGCCGGCGGCGTGGCGGTGATCAAGGTCGGGGCGGCCACCGAGACCGAGATGAAGGAGAAGAAGGCGCGCGTGGAGGACGCTCTGCATGCGACGCGCGCGGCGGTCGAGGAAGGCATTGTGCCGGGCGGCGGCGTGGCGCTGCTGCGGGCGTCCAAAGCCCTCCAGGACCTGCGGGCCGAAGGCGACGAGCAGATCGGCGTCGATATTGTGCGCCGGGCGTGCGAGGAGCCGATCCGGCAGATTGTGGTCAACTCGGGCACCGAGGGCGCGATCGTGGTGTCGAAGGTTCGGGAGAACAGCAACCCGAACTTCGGCTACAACGCCGCGACCGACACCTATGAGGACCTGGTAGCCGCGGGCGTGATCGACCCGACCAAGGTCACGCGCACTGCCCTGCAGAACGCCGCTTCGATCGCTTCGCTCATGCTGACTACCGAGGCGATGGTGGCGGAGATTCCGGAGAAGAAGCCCGCTCCGGCCGGTCCGCCGCATGGCGGCCCGGAGATGGACTACTAAGCCGGGACGACAAAGCTGTTTGGAAGGCCGCGCTCTCCGAAAGGGGGCGCGGCCTTTTTTTGTTCGCGGGGGCTGAAGAGCGGTGTGCGAACCAGTCCGGCGGCGCGCCGTAGCGGGCGCGCGCACGTTGGGACGGCATCCGCAGACTCGGTTTCTTATGCCTACAGTGGAAACCCAGACCTCGGAATCCGTGATTCAGATCACTACCAAGACTCCGCCCACGCACTTGGAGGACCGGCTGCAGACCGGAACGACCGGCACCGCGCGGCTGCACGTGGCGGCGATCGAACATGAACTGCGCATGAGCATCGCGGGGGAAGTGCGGTTTGGCGATGGCGATCGCGGCATGTATGCGTCCGACGCCGGCAATTACCGGATGATCCCGATAGGGGTGGTCCTTCCGAAAAGCGCCGAGGACGTGGCGCACACGGTGCGCGTCGCACGCCGCTACGGCGCTCCCGTTTTCGCGCGCGGCGGCGGCACGGGCATTCCGGGGCAGACGGTGAACGTGGCCGTGCTGCTGGATTTTTCGAAGTACATGAACCGGATCGAAGAGATTAACGCGGAGGAACGCTACGCCTGGGTAGAGCCGGGAATCATTCTGGATGAGCTGCGGCATGCGGGGCAAAGCTTCCTCCTGAGCGATTTTCTGAAGAAGGAGGTGAAAGGGTACACGCCTCCGCAGTTGCACCGCAAAGCCGTGATTCACGGCCACTGCCATCATAAATCGCTGCTGCATTTCGAAAGCGAAGTGGAGCTGCTGAAGAAAGCGGGCCTGGATTGCGAGGCGCTCGATTCCGGCTGCTGCGGGATGGCCGGATCGTTCGGGTACGAAGAAGACCACTACGAGACTGGCCTGGCGTGCGGCGAGCGCGTGTTGCTGCCGAAGGTGAGGGGCGCCGCGGCGAACGAACTGATTGTGGCCGATGGTTTCAGTTGCCGCGAGATGATCCGCCAGGGGACGGACCGGCGAGCGATGCATTTGGCGCAGGTGCCGCAGATGGCGATGCAGGAGGGGCCGAACGGGCCGGCCGGCGCGATGCCGGAAGCGCGCTACACGAAGCTCGAGCGGACATCGGCGGCGCCGGTGGGATTGGTGGCGGGAGGACTGGTCGCGGCGGCGGGGATTTGGTGGGGGATGAGGGGGAGGTAGGCGCGCCCCGCCAGCTACACACGACCGGACGCATTTTCCAATAGAAACTGGTGGCACGGCTCGCGGCCGGCAGGGTACCGCGTACAATCGACGTATGGACGCGCAGAACTGGGAGCGGTACTCGCGGCAGATTCTGTTTGGGGGGATCGGACGCGAGGGGCAGGAGGCGCTCCTGGCTTCGCACGCGGCGATCGTGGGCTGCGGCGCGCTGGGGACTTTTCATGCGGCGGCGCTGGCGCGGGCGGGGGCCGGGCGGATCACGATCATCGACCGCGATTACGTCGAGGCTAGCAACTTGCAGCGGCAATGGCTGTTCGAGGAATCGGACGCGGCGGAAGCCCTGCCTAAGGCCGCGGCGGCCGAACGGCGGCTGGCGCGCATCAATTCCGGCGTGGCGGTGCGCGGGATGGTGGCCGATCTAACGGCTTCGAACGTCGCGGAGTTGCTGGCGGACGCCGATGTCATTCTGGACGGCACGGATAATTTCGAAACACGATACCTCATTAACGATTTTGCGGTGAGCCGCTCAATTCCCTGGATTTACGGGGCGGCCGTGGGCAGCTACGGCCTCGCTATGCCGGTGCTTCCCGGCCGGTCGGCGTGTTTCCGGTGCGTTTATCCGGATCCTCCTTCGGGCGCGCAGCCAACGTGCGAAACGGCGGGTGTGCTCAATGCCATCACGGCGCTGGTGGCATCCTTGCAGGTGGCGGACGCGCTGAAGGTTTTGAGCGGGCATGTGGAATGCGTGCGGCCGCGAATTACGCGCGTGGATTTGTGGGAGAGCTTCGCGCGGCAGACGGAAGCGCCCGCGCGCGACCCGGATTGCCCGGCTTGCGGGCGGCGCGAATTTCGATATTTGGAGGAGACCCGCCGCGCGCCGGCGATCCTCTGCGGGCGGAATGCGGTACAGATTCACGAACCGGGCGGGGAACTGGATCTGAGCGCGCTTTCGGCGCGCCTGGCGCGGCTGGGAGAGGTACGGGCCAACGAGTTCGCGCTGCGGTTCCGCACCGACGCTTACGAGATGACCCTGTTCGCCGATGGCCGCGCGATCGTTAAGGGCACGAGCGATCCGGGCGTGGCCCGGAGTTTCTATGCGCGGTATGTGGGGGGGTAATCTCGATCTCGTCTCCCACGCGCACGACGCCTACCTCAATCACTTTTGCATAAAAGCCGCTCATGCCCCAGCGGGGCGATTGGGTGTCGAGGGCCTTCACGCGCGCGTCATACAGTTCGGCCTTGAGCGATTCGCCATAGACATCGAGCGCGGCGCAGGGTCCGCGGGGCTGGGTGATTTCCAATAGAGCCGTGCCGGCGCGCAGGCGATCGCCGATCCGCAGATGGCGAAGGGCGATGCCGCGAGTGGTGAGGTTTTCGCCCAGGGCGCCGTAGAAAAGGGGATAGCCGCGGGAGATTAATTCGCCGACCACCTCGGAGGCTATCAGAAGGATGGCTTTCCGCGGGCCGCCGTGGATCTGGGGATGGGCATGAGTGTCGCCTTCGATTCCCAGCGGGCGAACAAGGCCTTCCGAAACCGGACGCTTCGGAAGGCCTCCGGCGGAGACGTTAATCTGAACGATTTGGCCAGGCAACTCTAAATGTCGTAATACAGCGCGAATTCGTAGGGGTGCGGGCGCAGGCGCACGGCATCGGCCTCGTTCTTGCGTTTGTAATCGATAAAGGTTTCGATCAGTTCTTCGGTGAAGACGTCGCCGCGCATCAGGAAGTCGTGATCGTCTTCGAGGCAGTTCAGCGCTTCTTCGAGCGAGGCGGGCATGGAAGGCACGCTCTTCATTTCTTCCGGCGTGAGGTCGTAGATGTCCTTGTCGAGCGGCTCGCCGGGATTGATTTTGTTGAGGACGCCATCGAGGCCGGCCATCATCATCGCCGCGAACGCCAGGTAGGGATTACACGAGGGATCGGGCGGCCGGAATTCCACGCGCTTTGCCTTCGGGCTGGCCGAGTACATGGGGATGCGGCAGGCGGCGGAGCGGTTGCGGCGCGAATACGCCAGGTTGACGGGAGCTTCGTAGCCGGGCACAAGGCGCTTGTAGCTATTGGTGGTGGGGGCGATGATGGCCGAAAGCGCGCGCGCGTGCTTGAGCAGCCCGCCAATGTAGTGCAGACCCAACTGGCTGAAGCCGGCGTAACAATCGCCCGCGAAGAGCGGCTTGCCATCCTTCCAGAGGCTCTGGTGCGTGTGCATGCCGCTGCCGTTATCGGCAAAGATCGGTTTCGGCATGAAGGTCACGGTTTTACCGTACTGGTAAGCCACGTTGCGGATGATGTACTTATAGAGCATCATGTTGTCGGCGGATTTGACCAGCGTGTCGAAGCGCTGGTCGATTTCGCATTGCCCGCCGGTGGCCACTTCGTGGTGATGGCACTCGATGTTCATACCGCACTTAATCATGGTCTGCACCATTTCGCTGCGCAGATCCTGGTAATGATCGGTGGGAGGAACCGGGAAATAGCCTTCCTTGTAGCGTGGACGGTAGCCGAGGTTGTTTTCCTTGCGGCCGGAATTCCAGCGCCCTTCTTCGGCATCGACATAGTAATAGCCGGAGTGCTGGTTCTGGTCGAAGCTGACATTGTCGAAAATGAAAAACTCGGCTTCGGCTCCGAAGTAGGCGGTATCGGCCAAGCCGGTGTTCTTCAGATAGAGTTCGGCTTTTTGGGCGATCCAACGGGGGTCGCGCTCATAGCGCTGCTTGGTCACGGGATCCTTGACATCTCCGTACATGACCAGGGTGGGGGTTTCGGCGAACGGGTCCATGAACGCGGTATTCGGATCGGGGATCAGGAGCATATCGCTCTCATGGATCGCCGCCCAGCCGCGGATACTCGACCCGTCCATGCCGAACCCATCTTCGAAGCTGCTCTCTTCGAGCTCGTTGATCGGGTAGGATACGTGATGTTGCAGGCTCGGAATATCGGTGAACCGCAGATCTAGCTGCCTGGCATCGTTCTTATTGGCAAATTCCAAAACTTCTTGGGGACTCATCCATCCTCCATGGTGGGGTTAATTACGTGGGAACGCCGTAGCTGTCGAATTGGACACAGGATATCCCAGTGCGCCAGTTGCGGTCAAGGCAGGATTTGCAGGCAGGCTATGCGGGAAAAGCAGGCGGAGGCGGGCGTTTCCTCCGTGTTGGCCGCGTGGCGCATGGGGCTGGACACACTCCTCCCTGGCTGCCGCCTTCTTTGTACGAATGGCGGCAATCTTTAAAAGGCCGGCTTAGTGAACTGTTCGTACACCCACAGGCCCGCCGATACGGCCAGCAAGACGCCCGAAGTAGCGCCCAGGATGGTTGTATAGGGCGCGATCTTCCGCAGCCGCAGGCGAACCTCCCGCTGCTCCTGTTCGAGGTTTGATTGAGCGGAATCGAGGAAGAGTTGATCGTCTTCCTTCATAGAGATTGTGGAGCGGTAGATCAGCAGCACAGCCAAAATGCCTGTGACTACGCCCCAGACGATAAGCACTGCGTGTAAAGGGGAGAAACCAAACATAGGTTACCCTCCAGCGTCTAGTAGTATACTCCGGTGAAGACCTGTTGGGAAGCGTGCTGGATATGAAATCGCCCTAAACTAACGATGTAGGTCGGCAGTCCTATGCCGGTTAGGTAACTCAGAACGTCTGTGTTTTCGCAGTGGAATGATATACTGAATTCGCAAATGAGAGTTACGGTTATCGGAACCGGATATGTTGGCAGCGTCACCGGCGCTTGCCTGTCCTACCTTGGACACAAAGTAACTTGCGTCGATACGGACGAAACGAAGATCGCGAGATGGAACCGCGGAGAGGCTCCGATTTATGAGCCTTACCTGGAAGAACTGATTGCGATGGCTTCCAAACGCGGAGGCATTTCGTTCACTACGGAACTGAGCGATGCGGCGCGGGAGAGCGACGTGATCTTCATCGCCGTGGGTACGCCGCCGCTGCCGAGCGGAGGCGCGAACCTGATGTATTTGGAGGCGGCGGCGCGGGCCATCGGAGCGGCGATGGATAGCTCGAAGTTCCGCGTGGTAGTCAACAAATCGACGGTACCGGTAGGTTGCGGAAACCTGGTGGAAACGCTGGTTCGGGAAGGCATTCAGGAGAACCATCCAGAAGATCGCAAGCACATCCGTTTCGGCGTGGCGAGTAATCCGGAGTTCCTGCGGGAAGGCACGGCGGTGGCCGATTCGCTGTATCCCGATCGCATCGTGGTTGGCAGCTCCGATAGCGATACGGTGCGCATGATGAAGGATCTGTACCGGCCGCTGACGGAGCAGTCGTTCACGCCGCCTCCGGGTGTGCCGCGCCCCGCCAACATGACCAGCGCGCCCCTGGTGTGCACCTCGCTCACGAGCGCGGAAATGATCAAGTACGCAGCCAACGCGTTTCTCGCCATGAAGATCGGGTTCGCCAACGAGATGGCGAACATCTGCGAACACGTCGGCGCCGAATCGACCGAAGTGATGCAGGGTATCGGGCTCGATACGCGCATTGGGGCCAAGTTCCTGAACGCGGGCGTCGGCTGGGGGGGAAGCTGCTTCGGAAAAGATATCAACGCGCTGCTGCAAACCGCCGGCGAATACGGGTATCACAGCCGCCTGTTGCAGGCCTCGCTCGAAGTGAATGCGGCGCAGCGCATGATGGTAATTCAAAAGCTGCAGGAGAAGCTGTTTATCCTGAAAGGCCGCACGATCGGACTGCTGGGGCTGGCCTTTAAGCCGGATACGGACGATTTGCGCGACGCCCCGGCGCTGCACATTACCGAGCGCCTTCTGCAATTGGGCGCCCGCGTGAAGGCTTACGATCCGATCGCCATGCAGGCCTGCCGCCAACAGCATCCGGACCTGAAGATCCGTTACTGCGATTCGGCGCGCGAAGTAGCGCTCGATTCCGACGCGCTGGTAGTGGTGACCGAGTGGAACGAGTTCCGTCAACTTCCGTGGGAAGAACTATCGGAGATTATGGCCAAGCCGATTTTGGTGGACGGCCGGAATATCGTCGACCCGGAAGTGGCGCTGGCCGCGGGCTTCGATTATACGGGCATTGGCCGCCCCCGGCCGCGCACCGAAAAGCTGCGGGTGCATCTGCGCGAAGCGGCGCAGGTTATCTGACGCACTATCTGATTTTGTGTGACTGCTCTTTGATCGCAGTGCCGAGCGGCCGGCCCAGAACTTCCGCGCCGCTCAGCACGCTTCCGGTCACGGTAACGCGGGCCCCGCTCGAGGGCACGCCGCTGCGCGAGACGACGAATATTTTCCCCGTGCCATCGTCAATCTGATAGGCTCCGGTCCCCAGCAACCCCACCGAAGTTACGACCGTCCCATTCACGTGTACAATCCGGTTCTGGTAGCGGCTGGGGTCCTGGTTGATGCGCGCAATGGTGACGGGCGCGCACCCGGCCAGCGGCACGGAGATCAGCGCGGCGGCGCCAAATAAGCGTAGTTGCTTCATGCGTCCTCTAAGTTGGCAGACGTTGGCGCGCGGCGGTCGCGTTTCCATATTGAGCGAGGATTCATCGGTTTGGTAGGGATTGCATAATGGAGTTTATGCCATTCGTGAAAGTAGCAAATCTAGCTGAAGTTCCCGAAAATTCGGTGATTGAAGTGAGCGTCGGGGAGGAGCTTTATGCCATCTGCAACGTGGATGGAACGATTACCGCGCTGAGCGGAACCTGCCTGCACCAGGGCGGTCCATTAGGACAAGGGAATATTGCGGACGGGCGCGTCGTGTGCCCCTGGCACGCTTGGGAGTTCGATTGCCGCACTGGCGCCAACGTGGACGATCCGGCGGCTTGCGTGCCGACTTATCCGGTGAAGGTGGAAGGCGGCGACATCCTCATCCAGGTCCCCTGAGGCGGAGCCGATCCAGAAAAGAGATGCCCGAACTTCCGGAAGTTGAAACCGTAGCGCGGTCGATCGCACCGCTGGTGGGGCGGCGCATCCTGGCGGCGGAATTCCGCTGCCCGCGAGTTCTGCGGGGGTCCGATCCCGAACAGATGGCTGCCGCGTTGCGCGACCGCAAGATTACAGGGATACACCGCTACGGGAAATTTCTGCTGCTATCGCTGGGCGGCGGCGGGTACCTGACGATCCACCTGGGCATGACCGGCAAGCTGCTGCTTACAGGCTCGCCGGGTAAGCACACGCACGCCATTCTGACGCTGGATCGCGGCCTGCTGCTCTATGACGATCAGAGGCAGTTCGGCTGCTTTCAATACTGTGAAAGTTTTCCGGAGCGAGTGGCCCGCCTCGGCCCGGAACCGCTGGAAATCGGCGCCGAAGAGTTCGCGGCCGGACTGCGCGGCCGCAAAACGAGTATCAAGGCGCTGCTGCTGAACCAGCGGTTCCTGCGCGGCATGGGAAATATCTATGCGGACGAAGCGCTGTTTCGCGCGGCGATTCATCCGCTGGCGCTCGCCTCGCGGATCCGAGGCGCGCGCGCGCTGAGCCTTCACCGGGCAATCGGCGAGGTGTTGCGGGAGGCCATCGATGCCGGGGGATCTTCCATTTCCGATTATGTGGATGCGGAGGGCCGCAAGGGATTTTTCCAGGTGAGCCACCGGGTGTACCAGCGGACCGGGGAGCCGTGCGTCAGTTGCGGCATGCCCATCCGCCGGATTGTGGTGGCGCAGCGATCCTCCCACTTCTGCCCCAAGTGCCAGAAACGGTGACGCCGCACCGGCACGGCTTACAGTTATGGCCGCAATGCGGTGTGCGGCAATTTTCGGGCCGAGCGAGCGGGCAACTGCTCGTGCCGATAGGACACATACCAATACAGGCCGGTGAGACATACCAGAATCACGATCACCTGGTATACCGTGATCGCATTCACGCCTGCCGTAGCGTAGGCCGGGGAAACGATCCGGAACAATCCAAGGAAGGCGGCTTGCCCTACGCCCAGTCCGGCCGGAGAGATGGGCAGGGCGGCGGCGGTCAAGCCCAGGGGAACAATCAGGAAGAACTGCCCGCTGGACAGCCCGCTCGCGCCCACGGCGCGCAGCGCTAAAAAATACAGGAAACAGGTCAGACCCTGGTTCACGATACTCAGCGCCAGCGCGTAGAGAACTACTTTACTGCGTTTGCGGTATTGGTGCAGAGCATCGCAGGCACGGCGAACGGCTACCGGAAGCACGCGCCAGCGGGAAAGCGCGCCGCCGGCGAACAGAGACAGATACAGCGCCGCCAGACTCCCGGCCGCGCCCGCGAAAGTAAGAGCTGTCAGGCTGCGCGTCGCGGAACTATGCACAGCCTCGCGCATATTGGCGGCGACGGCGGCCGCCCCAAATAGAAAGAGTCCGGCCACGCCGGCGGCGCGGTCCATCAGAATCGAAGTGGCGGCGTACGATTTGCGGCTACTGGCGGCGCGTGTAATGTAATAGCCTTTGACAAAGTCGCCGCCCACGGCTCCGGGAACGACTACGTTGAACAGCATGCCAATCATGGTCAGGCCCCAAGTCCGTCCGAAGGTGAGCGGAATCTGCTGGGCGTCGAGCAAAGCTTGCCAACGCCCGGACGTAAGCGCCACCTGCGCATAGATGAGAGCGGCCATTGCCAGCATGATCGGCCATTGGGCGAGGGCCCGCGCCACCTGGACGATATTGAGCGCGCCGCTCGAGAGGAGCCAGCAAATGAGTCCAGCGCCGGCGAGCGCTTTGAAAAAGGTGGGCGCGTGCCGTTTGACAGATATGGTGAGCCGGGCGGGACTCGAACCCGCGACCCTATGCTTAAAAGGCATATGCTCTACCGACTGAGCTACCGGCCCGGCAAACCGCGCTGCTCGCGGCTTTCTTTGAGTGTATCAGGCCCTAAGTGTATAAGGCTAAGTTTAGCAGGGACTTTATCTTTGCCTTATTCGGGCGGGCCTAAGGCCCATAAAGTTTCCGGTCCGTTCTGCCGAAATAATACCTATGAGCAACGAAAATGGGCGCGCGGAACGACGGGTGAAATCCAAGGGAGAGTTTGGCCTTGTGATTCCAGGAAGCGACCGAAATCCTCCCCGGCGATTCATGGCCGAAGTCCACGATGTTTCGCCCTCCGGAATCTGCGTGGAAACCGAAATCGGGGTCGAGTGCGGGACTTTTGTGATCCTGGACGGAGACGGAATCGTAGCTGAAGGCGTGGTCCGTTATTGCAAAGCGGAAGGGCAACGATATCGGCTTGGCATCGCTTTGCAATCGAATGAGCCGGCGGGTTAGTCTGGCAGCCCGTCAGGCCGGATCGATATACTGAGTGCGGACCGCCGCCGATGAGCCGCCTGGGCCGCAGCTTCCTAATTTTTTTTTTTTTGGCGCGATTGCCGCAGGCAGGTGTGGAACGGGCGCGCGGACTGATTGCCGCGCTTGCCAGCGATGCCGATAACCTGTTTGTGCGGCTCTCGGCGAAGTGGCTGAACCCGCGAATTTTCGTGGCTTCCCGCGCGGTTTTGGCGCGCTTTTCACCTTTACACTATGTAGGATGGACTACACATTCAGAGCCACGGGACGAATTTCACTTCTAATTCCGGCGCTGCTTTTGGTTGGAGCGCTTCCCGCTCAGGACGCTGGGGGCGCACTGGCCGCGGGAATGGCCGCGAACGCCAAACTGCTCCAGCAATACACCTATAAACAGCGGACTGAGATCAAATTCAAAGGCGAAGGCCGTTTTGTACGGATTAACCAGGTGCATTTCGACGCGAATGGCAAGCAGCAGACGACCCTGATCAGCCAAACTGGAGGCGGCGCGAAGCCCTCCGGGATTGCCAAAGCCTTAATCGAGCAAAAGGTTCACGAACTTCAGGATTATGGAAGCCGGATCGGCATGCTGGTGGAAAACTACTTTCCGATCGACCCGGAAAAGATGGCCGCGGCCCTGCAGAAAGCCGAACTCGGTGGGACCGGCGAAAACGTGAGCCTGGTGGTGAAGAACTATGCTGTGCCGGGCGACGTGATGAGCGTGATCGTCGATCCCATTAACAAGAAATTGCGCAAGTTCGAACTCAAAACGCTCCTCGACAAAGACCCGGTCAACATCACCGCCGAGATGAATACCATCCCCAAAGGCCCCGTTTACCCGAGCTTTATCAAAGTGAAGGCGCCGGCCAAAGACCTGGAAATCGATATTTCGCAATACGACTACGTGAAGCAGTAAGTTCGTACCGGCCGGCGGCGCGCCGCGCCTAATCGGATTTTAACGGTTAGTTTTCCGTGCGATTGGTGGCGACTTCGGTATACTCCACGGCGAGCAGCGAGCCGCAGTTCGCGCACACCGGGCGCCGGTCGGGGAGAAGATAGACGGACGTAGATTCGCAGCGCGCGCATGCCACCGCAGGGTCGCCCGCTTCCGGTCCCGGGTCGGGCGGAACTAGTCCTTTGACGGTTCCGCCGGTCGCCCGGGTGACTGGCTCAAAGGTAGCTCCGCAATCGTTGCAAACATGGTTGAAACAGCAACTGGGAGTGCAGGTATAAAATACGGCGCCCGATTGGCAAACCGGGCAGGCCAATTCCAGTTTGCGGGTCCGCACTATTTCGGGGCGGGAGCAGTGGACGCCGGGGCTGCCGGCGGGTTAGGCGGGATGCCGAAAAACTCCGGATCGAGCGAGGCATTCGCCTTCTTCTGCATTTCGTCGAGAAGTTTCTGCGCTTCTTCGCCGCGCACTCGCCGCTCGATTTCCGGTTTAAAATCCTCGAAGCTCTTGCG
Organism: Bryobacteraceae bacterium; assembly: GCA_035294665.1. Lineage (GTDB taxonomy): Bacteria > Acidobacteriota > Terriglobia > Bryobacterales > Bryobacteraceae > PSRJ01. The sequence continues at coordinate 15,390 of DATGKM010000230.1, read as the reverse complement.
GGCTTCCACCTTGATAATGTGGTACCCGAACTGCGTCTTTACCGGTTCGCTGATCTCGCCAACCTTCATCGAAAACGCCGCCTGCTCGAACGGGGCGACCATCTGCCCGTGTTTGAAGAAGTTCAGATCGCCGCCACGGCTCTTCGATCCGGCATCGTCGGATTCGGTCGAAGCCAATTGCGCAAAGTCCGCGCCTTCCATCAGCTTTTTGCGAATTTCCTGAGCTTTGGCCAGCGCCTCGGCGTCGGTCAGTTCCTTCTTGCCGGGTTCCGCGGGAGCCGGCGACCCCGCCATCCGTATCAGAATGTGGCGGGCGCGCACCTGCTCATAATCTTTCAGGTGGGCTTCGTAAAACGCATGCAATTCCGCATCGTCCACTTTGATGTTTTCGGCGATCTGGTTGAAGGTGCGCTGGGCCAGCAGATTTTCCGCCTGGAACTGTGCCTGCGTTTTGTATTCGGGCGATTGATCCAGCTTCCGGGTCTTACCCTCTTGCGCTAAAAGCAAGACGCGCATCAGATTCTGCCCGAACTCCCGCCGCCCGGGACCGCGGGCAGCGGCGCGGTATTGTTCCGGCAGTGAATCGATGATCTGGTTGAACTCACCTGCCGTGAGCTTCAAGTCGCCGGCAGTGATGACCACTTTGTCATTCGGAACGTTGGGTACAGCCGCAGTCAGCAGCGGCGACGGCGCGCCGGAGAGGCTGGGCGCTCGAGCGGGAGCGGGCGCCGGATTCTGAGCCAGCAGACACCCCACCGGGATAAGCGCAAGAATACCAAAAAACTTCATCATTCCATGATACCAGCCTGCTTTGGCCCGGCCAGCGTAAAATGAAGGCCATGGCGGTCGAAGCACAGGAGCTCGTACCGGTCGAGAAATATTTACGCACGTCTTATTCGCCGGACCGGGAATACCGCGACGGTGTGGTGCTGGAGAGAAACGCGGGCGATGAGGCGCATTCGAGTTTGCAGGCGTTGCTGACGATTTACATAGGCGGGCGTCAAAAGCAGTGGAACGTCAAGGTCTACACGGAGTTCCGCATCAAGATCCGGGATGGCTGGTATCCGTTACCGGATGTTTGTGTCTATGCCCAACCTGCTCCTAAAGAACGTTATCCCGACCGGCCGCCGCTGCTCTGGATCGAGATTCTCTCCGAAGACGATCGTATAGCCGATGTCTGGGCCAAAGCCGCAGAGTTAGTGAAGCACGGTGTTGCCTACGTTTGGTTAATCGACCCGCATACCCTGGAGAGCCAGTTGTGGACAGCCGCCGGAGCGGCCAGTGTCGCAGACCGCACGCTGCGCATTCCGGAGACGCCCATCGTGATCCCGCTGATGGAAGTCATGGAGCAATAGCCTCGGTTTCAGGCGCCCGCCGGTTCAATTACAGCCGACATCGATCCCCGCGAGCGCGCCAGCCGCGGATCGGGGCCATAGCCGTGGATCTGGTCGCGCGCGAACTCCGCTTGGGGTAATTCGCAGGTAATCAGCACGGTGCGGCCGGCCCGATCCACCTCTTCGGCATGGCGATACGCCTGGTCCAGCGAAAAGTAAAAGATCCTTTGCAGCATCTCGATGACGTAGTCGTAGGTGTGATCGTTATCATCGAGCAGTACCACCCGGTATAGCGGAACCGCGCGGTCGCGCTCCCGGATTTCGATGTCTGGAGCAACGCCTGGCCGCGGCATAAATCTACTGCGCTCCCCGCGTTAGCAGCATGGTCTTCAGCGTATGAAACACGATGTAGGTATCCAGACTCAAAGACATGTTCTTGATGTAGTACAAATCGTACTCCAGCTTGGTGATCGTATCTTCGAGTGTATCGCCATATTTGTAGTTGATTTGGGCCCAGCCGGTAATACCTGGACGCACGCAGTGCCGCTGCCGGTAATAAGGGACCTGCTCGGAAAGCGCGCGCACGAACTCGGGCCGTTCCGGTCGCGGTCCCACGATCGCCATTTCGCCCTTGAGCACGTTAAAAAGCTGCGGCAATTCGTCGAAGCGGAGGCGGCGGACGATCTTGCCCACCGGCGTAATCCGTGGGTCGTCCTTGGAGGCCCACACCGCGCCGGTCAGCGCCTCCGCATCGGCCCGCATCGAACGGAATTTGTACAGTGTGAAGGGCTGCCCATTCAGGCCCACGCGCACCTGCCGGTAAAGGACGGGGCCGGGCGAAGATAGCCGCACCGCGATCGCCGTCAGCAGCAGGAAAGGAGAGGCGAGCAGGATGCCCACGGCCGCGATCAGGCTGTTGAGGGCGCGCTGGTAGGCCACGTCCTGCGGGCGCGGGCCGAGTTCGCCGGAGTAAATTAGCTGCGAGGGCCGCAATTCCCGAATACACACGCGGCCGCAGACGCGCTCGTAGGCGGCCGCCACTTCCTCGATGATGTTCCCTGCGAAGCGCAGTTCCAGCAGTTCCGTCACCGGCACCTGGTTCCGCCTTTCGGACATGCCCACAATAATGCGGTTCGGCCGGGTGGCGGCGACAATCTCCCGCAGCGCGGCCAGCGGCCCCAGGACCTTGCCGCCTGGCAGCAAGGCGCCCATCTCGTGAGAATCGTCCACGTAACCGGAAATCGCCAGGCCGGCTTCCGGATGCTCGTGGATATGTGCGCCGATATCCTGTAGTAAAGGGCTTCCCCCCACAAACAGCATGTGGTCGTGCCCCACCACCTGCACTGCATATTTGCTGAACAGCAGCCGCCAGCAATAGATCGCCACTACCGCGAACGCGCTGCCTAGCAACATAATGCGAATGGGCACGCGCAAGTTCGCATCCACGTAGCTGATCATGCCTTGAAACAGGAAGGCGATTCCCATAACCAGGCACAACTGCTGGAGTAGAACAATGCGCGATTTTACGAAATACTGGGAGTAGAGATCGTGAAAGTGCAGGCCTAGCAGGATACTCAGCAGCACCACGAAAATACGGGACAGGCCGCCATCATAGAGCAGAAAAACGGTTGGGTCGACTTCCAGCACCAGATACGCCGCCAGGATGAATGCCGAAGCGACAAGCAGAGTCTCGGAAATGAGCAGTGTTACTGTACCAACGGGAACGAATACTCGGAATAAACGTATCATCCGCGGGACCGAGCGGCGCTACCGTTTCACATTATACTCGCTGGGGATTCCGGCCCGTCCGGCGAGCCGAGGTAAACAGAGAGTGGGTTAACAGATCCAGTGAAGAGTGTTTACTTAGATCACCAGGCGACCACTCCGGTCGACGAGCGGGTGCTCGATGCCATGCTGCCATATTTTGCGCGGCATTTCGGCAACGCCGCCAGCCGTTCCCACAGCTATGGATGGACCTCGGAAAAAGCCGTGGAACGGGCGCGGAGGCGCATCGCGGATCTGCTGGGCGCCAGCCCACGGGAGATCGTTTTCACCAGCGGCGCTACTGAATCCAATAATCTCGCGATAAAGGGAGCCTGGGAAGCCAATCGCTCTCGCGGTAATCACCTGATTACTTTGGCGACCGAGCACAAAGCAGTTCTCGATCCGCTGCGGCACGTGGAGAAATTGGGGGCCGAGGTTACGGTACTTACTCCCAGTTCCAACGGTCTGATCGATCTCGACAAACTCCGCGGCGCCATCCGGCCGGAAACTCTGCTGATCAGCGTCATGTATGCCAATAACGAAATCGGAGTCATTCAGCCGATTCGGGAAATCGGCGCGATCTGCCGCGAAACCGGAGTACTGTTCCATACGGATGCGGCCCAGGCATTCGGCAAATTGCCGGTCGACGTCACGGGTTGCAATATCGACTTACTCTCACTGACCGCGCACAAAATTTATGGACCCAAGGGAACCGGCGCGCTGTATGTCCGGCGAGGCGTGGCACTAGCGGAACAGATGAATGGCGGCGGTCATGAATGGGGCCTGCGGTCGGGAACGCTGAATGTTCCAGGCATTGTTGGGTTCGGGGAGGCGGCGCGCATCTGTAAGGAGAGCATGGAAGCCGAGGGGGAACGCACCGGACAACTGCGCGACAGGCTTTTGCAACAGATTCAGTCCGCGCTCGATGGCGTTCGAGTCAATGGCGCTCTCTCGCCGCGCCTGGCGGGCAATCTCAATCTGGCCTTCGAAGGCGTGGACGCGGGCGCACTGCTCACCATGCTGCCGGACGTTGCCGTTTCCACCGGTTCTGCGTGCAGTTCCGCGTCGCCCGAACCGAGCCATGTGCTGCGCGCGCTGGGGCTCTCCGCCGCGGAAGCGCGCTCGTCGGTGCGGTTTGGCCTGGGCCGCTTCACAACGGCGGAAGAGGTGGACTATGCCGCGGGCCGGATCGTGGAGGCCGTGCGGCAACTGCGCCGCCCGGGGTAATCTCTTAGAATTCATCAATGGCGTTCTGCTCGATCGCTTTGTTGAGCGCCGCACCCGCTTGCACGAACTGCAATACGCGGCGACGCGTCTCCGGGAGCCGCCGGCAGGCAGCATCCTGCTGGTAATTGCCATCGAAGTGGGCGTCCGCATCGGGAGCGGGCGCGTGACGGGACCAGTAGGTCCGGCGCACCGCTCCATTTTCGCGGGCTTGCTCGGAGGCCTGGGCGAGGGCCACAACTTGATCCCCGATGCACACCTGGCGGCGCTGGCGATAGAGCACGGGCTCGCGCTTTGCTCAAGCGACGGCGATTTCGCGCGATTTCCAGGTTTACGCTGGATCAACCCGCTAATGCCGTAAAGGCGCATCAGGTCCCGCTCCGGAGTGGATCAAAAGAGCAGCTTGAGGGCCAACTGCACCTGGCGGGGCTGGCTGTTGGTGGCCTGAATTTTTCCGGCGCTGGCATTGACGGCGGTTCCGGCGAAGATCTGGGTGTTGGTCGCCAGCAACTGGAACGACGGGTGGTTCATGATGTTGAACGCCTCGGCGCGGAATTGGATGGTGACGGCCTCGCGAATGCGGAAATCCTTGGTCAAGGAATTATCCAGGTTCCACAGGTTCGGGCCGATGATGGTGTCGCGGCCGGCGTTGCCGTAGGTGCCGATCGGTTGGAGCGCAAAACAGGCGGTGTTGAACCACGCGGCCAAGGTCTCAAAGCCGCTATACAGGTTGCAGCCGGCCACCCAATTGGGCCGGCCGGTATTGGAGCCGGTGCCGGTGAAGACGCGATTGGGCGCCGAGGTCGCGTTAAACGGGGCCCCGGAAAGGTACGTGAATACGCCCACTACCTGCCATCCGTTTACGGCTCCGCCGAGCAGCCCGCCGGCATGGAAGGGCAGGTTGTAGAGGCCGCTCACGCGGAAGTTGTGGGCGTGGTTGAAATTCGAAAGCCCGCGATCGACCGCCACGTTGAACGGCTGGGAAGAGATGCCGCCTCCATCGAGACCATACGTGCCGGAGCCGTTATCAATGGATTTTGAGAAGGTGTAAGAGACCTGCGCCTGCCAGCCGCTCGAAAAGCGGTGATCGAAGCTGGTTTCGAGCGCTTCAAAGTGCGCGTCCGCCAGGTTATCGGCGAGCTGCAGGCTGTTGTATTGGGGATCGAGCCGCGGGTTGGCAACGCCGGTGGGGCCGCTATAGGTGGGCGCGCCGTTATAGAAGCAGCCGGCGGTTGCCGAAAGGCAGGGTGAGGGGGAATTGAAATCGCGCTGGATGAACATGTGCAGGTTGTGCGAACCGATGTAGCCCACCGAAAAGACGCTGTTGGGGAAGAGTTCGCGCTGGATGTTGAAGTTCCACTGCATCTGATAAGGCGTCGCATGGACGCCGTAGTAATCGCCATTGGTGATGCTGAGCGTTCCATTGACAGGCACATTGACGACGTTCGACCCCGGCCCGAGATTCGAAAACAGGAAGGGATAGAGAAGCCCCTGCGCCGACGTCTGCGTGGCGGTCAAAAAGGGCGGCTGCAGCCAGTAGTTGAGATCGCGCGAGAGCAGCACATTGTGGAACATGCCGAAGCTGGCGCGGATGGAGGTTTTGTGATCGGCGAAGGGGTCCCACGCCAGGCCCATGCGCGGGTCCCAGTTGGCGAGCGATGGATTGGAGGCGGTGGAGGTCTTCACCGGCACGAAGGCGCCGCCGGGCACGTAGGGGTCGATGAGGTTGTACATCTGGTGGCGGACTTCGGAAATCATAGTGGTGGGCGAATAGCGCATACCGTAGGTGAGCGTGAGCGTATGCGAGACCTTCCACTGATCCTCTACATAGGCATCAAACAGCCAGTAGCGGTAATCTTTGGTGGCGTCGGAGGTGGGATTTTGCACGTCGGAGACCTGTCCCTGCACCTGGGAGGCCTCGCCCTGTAAAAACGCGGTGATATTGGGGAAGGTCCAGTTGCCGCCCACGACGAACGGCGCCCAGGTGTTCTCGCGATAGCGAGTGGCGAGGCCGCCAAACTTCACGCTGTGCGCGCCGGAAGTCCAGATGACATCGTCGCCGTAGGCGAACTTGTTGGGCACGAGATAGAAGGGGAGAGTGGTGCTGGCGCCGATCGCCGTCACGCCGGAGAACGTGGCGATGGTTCCATCCTCGCGGCCGGCCTGAGTGCCGAAGAACTGCAGCGGATGATTGCCGGGCGACGCGATTGTGCCCGGAGTGACTACACCGTTGGCAACCGTGGGAGAACCGGTAACGGCGGCCGCTTCCCAGGTGCGCGAGAAGCCGATACGCAGCGCGTTGGCCATGCTGGGAGATAGAATGCGGCGTTCCTCGATGTTCACGAAGTGATCGCGGGTGGTATCAAGTTCCGGCCAATAGGGGATGCCGGTGGTGAAGTTGCGCTGGGCGTAATCGAGGACGTAGCGGATGAACAGGCTGTCCTTTGGCGAGATATTGTAATCGATGCGGCCGAGGATATAGTTCTCATGTCCGAACAAGGGATCGAGCACCACTGCCTGGCCGGTCTGGCTGGGCGCTCCGGCGGCCGTGATCAGTTCGGGATTGTAGTTCGGCATGGGCCAAAGAGCCATGGTGTTGCGAATGGCCGACTGCACGGCGGGATTGGTGGCAAAAGGCGTATTGTTTTGCGGCACCGGTGGGCCGCAGGCTCCCGCAGCGGATGCCGTAGTGAGGAACTGGTGAGCGCAGGCATCCGGCACGGTGACAATGGCGCTCGTCACCTGCGACTTCCACAGCCCTTCATAATTGGCAAAGAAGAAGATTTTGTCCTTCTTAATTGGCCCGCCGATGCTTCCTCCAAACTGATTCTGATGATAAGGGGGCGCGCCCGATTGCACGTCGAAGAAGTTGCGGTCTTCGAGTTTGTCGTTGCGCAGAAACTCGTACGCGGACCCGTGAAGGCTGTTGGTGCCCGGGCGGCTGGAAGCATTGATGACCGCGCCGTTGCCGCCGAATTGCGAACTATAGGTGTTGGTCAGGGTCTGAAATTCGGCGATGGCTTCCACGCCCAGGGCGGTTCCCAGGCCACCGGCGCCGGGGCCGTTGTTCCAGAAATTGGTCATGTCCTGGTCGTCCAGCAGGTATGCCTGGCCGGAAGGACGCGAACCCGCAATGGAGTATTTCTGGCCGTTGCCGTAGAACGTGCTGCCGCCCCCAGGCGCGTTCAGCGGGATCTGGGTCACACCCGGAGCGAGCGTGAGCAACTGGGTGAAGTTGCGGCCGTTGAGCGGCAGGTCGCGGACTTGTTTGGATTCGACCAGCGCGCCGACGGCGGTGGATTGCGTATCCACGACCGAGACTTCGCCCTGCACGGTGACCGTCTGCTGCGCCTGGCCGACCGGAAGCGAAAAATCGACCACAATCTGGCTGCCCACATTCAGAGTGATGTCTGTGTGCACGACCGTCTGGAAACCGGCTCGCGAAGCCTGCAATTCGTATTGGCCGATTTGCAGATCGGCCGCGCGGTAGCGCCCCTGCTCGTCGGAAACAACGTTCTGCGTAACGCCGGTGCCTACGTTGCGCACGGAGACCGCGGCCCCCGCCAGGACCGCGCCGGTGACGTCCGTGACGGTGCCGGAAATCGCGGCGTTCTGCGTTTGCGCATCCAGCCGCACACCCAGCGGCATCAATAGCAGGCCCGCCACCGAGCACCCGAGCAAAAACCGAGTGAACAGCGTCATACCCACCCCCTATCGTGCCCGTATTCTATTGCGCCCCGCGGCCGGGGGCTTACAGAATCCGGGCGGGGATGAGCAGGAAACTGACTCGGGCGGCAGCGGCAAGGCCAGGCCGTAACGGTGGGGAGCTTGCCGAATCCGCATTTTTCCGTTGACTTGTGCTATTAAACTAGTACACTATTTCTATAGATGAATCGGAACGGCAAACGGCCTTTCGCTTTCCGGCTGGATGAGCACAGCGGCGTTCCGGTATACCGCCAGTTAATCGACCAGGTACTGGCGGCGCGGGCGGCCGGGTTGCTCGCCGTTGGCGACCAGCTACCCACGGTCCGGCAGGTGGCGGTGGATCTGGCGATTAATCCGAACACCGTGGCGCGGGCATGGCGAGAGTTGGAGATTCGCGGCATTATCGAAACCCAGCAGGGCACGGGGACCTTTATCAGCCAGCAGAAGGTGGAGGGCGGAGAAGTGGCGCGGCGGCGGCAACTGGACCGGCTGGTCGAGGATTTCGTAGCGCGGGCGGGCGCGGCCGGCTTCAGCATCGAGGATGTATTGGAGCAGTTGCAGGACCGGCGAAGCGACGCCGGCAGGAAAAAGTGAAGGAGAGCATGCGATGAAAACAGGATTACCGGTTAACAGAATCAGCGCAGTGGGGCTTACGTTATCGCTGGCTGCATGGGCCGCCGGCGCGGCCCTGGCTGTTGGCCTGCGAAACCCTTTGCCGTTTGGTGTGGGGATGGCCGCCGGTGTCTACCTGCTTTTTTCGATCCGCGTGGCGGACCAGTGGGAAAAGGTTGCGGTGCTGCGCTTCGGGCGCTACCAGGGACTGCGCGGTCCCGGCGTGTTTCACATCGTGCCCATCGTGAATTCCGTAAGCCGGTACATCGACCAGCGCGTGCGCGTAGCCACCGTTTCGGCCGAATCGACGCTGACCCGCGACACGGTGCCGGTGAACGTGGATGCGATTGTCTTTTGGATGGTCTGGAACGCTGAGAAGTCGATTTTGGAAGTGCAGGATTATGAGCAGGCGATTATCATGAGCGCGCAGACGGCGCTGCGGGAATCGATCGGCCGGCACGAACTGCACCAGATGGTGGCCGAACGGGAAATGTTGGGCCAGGAGCTGCAACGGATTTTGGATCAAAAGACGAATCCGTGGGGCATCACGGTGCAATCGGTAGAGATTCGCGACGTGCAGATTCCTTCGGCATTACAGGATGCGATGTCGCGCGAAGCGCAAGCCGAACGGGAGCGGCGGGCGCGGGGTATTCTCGGCCAGGCGGAAACCGAAATCGCCGAGAAGTTTGGCCAGGCGGCCGGTACCTATCAAAACAACCCGGTGGCGTTGCACCTGCGCGCCATGAACATGCTATATGAGGCCATCAAGGAGCGGGGATCGATGGTGATCGTGCCGTCCTCGGCGGTGGAAACGATGGGCCTCGGGGGGACTCTGGCAACGGCGGCGCTGGGTGGAGCGAAGCCGGAGTGAGCGGCAGACAGGAGGGTTGGCCGGCAAATCAGGTCCGGTAGTTCCGGGCGGTTGCCGCGAAGGCACGCAGTTGGGAATCCCGCCAGGTCTCATTGCGCCCTAACTCGCGCATCATCAGGTCCGCTACGGCCGGCGCCATTTCCAGAGCCGCGCGGGCGTTGAGGAAGAGCGCGCGCGTGCGACGCGCCAGCACATCCTCTACGGTCAGCGCCATCTCCTCGCGCACAGCCCACACCACTTCGGCCGCGATGTAGGGCAACTGCGCGTGCAAACGGTTTTGGAGGGAAGCATCTTCTTCCGCCAGCCGCGCAATGGCGGCAGCGTCCGATCCATAAACGTCCATCCAGCCGGATCGGGCGCCACCCGGCGAACCCGCCGCTAACGAACCATGGATCGGCAGATTGCGGGTGACGCATTCTCTTTCCGGCAGGCCTGCCAGCGTGGCGGCCTGATTGACGCAGTCTTCGGCCATGCGGCGATAGGTGGTCCATTTGCCGCCGCAGAGGGTTACCAGGCCCGAATTCTCAATGCGGACGGTGTGACCGCGGGAGAGCGCGGCCGTGTTCGCGGAGCCATCGCCGCGCACCAGCGGCCGGATGCCGGCAAACATGCTGAGAATATCGGCGCGCGAAGGCTTGGGGGTGAGATAGCGCGCGGCCGTTTCCAGGATGAACGCGATCTCCTGTTCCATGGGCACGGGTTCGAGCGATGGTTCCACACCCGGCGTATCGGTGGTGCCCACCAGCGTGTGTCCGTGCCAGGGAATCGCGAACAGGACGCGCCGGTCGCTGGTGCGCGGCAGCATGATGGCGCTTTCGCTCGCCAGCAGGGAACCGTCAAAAACCAGGTGAACGCCCTGGCTGGGGGAGATGATCGGCTGAACGGTGGAATCGGCCAGGCGGCGGAGGGCATCGGTGAACGGGCCGGTGGCGTTGATTACCACTTTCGCTGAAACAGAAAACTCCTCTCCCGTTTCCGTATCGCGGGCGCGCACGCCGTTCACAAATCCTTCGGCGTCGCGGGCGAGCCCGGTGACGGCCACGTAATTGAGAAGCACCGCGCCATGTTCGTGAGCCGTGGCCGCAAGGTTGATCAACAGGCGGGCGTCGTCAAATTGACCGTCGAAGTAGATCACGCCGCCGCGCAAACCGGTAGTCTCGATGTTGGGCAGAAAGCGCAGCGTCTCGCCGGGCGAAAGAATTCGCGACGGGCCGAAGCCAAATTTTCCCGCAAGCAGGTTGTACAGTTTCAGGCCAATACCGTAAAAAGGGGTTTCCCACCATTCATAATTCGGCACCACGAAACCCAGGTTCCGCACCAGATGCGGCGCGTTCTGGGCCAGCAGGCCGCGCTCTTCGAGCGCTTCCATTACGAGCGAGATGTTGCCCTGTTCGAGATAGCGCACGCCGCCGTGGACCAGCTTTGTGCTGCGGCTGGAAGTGCCCTTACCGAAATCGCTCTGCTCCAGCAGCAGGACGGTGTAGCCGCGGCTCGAGGCATCCACGGCAACGCCCACGCCGGTGGCCCCGCCGCCCACCACGATCATGTCCCAGAATGGCGTGTGGCGGAGGCGGCGGTACATGGCGGCGCGGTTCATGAGGTATCTTCCCTACAGTATTTCTCCAGTTTTTGCTCTAACGCCCTCCGGCATTTCAGCCGATAAGAAGATCGGGCAGTAACGGAACGGAATGAAAATTCTCGCGGCGGAAGACAACCCGATTTCACAGACGATGCTTCGCAGCATGCTGACCAAATGGGGATACCAGGTGGTAACGGCGGGTGATGGCGACGAGGCATGGCGGATTCTGCAGTGCGCGGACGCGCCCCGGATGGCCATTCTGGATTGGATGATGCCCGGTCAGGACGGGGTGGAAGTTTGCCGCCGCCTGCGCGCCGCCGGGCAGGAATCGTACACCTATGTGCTCCTTTTGACCGCCCGCTCCGATGCCCAGGATTTGGTGGAAGCCATCGATGCCGGCGCGGACGATTATCTGACCAAGCCGTTCAATTCTTCCGAACTGCGGGCCCGGCTGCGCGCCGGCCGGCGCATCGTCGATCTCCAGGAACAATTGCTGGAGGCGCAGGCGGCGCTGCGCGAGCGTGCCACCCACGATGGACTCACAGGACTGTTGAACCGCTCGGCGATTATGGAAATCCTGCGCCAGGAACTGGCCCGAGCGGCGCGGGAGCACCAGCCGTTCTCCATTCTGATGGCCGATCTCGATCACTTCAAAGAAGTGAACGACGTTTACGGCCATTTAGCCGGAGACGAGGTGCTGCGGGAAGCGGCGCGGCGCATGAAGTCCAGTATTCGCTGCTACGATTCAATCGGCCGTTATGGCGGCGAGGAATTCCTGGTGGTGCTTCCCGGCTGCGACGCGGTGGAGGCGTGGCTGCTGGGGGAGCGCATGCGCGAAGCCATCTGTAGCGAGCTAATCCGGGTGAACGGTGTGCCGTACCCGATTTCCTGCAGTGTCGGCTGCGCCACGCAGCCCACCGCAGTAGGATATGACGCCGACGCGCTCATTCGCCTGGCCGATGCCGCCTTGTACGGAGCCAAGCATTCGGGACGCAACCGGACCGAAGCCGCCCGCGAGGAAGCCGCCGGACACACCGCCGAAAAGAGCGTACGCGCCTGGGAACGTAGCCCCACGACCAGTGGCTAAGCAGCGCCCCGATGAATTCAATCGAGCCATGTGGAGCCGGGTTACGCGTGTCCGTCCAGCGCGTTCCGGGCGTGATATATTGATGCGGAAATTCGGGAGATCGGTCTTATGAAATTTGGCTCATATCTGTCGATCGCGGTATTCCTCGCCGCGGCTATTCCATCGCGGGCCCAGCCGGGCAAGGATCTCATTTGGGCGTACCCGGTGCCAGAACCCCAGGGGACGGCGAGTGCGCCGGCGGACAATGCCAAAAAGACTTTGCCCGGCAGCGGGCGTTCCTACACGCAGGCGCAGATCGACGATCAGTTCAACCCGCCGGATTGGTTCCCTGAGGAGCACGGGCCGCTGCCGAACGTGGTCCAAAAGGGCATTCAGGCGCAGGCGTGCGGGTCGTGCCATCTGATGTCCGGGATGGGCCACCCGGAATCGGCTACGCTGGCCGGCTTGCCGGTGGAGTACATGCTGCGGCAGATGGAAGACTTCAAGAAAGGCTTGCGGAAAGACCCGGAAATCCATGAGAAATCAATGCGGGCAGCGCGCATGAACCTCATTGCCGCGGGATTGCCGGATGACCAGATGCGGCAGGCGATCGAGTGGTTCGCTTCCTTGAAGCCCATCGTCTGGTACAAGGTGGAAGAAGCCCAGACCGTGCCGAAATCATGGGTAAATAACGGGCGCATGCGCCTTCCTCTGGCGTCGGGCGGGACCGAGCCGCTGGGCAACCGTATCATCACGCTACCCCAGGACCCGGCGCGGGTGGAGGAGCGCGATCCGCATTCCGGCTTCATCGCCTATGTGCCGCCGGGGAGCCTCAAACGGGGAGAGGCGCTGGTGAGCGGCCGCGACGGAAAAACGGTGGCTTGCGCCATCTGCCACGGAGAGGGCCTGAAAGGCCTGGGCGATGTGCCGCGCCTGGCGGGCATCCATCCAATTTATATTGTGCGCCAGCTCTTCGATTTCCAGGTGGGGGCCAACAGCAGCTCGGCGGCGGCGCAGATGAAGAAAGTAGTAGAAAAGCTGAGCGAAGACGATATGATCGCGATTGCGGCGTATGCGGCATCGTTGAAGCCCTAGCCGCGGCCAAAGGTATGCAAAGCCCGGCCGGACGGCGGCCCGAAATGAGTGGAAATGGCCCTTGCCGCCGGCCGCCGGTTTGTGACATGATACGGCAAAATCTCTTGAGGAGTTTCCATCGATGAAAGCGAACCTGGCAATTCTCGCGCTGCTGACGGTGGGGGCGGCGGCCCCGGTGTTTGCCCACCATTCCTTTGCGGCTGAGTTCGATGCCAGCAAACCCGTCACTTTGAAGGGAACGGTTACGAAGGTCGAGTTTATGAATCCTCACATCTGGATCTATCTGGACGTGAAGGACGAGGGCGGCAAAGTGGAGCACTGGCAGTGCGAGGGTGGCGCGCCCAACGGTTTGCGGCGGCAGGGCTGGAGCACGTCGTCGCTGAAGCAGGGCGATTCGATCGACATCGAAGGCTTCCGCGCCAAGGACAGCACGAACACCTGCAATGCCCGCGCCGTGAAGCTACCGGATGGAAGGCGCGTATTCGCCGGTAATGCTTCTGAAGATGGCGGGCCGGCTGCCAAGAAAGAATAGTTGAGTTCTTGTCCGATCCGGGTACCGCGCGAATCGACGCAGGCGCGTTTGCCGGCCTGATCGCCGCGCGGCTGGATCGGCTTCCTTTTACCAGATCGCTGTGGCGCCTGGTGGCATTGGTTTCGCTGGGCGGCGCCTTCGATCTGTATGACATTTTTCTGAGCACGTATATTGCGCCCGGGTTGGTGGCTAGCGGGTTGTTTCAGGCCACGACCCCGGGCCTTTTCGATTCCCACGGCATCGGATTCTTCATCTTCTCCACGTTCGCCGGCATGTTCGTGGGTTCGATGGGTTTCGGTTTCATCGCCGATCATACCGGCCGCCGCGCCATCTTCCTCTCTTCGCTGGTGCTGTACTCGGCAGCCACGGCGATCATGGCCTGCCAGACCACGGCGGCGGTCATTGACCTGTGGCGGTTCCTTGCCAGCGTGGGTATCGGCGTGGAACAGGTGACCATAGACACGTTTCTGGCGGAATTCGTGCCGCCGCGCGAACGCGGCCGCGCATTTGCATTCAGCCAGTTCATCTGGTTCAGCGTCATCCCGGTGGTCGCTCTCATGGGCTGGCTGCTCGTTCCGCGCTCGCCTTTGGGAATCGCGGGATGGCGCTGGGTTACGTTAGCCGGGTCGCTGGGCGCGCTTGCGGCCTGGTGGATGCGGCGCGGCATTCCCGAAAGCCCCCGCTGGCTGGCCCTGCACGGACGCCACAGGGAGGCCGAGCAGGCCATCACCGCGATGGAAAAGATGGTCGCGCGCGATCTGGGCGCTCCCCTTCCCGCCCCCGGACCGCCGCGCGAGGCAATTGTCTCTGGCGGCGGTTTCAGCGAGATTCTGCGCCCCCCGTATCGCGGCCGCACGCTTGTGCTTTCGATCTTCAACCTGATGCAGACCATCGCGTTTTATGGCTTCGGTTCGTGGGTGCCCACTCTGCTGATCGCCAAAGGCGTGCACATCACTACCAGCCTGGAGTACGCGTTCCTGATCGCCGCGGCGAATCCGGTGGGGCCGCTGGCCGCCATGCTGATTGCCGACCGCATGGAACGGAAGTGGCAACTGGTGTGGGCGGGCGCGGCCATCGGCGTGTGCATGCTGGCATTCGCGCACCAGACCAATCCCGCGCTGGTCATCCTGTTCGGGGCCGGAGTGACGCTCGCGAACTGCTGGATGTCCACCGCGCTGCACAATTACCAGGGCGAGATCTTCCCTACGCGCGTGCGCGCCCGGGCCGTGGGCTTTGTTTACGCGTGGAGCCGGCTGAGCGCCGCCTTCGCCGGTTTGTCGATCGGCTTTTTCCTGCGCGCAGGAGGAACCGCGGGAGTGGCCCTTTTTATCGGCGCTGCGATGCTGATCATGATGGTGACCATCGGCGGCTTCGGCCCGCGCACGCGGCGAATGGCGCTGGAGGAAATTGCCAGATGAGGAGTCAGGAGCAGGAGTCAGAAGTCAGAAGTCAGGAGTCAGGAGTCAGGGGTGCGCGACATGAAAGTGGGAGTCAACTGGCCCGCTTCTCCCAGTAGCCTTCAAATTCACCGCTGATACAGCAGCACCGGAGGGCAATGATCGCGTTAGCGCCACGCACGGTCCAGAACATACCGGATTGCTTGAGCCG
>DATGKM010000229.1:0-22622 GCA_035294665.1 Bryobacteraceae bacterium | reverse complement strand
CGCGGGCGGGGGTTTGTTCGCCTGAAATCTGGCGACCGGAAAGCAGGTGTGGAAGACGCCGCCTCCCGGCCGCGCCGACCGGCCCAAGTGCAGCCCCGCGCAATCCGCCGCCGTAACCGTGATTCCCGGAGTGGTCTTTTCCGGCTCTTTAGACGGCCACCTGCGCGCTTACGCCACGAGCGATGGCCGCGTCCTGTGGGAC
The DNA here is from genome assembly GCA_035294665.1 of Bryobacteraceae bacterium. Classification (GTDB taxonomy): domain Bacteria; phylum Acidobacteriota; class Terriglobia; order Bryobacterales; family Bryobacteraceae; genus PSRJ01. Next base: position 22,420 of record DATGKM010000229.1, on the reverse strand, counting down.
GGCGACACCATGCGCGATTACGAGACCGTGAACGGCGTCAAGGCGAATGGGGGCGCGATCGCTGGCCCGGGGCCGGTAGTGGTAGGGGGCATGCTCTATGTCAACTCCGGGTACGGGTTTATCGGCGGCGCACCCGGTAACGTCCCGCTGGCATTTTCGGTGGATGGGAAATAGTCAAGCTCCCCCACTCGAACCGAAGAGAGTGGTATGGACGCTTTCCTTCGGGACGCCGGGGAGATTCTGGAAACCGCAGCCAGCGCACCAGGCGGCACCGGCGAACACCTCATTGCCGTACTGCGTTCGGGATCGGTTCGGATGCTCTCGGACGCGTCCGGTTGGTCACTCCCTGCGCTGGCAAGGGAATATGGCGCATCCGCGGTTTACCGGGTGGCCCGCTCGTTGCGGGAGGTTCGCGTCGAAGCCTGGTCCTTCGGCCGCACCTGTACGCTTACGCGGGAAGTGGGAAGGGGTACGGAGAGCAGCAGCCAACTCCGGCCGCTACTCTCTATACAAAACGCACTTTACGCCTGAGTTTGCCGGCGCCTTCGGGCGAAAAGCAGAACACCCAATGCGGCGGGCAACACGGCCAGATAGCCGGGCTCGGGAACCGGAAGAGTCGAAGGATTCACACTGACATTGTCGAGGTTATAAAAGCCTGGAACTTCGCGCCCCGCGAAGGCGAGTGTTGTCGTGGTGCTGGTGGCCACCTCGGTAAAGGTAAATTCCCTGTAATTGAAGGCAGTGGCGTTCGTCAGTACCGAACCCGGGATCGTCACGCCGCCCCAGCTCACGCTGAAATCATTATCTTCGGTCATAGTCATGCCGTCATCATTTGCCAGAAAGTAATCCAGCGTGTAGGTTTGGCCCGGAATCGTCGCCAGCACTTGCGAGAGTACGTCGTCGTTTCCGGGGCCCGGGGGCCCGCTTGCGGCGAAGTTGGCGGAATTAGGCGGGGAGAGCACCCCCCAGACCATATCGTTACCGACAATGAATTCCGAACGGACTGCGGCCGGGGTGAGGGTCCAATCGAGGGGAGCTACCCCAGTCGAGGGGGTGTCGAGGTCGAAACCGCCGTTGAGCACGATGTTAGCCTGCGCCGCTGGAACCAAGAGCACGAGCGTCAGCAAGCAGAAAAGAGTAACCGGACTTTGCCCCGGTATCTTAGCGTGGATTCCGCTTACGGCGGGTAGCTACGACAACCCGATGATCCGGCCGGTTTCGGTGTCGATATCGATGTCGGAATAGCCGGGGCGGGTGGAGAGGCCCGGCATGGCGGACATGGTGCCCAGCAGCGCTGGCGAGTCAATTTGCGGTTACCGAATCGAGAGTCTTGCTAAGATATTCGGTGGAGATATCCATGGAGTCAATCGCCCTAAAATTACCGGAGGAGCTGGCCAAAGAGAGCTCGCGCCTGGCCGGCGCGCTGCATCTGTCCCGGGCGGAATACATCCGGCTTGCCATCCGGCGAATGAACAAGCGAACCGCGGCGCGAATCCTGGCCGAACGGCTGGCGGAGGTTTCACGGCGTGTCCGCGAGGAGAGCATGCGGGTCAACGCCGAATTTGCCGCAATCGAAAGCGATCCGGATGCCTAAGCGGGGGGAGATTTGGTTGGCCAATCTGAATCCTCCCCACGGCACCGAACCCGGCAAAACCCGTCCGGTGCTGGTGATCCAGTCGCAAGCGCTGCTCGATGCCGGGCACCCGTCTACCTACATCATCCCGCTCACCACGCAGCTTATCGATAATGCCGAGCCTCTCCGGATCCGGCTGGCGGCGTGCCAGGGTTTGCCTCGCGATTCCGATCTGCTCATGGACCAGATGCGCGCCATCGACAATCGGCGCCTGGTCCGGGGACCGCTGGTGCGCTTGCCGCGCGCGACCATGCGGCAGGTGCAGGCGGCGCTGCTGCAGTTGCTGGATATCGATACGTTATGACAGGCCCGAGCTATGACAACCCGGGTTATGACAACCCGATGATCCGGCCGGTTTCGGTGTCGATATCGATGTCGTAATAGCCGGGGCGGGTGGAGAGGCCCGGCATGGTCGACATGGTGCCCAGCAGCGGGTAGAGGAAGCCGGCGCCGATACTGGCGCGGATGTCGCGGATGGGCACCACGAAGCCCACGGGCGCGCCTTTGAGATTGGGGTCGTGGCTTACGCTGAGATGCGTTTTGGCCATGCAGATGGGCAGGCGGTCGAAACCGAGGCGCGTGTAGAGAGCGATTTTCTTTTCGGCTTCCGGCGAATATTCCACGCCCGAGCCGCCGTACATTTCGCGCACGATGGTTTCGATCTTCTGCTTGATCGGCATTTCGAGCGGATAGAGGAATTTGAAATGGGAGGGCTTGCCGCAGGCCGCGACCACGGCCTCGGCCAGACCGACGGCGCCCGCTCCGCCTTCCGCCCAGTGATTCGACATGACGGCGTCTTCGGCGCCGGCCGCCACGGACACGCGGCGGATAAGTTCGATTTCCGCGGGAGTATCCGTCTTGAAGCGGTTGATGGCAACCACCACCGGAATGCCGAATTCGCGCGCGTTGCCGATCATGCGCACCAGGTTGCCGCAGCCCTTTTCGAGCAGATCGAGATTTTCGCGCAGGTAGGCGTGCGACAGCGGCTGGCCGGCTACCACTTTCGGCCCGCCGCCATGCATTTTGAGCGCGCGAATGGTGGCTACCAGGACCACGCAATTGGGCAGCAGGCCGCTATAGCGGCACTTAATATCGAAGAACTTTTCCATGCCCATATCGGCGCCGAAGCCGGCTTCCGTAAGGACGTAGCCTTCCGGACCGGCGAGCTTGAGCGCGATCTGGTCGGCCACGATGGAAGAGTTCCCGTGCGCGATATTGGCGAACGGCCCGGCATGCACGAAGGCCGGCGTGCCTTCGATGGTCTGCATGAGGTTGGGCATGATGGCATCCTTCATCAGGACGGTGAGCGCGCCGCCTACGCCGAGATCGTCGGCGGTAATCGGGGTGCCGGCGCGGTTGGTGCCGATGACCATGCGGCCCAGGCGCTCGCGCATATCGCCCAGACTGGTGGCGAGGGCGAGAATCGCCATGATCTCGCTGGCCACGGCCATGTCGAAGCCGGTGACGCGGTTGAAGCCTTTCTCTTCGGGTCCCTGGCCGACGGTGATCTGGCGGAGCATGCGGTCGTTGGTATCGACCACGCGGCGCCAGGTGACGCTGTCGCGGTCGATATCCAGGCGGGCGAAGCGGCTGCGCTCATCCGGACTCAGGTCGTTGGGGTTGGTTTTAAAGATGCCCAGGTTGCGCAAACGGCGCAGCATGACCGGGGCGAAGCGGCGGCTGCCATCCTCGGCGGCGGGGCAGAGGCGGTCGAAAAGGGCATCGTCCGATTGCGACTGCTCGTGGAACATGCGGGTATCGATGGCGGCGGCAAGCAGATTATTGGCCGCGACAATGGCGTGAATATCGCCGGTGAGATGGAGGTTGAATTCCTCCATCGGAATGATCTGGCTATAGCCGCCGCCGGCTGCGCCGCCCTTGATGCCGAACGTCGGGCCCTGGCTGGGCTGGCGAATACAGGTGAACACCTTCTTGCCGAGGTGCGCGCCCAACGCCTGGCTCAGGCCGACCGTGGTGGTGGTTTTGCCTTCACCCAGCGGCGTGGGGGTGATGGCGGTTACCACGATGTAGTGGCCGTTGGGAACGTCCTTGAGGCGCTCGCGAATGGAGAGGTGTACCTTCGCCTTGTGCTTGCCGTAGAGTTCCAGTTCTTCGGGCAGAATGCCGGCTTCGGTGGCGATGCGATCGATGGGAATGGGCGCGACCGATTGGGCGATTTCGATATCGCTCGGCACACGAGCCTTAATATTGGTTAGTTTGCGGGCGGTAGCGGACATTATGTTATTTGACGAGATGAAGATTGGAGGCGCTTTTCGCAGCCGCCCCAACCTCGGCCGCTTTCGGTGGCGCCGCCTTCGGCGGCGCGGCGGTGATCTGGATCAGCGGTTCGCTGTGACCGGGGCGGCTGTCGCGATCGAGAAAATAGTTGATATAGGAACTGGTGCCTTGCAAGGCGCGGTTGCGTGGCGGAATATAAGTGGCCAGTTCGCCGATGCGGTTGGCGGCTTTGGCGCGCTCGTAAACCGTAACCCAGATGCACGGCCGGTCGGGCAGTACTTCGCACATGCCGTTGAATGGCCCGCCGCAGGGACCATTGCGCAAATTTTTGGGGCAGGTCATGGGGCAGACCATTTCGAGGTGCCCCAACACGCAGTTGCCGCAAGCGTGACAGCCGAAGACCGGCTCCTTGAATGCCATTTCCAGACGTTCGAAACCAGCGGCTAATGCGGGGTACCGATCCACCCACGAAAATACCGTTCTGAAAATGCCGCGGAGGAAGCGCGGCGTATTGGCCGGCTGCACCATGTCGGCGACGCGAACCCAGAAGGCCCGTTTTTTGGGCGGGGCGGGCGGCGTCTCGTACAGATAGTAGCCGTCCTTCCGGCCGTAGCTGATTTCTTCGGCGAATTCTTCCCAGCGATGGGCGATTTCTTCGGAGCGCTTGATAATCCAGCGGACGCGGCTGGCCTGATGATCGCCGCCCAGATAGGCGCCGGCGTAACCGAGGCCGCGGACGATGGCTACCATGCGGGCGGCGCGTTCCAGGCGCGCGGCCAGGCCCTTGTCGGCCGAAGCCTTGGTTTCGGCTTGAATGCGCTCCACCAGCTCGGGCGCCACCCAGCATCCCGGGGGCTCTCCCTTCGACATCCTTTCGGCGGCCTTGCCCGGCAACACATAAACATTGCCGAGCACGGGGGTTTTCAGCCCGCGCTCACCCAGGTAGCGTTTCAGCTCGCGGAATTTGCGCGAATCGTAGCCGAGTTGGGTGATGGCGAAATCGGCGCCGGCGCGGATTTTCTTTTCCAGTTTCAGGTACTGGTAGTTGCAGTCGGCTTCGGTGTACTTGAAGGGCGAGACCGCGACGGAAACGAAAAAAGGCATGCCGGCCGCGCGCAGTTCGGCCAGAAATTCGACCAGTTGGACGGAATCGAGATCGTAGGGGACCGGATTTTTGAAATGATCGACACCCTTGGGGTAATCGCCGGTGATGGCGAAAACGTTCTCGATGCCGAGCGCGTGCAGGTCTTCCAGTTCACGGCGGATGGTGAACCGGTCTTTATTGACGCAGGTGATGTGGATATTGGGGACGAGGCCGCGGGCGCGGGAGGCCGTGCCGACGCGAATGGGATCGTGTCCCATGGCGCCTCCCGCATAGCTGGTGATGCCCGCCCCCACAACCTGGGGAATCTGCGCCAGCTCGGAGGCTACCTGCAGCAGCTTGGCTTCGCGCGTCAGTTGGCTGGCGACCAACTCGACCACGTAGCAGAACTTGCCGCCGGTAAGGGCCTCGCGAAGTGTGTTGTGGAGGGGCATTAGTCCCCTCTGCCCAGTTCCGCCCGCACCACGCGGGTGCCTTCCACCATATTCTTCAGTTTGGCGAAAGCGACATCGCGCGGCAAGTGGAACAGGCCGCAGTCCGGCAGGACGAAAAGCCGCTCGGGCGGCAGCACTTCGAGCGCTTTGCGGATACGCTCGGCCACCAGGTCGGGCGTTTCGACGTCGTGCGATTTCACGTCGATCACGCCCACGCCCAGTTCGAATGGCGGATTGTATTCCCGGAACAGGTCGAGATCTTCGCCGCCGCGGCGGGCGAATTCCATCGTGATCTGCTGCACGCGGGCGCTCAGGATCGTGGGGAACAGATACCGGTAGCTGCCTTCCCAGGAGGGCTTGCCGTAGCGGTTGCCATAGCAAATGTGCACGCCGATTTTGGCGTTGACGCCTTCCACCATGCAGTTGAGCACGCGCACGGCCCAGGGCAGGTCTTCGGGGAAGCCGGAATAATACGGCTCGTCGATCTGAATATAATGCGCGCCGGCCTTCACCAGTTCCTTCATTTCCAGGTTGATGACGCGCGCCAGATCCATGGCGAGCGCTTCTTCGCTCGGGTAATACTGGTTGCGGATCCGCTTGGAGAGGCAGTGGGGTCCGGTGATGCAGATTTTGGCTTCGCGCTCCGTGTATTCGCGCAGAAATTTGAAATCGGCCACCAGGCCGAGCGACGCCATGGGCAGCTTGCCCTGCACCACGCTGTCGTAGAAATCGTAATAAAACTTTTTCGACGAGCGATCGATCTGGACTCCGGGCAGGCGCTCGACGAAGTAGTCGATCATGTTGTCGCGGCGGGCTTCGCCGTCGGTAATGATATCGATGCCGGCCACTTCCTGGTCTTTGATATCGGCCTTAACGGCGGTCTCGTGGATCTCATCGAGATCGTGGCGGCTGATGCGCCGCGCGAAATACTCGGTTTTCAGGCGCTCGAGCCATCCTGGCATCGAGTAGCTGCCCACCACGGTGGTGGGAAGAATGGGAAGATTCATCGCTTGTCCTTGAAAGTAGTCAGGAGACGGAAGTCAGCAGACAGAATCGCGGGGCTTTCTTTCGTCTCCTGACCTCTGTCTCCGGACTCCTGCATTTTATTCTCGCAATGTCGTATACAAAATCGAGGTCTTGGATCCTTTCCGGTACTGAAAGGGGGCGAAATGCACGTCATAGCCGGCTTTCTCGCCGACTTCCCGCAACAAGACGCCGTTCACCCAGTTGACGATGGAGCCATCCATTTTGCCGGGACCATGGAAGCCGAGACGGTACTGGTTCAGGTCGGTCACGAATATGTCCTGCACCTGCAGGTAGCCGCGGGGGTAGAGCAGCGGGATGGTGTTATAGAAACTTTCAAGCGCGCCCGAGCTGAGATGGAAACGCAGATCGCTAGGCGCGTCCTTCAGGATTTCCTCCAATTTGGCGAGATCGAGGCCCTGCGGGAACGCGGTGTCGATGAGTTCCTCGAGCGGGACCAGGCGCTCTTCGAGTTTCATGGCGTCCCAGATCTCCATCCAGAAGCCCATGCCGCGATCGTAGTCGCCCAGATAATCCGGGCCGCCTTCGAGCAGGCGGCTGACCAGGGTGCGCGTCTTTTCAAACGGCAGCTCGTACTTCTGCGTGATGCGCACCACGTCGTTCATGGGCAGGCAGGCGCGGACCTCGATGAAGTAGAGCTTGCCGTCGCGGCGCAGCACTTCATCGTTGGGCAGATTGTCGTAAACGTTTGTTAGATGCACGTGCAGCAGCTTATGCCGCAAAAACGAGAGGGTCTTCAGCGGGTTGGTGGCATCCAGAACCATGAAGCTGCACAGGTCGATGTGCTTCTGCACGGCGGCGCGGGAACGATCGAGGGAATGGAGCGAATAGTCGCCCAGCAGCACCCGCAGCTTGGGGTAGTAATTGGTGCCGCGCTGCTGATCGAGGGCGTGGAAGCGGTCGAGGAACAGGCCATAGCGCTGGCCGGTGCCCACGCCGATTTCGAGAATATAGATTTCGTTGGGCAGCCGCTGCTTGGCTTCCAGGTCGCGGAGGAGCGTCCAGAAATCGGCCACGCTATCGGCCACCGCATCGGGATGGTTGGCGTCGGATTGGCCCCCGGGCAAGGACTGTTCGTAGCCCTTGCCCAGCGCCTGCTCCCATTCCTTCAACCGGTGCCAGTAGAGGCGGTTGAATTCCCAGGCGATGCTGGAGCGGAACGGCTTGAAGTCTTCGAGCGGCAGACGGTCCGGCGAATCGGCCGGCTGTGAGCGCTGCGGCGATTGCGGTGAATTGGCGCGCGCGCGCGACCGCAGGATGGCGCGCTGCATTTCCGGACGAAGGCAGCCCGGGACCACCTGGCGCGTATCCACCTGGATGTGCAGAAAGGGCGCCGCCTGATCTCCGCGCCCCATGCCCTCGGTGACCAGCACGACTTCGCGGAAATTTTTCTTGTACTGGAGCCAATCCAACTGGAGGCGAAGGCGGGCAAATTCCGCGGGCTCTAGATGGCCCTCGGCGAGAAGCGAATACAGCGTTTCAATCACTTCCTGGGTAGCCGCCGCCGCTTTGCCCTGGAGATGGTTCAGTTGCAGGATCATAGTTGGATCGCGCAAAAGCGGCTCCGGAAGCAAGCGGGGCCGGCTTTGCCAATTGGACATTCTATCGTAGTCGCGGGCAATCGGCCCGGAACCGGTTCACCCGGCGGAATCGGGCCGGCGCGCTCGGCCACCCGGACCGCGTGACGAGCGCGGTGGAGGGAAAGCGGGGCTGGTAGCGTAGAATCACTGACGCCCCCTCCTCACCAGCCCCTATAATGGCCCTATGGCTCTCAGCCGGCGGCGCTTTCTCACCACCTGCGCCGCGCTGACCGCGAGCGCCCATGCGCAACCGCATTTGCCGGCTCCCCGCTCCCGCACCGGTCCGGTGCTTTGTCTCGATTCGCGCAAGCTGCCCGGTATCGATTACTCCCAGTTCGGCACTATCCTGACCGGGCTCGGCTTCGATGGCTGCGATCTCTCGGTCGAGCCGGGCGGCACCATCGAGCCGGCCAACTCGCCGGTCGACCTGGTGCGCGCTATCGAAGTGGTCACCGGCGATGGGCTCGAAGTGCCGGTCGCCACCACATCGTTTTTGAGTATTCAGGAGCCGTGGGCGCGCAACTGCCTCGGGCTTTGCGGACGCTCCGGCGTGGTTCACTTCCGCAGCGGGTATTCGAAATTTCCCGAGCGCATCGAGCAGCGCGGAAACGACATTGTCAACCTCATGGCCTACGGCCGCGCGGCGGGAATCGGTCTCGCCCTCCCGTATCCGGCCGCCGAGGCAGTGGTCCGCGGCTTGGACCCGGATTCGGTCGGCTACGATTTCGATCCTTCGCAGGGCAGCATCGAGCCCGTCGTCGCGCGCGTGCGCACCATTTTGCTGCGCGATGCGCGCAAGCAGGGCGACCGCATGGTTCCGTGCCCGCTGGGCGAAGGCACAGTGGACTGGCCAGGGTTTTTCACCGCTCTCGCGCGCGCCCGGTTTTCCGGCCCGCTGACCATCCGCCCCGAGTACCCCGCTCCCGATCTGCTGGAAGCTATCCGCCGCGATCTGGCTTTCGCCAGGAAGCAGCTTAATGACGCGTACCAGAAGGAACTCGACTCACTTCACTCCGCCCATTAGCCGCACCGTCGGTTTCACCAGCAGCGCCAACACAAATCCGGCGAGCAGCGTGTAGAGCGCCACTCTGCCGAACAGCGCCGGCACGGTGAGCGATTCGTACAGCGACGCCGCCCGCCCCGCCAGGTAATCCCCAATCGAAACCGAAACGAACCACACGCCCATCATCAGCCCGGCCACTCGCTCGGGCGCCAGTTTGGTCATGGCGCTTAAGCCCACCGGGCTCAGTGACAGCTCACCCAGGGTCTGCAGAAAGTAGGTGCCGATCAGCCACCACGAAGAAACCAGCACGCCCGATTCGTTGATTTTGGCCGCGGGCGCCAGAATGGCGAACGAGAGACTCACGCAGACCAGTCCGATCGCAAACTTGGCCGGGCTCGAAGGTTCCCGGCGCCGTAGCGCGATCCACAACCAGGCGAACACGGGGGCAAGCGTGATGACGAACAGCGGCTGTACAAACTGCATCCAGCTTGCCGGGTACACAAATCCGAGAATGTTGCGGTTGGTGGATTTTTCCGCAAACAAATTCAGCGTCGAGCCCGCCTGCTCGAAGGCAGACCAGAACAGCGCGGAGGCGATGAAGAGCACCAAAATCGCCACCGAGCGTTTGCGCTCCGCCGGCGACCAGCCGGGGCCGAAGATCAGCCACCCGAACACACCCGCGCAAATCAGCAGCAGGACCACGCCGAAAGCGTCGGAGATCGATTCCGCCGAAATTGTGAAGCCGCTTTTCGCCAGAACCGCGGCGGCCACCGCCAGCAATCCCGCCGCGCCCCACCATCCGGCCCGCGATTTCGGTTTACTCCGCGCCGCCTCCCTGCCGGCCGGATACAGGCCCGCGGTGCCCAGATGCTTGTAGCCCATCACATATTGGATGACGCCGGCCAGCATGCCCACGGCGGCCAGGCCATAGCCCAGCCGCCAGGCGATCCGCTCCGCCACCCAGCCGCAAGCCAGCGGCGAAATCAACGCGCCAATATTGATGCCCATGTAAAAGATGGAGAAGCCGGAATCGCGGCGCGCATCCCCGGCTGCGTAGAGTTGCCCCACAATGGTGCTGACGTTCGGTTTCAGCAGCCCCGTGCCGGCCACGATCACCGCCAGGCCCGCGTAGAAGGCAGGCAGGCCGGGCGCCACCAGCAGGCCTTCGCCGCCTGCGATCAGCAGTCCGCCCCACAGCACCGCCTGCCGCTGTCCCAGGTAGCGATCCGCGATCCAGCCGCCTGGCAAACCAATCAGGTACGCCAGCGCTGTATACAGTCCATAGATCGCGCCCGCCTTGGGCACGCTGAAACCGAGCCCGCCGGTGGCGAGCGGCGCGGTCATGTAGAGAATCAGGATCGCCCGCTGGCCGTAGTAGCTGAACCGCTCCCACATCTCGGTGAAGAACAGGGTGGCGAGGCCGCGCGGGTGGCCGAAAAAGCTGGTGTCTTCGCGGGGGGAGATATGGGTTGCCATGCGCTGGGTTGCGACGCGCTGGGTTGCGATGAGCGACGCCTGCTCGCACCGCCAGTGTAGCGCACGCTCCCCGCGGTGGTATTCTAATTTCGTTTCATGCCCCCCACGCAGCCTCTACTTCAATGGCCGGCCGAAGGCGTGACGCGCGCGCCCTATCGCGTCATGTCCGACCCGGAGATCTACCGGCTCGAGCAGGAGCGGATTTTCCGCGGACCGGTCTGGCATTATCTGTGCCTCGAAGCCGAACTGCCGGACCCGGGCAGCTTCCGCACAACCTACATCGGCGAGACGCCGCTAATCGTCACGCGCGATAAAGATGGCGTCATCCACGCCTTCGTCAACCGGTGCGCGCATAAAGGCGCGCTGCTTTGCCTGGAGCCGTGCGGCCGGCGGCAGGCGTTCACCTGCGTGTATCACGCCTGGACCTACGATCTTACCGGCGCCCTGCGCAGCGTGGCTTTCCAGCGCGGCGTCAACGGCAAGGGCGGCATGCCGGCCGATTTCCGCCTTTCCGATCACAACCTGGAACGCGTGCGCACCGTGTCGTTCGCAGGGCTCGTCTTCGGCACGTTCAGCGAAGCCGCGCCGCCCTTTGAAGAATATCTCGGCCCGGCCATGGTGGCGCAGATCCGCCGCGTATTTCACAAACCCGTTGCCATCCTCGGCTACTATCACCAGGTGATGCACAATAACTGGAAGCTCTACATGGAGAATTCGCGCGATCCCTATCACGCCACCATCCTCCATACCTTTTATGCCACCTTCAAACTCAACCGCCTCACCATGGAGGGCGGCATCACGCTCGAGCACGGTGGCTGGCACAGCATGAATTATTCGAAAGGCGCCACCATGCGCGAGGGCGAATATGAAGGCACCGGCATACGGTCGGTAGTGGAGGGCGTTGGCCTCGCCGACCCCGCGCTGCTCGAGCGCCGCCAGGAGTTCGCCGATGGCATCACCGTGGCCATCCAATCCATTTTCCCAACCTGCGTGCACCAGCAGATTTACAACACGCTGGCGCTGCGCCAGGTAGTGCCACTGGGCGTCGGGCGGACCGAACTGCACTGGACCGTGTTCGGCTACCAGGACGATGACGCGGACCTGCGCCAGATGCGGCTGAAGCAGGCCAACCTGATCGGTCCGGCGGGCTTCGTCTCCATGGAAGATGGTTCGGTAGGCGAGTACGTGCAGCGGGGCATTGCGGGCACGGGCGTGGACCGCGGCGCCGTCATCGAAATGGGCGGCAGCGAGATCGCTTCGAGCACTGCGTCCCGCGCCACCGAAGCCACCATTCGCGGTTTCTGGAGCGGCTACCGCAGCCTCATGGGTTTCTGAGGCGGAGCTTTCCGAGGTGCAAATGGACGGCGAACTTTCCCTATCCGCCCCGGCGCTGCGGCGCCAGGTGGAAGACCTGCACACGCGCTACATCCGCTCGATCGATGACGACCGCATTGAGGAATGGCCGAACCTGTTCACCCCGGAGTGCCTCTACAAAATCGTCACGCGTGAAAATTTCGAGCGCGGCCTCCCCCTGGCCATTATGGAGTGCCGTAGCCGCGGCATGCTGGTGGACCGTGTCACCGGCCTGCGCCGCATCAATGTCTACGAACCGCAGCGCTACTCGCACCAGGTGAGCGGCCTGGTCATTGAGCCGGTTGACGAAAACACAGCCGCCTGCCGCTCCAACTACCTCGTCGTGCGGACCACGGGCGATGGCGCGATGACGCTGTTTTCCGCCGGCGTCTACGTGGACAAAGTGGTTATCCGCGACGGCTGCGCGCTGTTTGCCGAGCGCATCGTGGTGCAGGATTCGCGGCGCGTGGAAACGCTGCTGGCCATCCCGCTCTAAGCTAGCGGGCGGATTCTATTTCAAGCTCACCGGCGGTAAGTATAGCCCGCGCGGCTCGCGCTTCCACCAGCCCTTCTCTCCGAAGTTGGTGAAGCGGTACAGATAGAGGCTCGCGCGGATATACTTCGGCGGCGTTTTCGGAAATGGGTTGTAGCGCAGCAGGCGCAGCACCGCCGGCTCGCCTTCGAGCAGCCGGACCACGAAGTTTTCAAACCACCGGTTTTGCTGGTAATTTTCCAGCGCGGCGAACCACATCTGCCAGTCGAGGCGCGGCTGGTGCGGCTCCACGATGGGCGGCGCGCGCATCGGGTCTCCCGGTTTGTAGGGAAACTCGTACGCCAGCCAGTTGCTGCCGTCGTTCGAACCCTCCACGATAATTTCCGGCCTCTCCACCGTCATCACGGTGAACAGGCCGTAACTGTTGACGATGCGCAGCGGCGCGATGGCGTGCAGAATGGCGCCGCCGCTCGCCGGCAGCTTCACCGGGAACAGGTCGAGGAAGAGCAATCCGGTGGTCACCCCGATAAAGCCCACTAGTCCGGCGCTCACCGCCCGGTGCGTACGGCTGCGCGATTCCCGCTTGGGTTCTACGAACAGCAACACGCATAACGCTATCGTGAGGATATTGAAAAAGGTGTAATTGCCGGTGGCCAGGATGAGTAGTTGCAGCGCGATCACCATCCAGCCGCCAATGTGGCGCGCGCGCCGCGGCGCGAAAAACAGCAGCGGCGCGGCGATTTCCGCCACGAAAACAAACACGGTCGAGGCCTTCTGCGCGGCCAGCGGCAGTTTATCCATCAGCCATGCCAGCGGGGTCGGCAGCGGCTGCGTGTGATAGTGGTACGTCATGGCGGTGAGGTTGCGCCAGCTCGGGTCGCCGCTCAGCAGTTTGCCCAGACCGGAGAAAATCATCAGCCGAAAAATGAGCCACCGGACCAGCCAGATGCGCGCCGGTGAATCGTCCAGGAAGATGGCGAGAAAGCCGGCTTCGAGCAGCAGCACGTCCCACTGGTACGAAAGAAAATCCTGCCCCACCGCGCACAGCGAGAGCCACAAAACCAGGGCGAAGGCCAGCGCCGTCCGCTGCCGGTAGCCGAACACCGCGGCCAGCGCGCACAAGGAGCCGCCGATCCACACGGCCGCCAGAGCCGCATCGCTATGGTTCACCCACAAAATCGTAGGAATCTCCCAATAGGCGGCGCGGCCCAGCGAGGGCCGCATCGCCGTCAGATATTCGCCATAGGGCAGAATGCCGTGCGAGCCGATCAGTCCGGGGGCCTGCACGCCGAACGAGGTAAAGGCGATGAAATAAATGAAGCCTAAAATGCGCAGAAACGCCCGGATCATCGCGGCGGGATGGTCATCGGGCGCGCGGGTTGTATCGAGGAATGCATCGCAGGATCCCGTTCCGGCGAAACCGCCTTATCCAGTTTACGGCAGTACAATCGCGGAAATGGGATGCCGCGTCCTAGTTGGACTCGCCGCCCGCTTTCCGGATGGCGTCGCCTTTGGCCCGCCCGCGCCTGGCTCTGGTCCTTCGGATGTTTTTTGAAATCCTTTTCGTCCATCGCAAAGATGCGCGCTGCGCGATTTGTTGCCCAATGCCGCGGGTTCCTTCGCGGGTATATACTTTGATCGAACCACCGGCAGCAATCGCAGGGAAGGTAGCGTAAGATGTACTGGTCGCTGTTGCCAGCCTTCAAACTACGGTTGGGACACCCTCCGGAGGAACGCGTGACGCCAGTTTCCGCCGGTAACGACGAAATTAGAAGGGGGATCATGATGACTGTTCTACGAAAAATCCTGGGGACAAGTGCCGCGATAGCGGTCGCTCTGACCGTCGGCGCGCCGTCCCCGGCCACTGCGCAATCACGCGGTGCCGCGCCCGCGGCAGCGCCGGCCGAAGGCGGCCTGGGGCCCGGTCCGGGTGGCGGAGGCGCGCGCGGCGGCGGCCGCGGAGGCCGCGCCGGCGCTCCGCTGTACACCCCGGCGCCCGGTGCCAAGGACCTCAAAGCGGTTCTCTTTAACTGGGCCTGGTATATGGGCATGCTCCGCAGCAGCGAGGAGCGGGACCTCATCATGACCCTTGAATACCAGGGCAAGGGCGCCGTTCAAGTGAATGGACAGCCTTGCAATGTAACGAAGTACCGAACCAGCATCAGTTATCAGACATCCGGCGAGCGCATTCAGTATACGGGTACCCGGCCCAATGGCCAGGCGTGCTCCAATATCGAAGTCCTCAGCGGAGCATACGCCTGGGACGAAGATATCCCCGGCGCCGAGCTGGATTCCGGCAGAGGCAAGGCGACCCCGATGCCCGCGGCTGTCGAGGAACGCATGATTCGCCTCTGGGCCAGTCCCCAGGGTGCGTTCAAGGGCGCCATGGCGGGCATCAGTGATCCACCGGAAATGGCCCCCAGGCCGCAACGCGTGCCTGCCGGCGTCTCCATGGCCGGCAAAACCTCCGTTGCGTGGGAAAACAATAAGCCCGTGGTGACGTTCCCCATTCCAGGCGTCCCCGATGCCATCGCATCCGCCACCCTCAACGACAAGTTCATGGCGGAGCGCGTCCTGGTCAAACAAGGCGCCAAGACTTATGAGTTCCTCTACAGCGATTACAGAGACTGGAACAATCCGCTGAACCCGGCCGAGGCGTTCTATGCGGGCCGTATGATCGAGAAGCACAACGGCACGGTGGTTCGCGACATTACGACCACGCAAACCGAAACCGGGCAGATGTATGTCATTATGCCGGTTCCGGCCAGCGTCAAGGCGGCCATCACGCCGAAGAATCAACCGCCCAACTGGACTCTGAATGTCGGGGCGCCTCCGCCCCCCGCCGAAAATGCATCCGCCGTAACTCCGCGGCTGCCCGATGGACATCCCGATATGACAGGCATCTGGGCGCCCCCTCCGCTTGCCATTACGGGTAGCGGCAACCGCCGCTGTGGTCCAACCCAGGTGAAGGGTGGGGGCATCAACCCCGAGGTCGGCTGCAAAATCCCCATGGATAACTTCTGGGTGGACTATGAGTGGATCTCGCCCTCCCGCTTCGGGCCGAGCCGTCCCCTCTACAAACCCGAGTACTGGGACAAGATTCAGGAACTCGATCAGTGGACCAACAAGTACGATCCGGTCATGACTTGCCAGCCGCTCGGACTCCCACGGCAGGGCACGCCCAGCCGGATCATTCAAACCGATAAAGACATCATCATGTTCTATCGGCAGTATGCCGATTACGGCGGCGGAAACACGGAATTCCGCGACATCCCCACCGACGGCCGCTCGCGGGTTCCGGAGAAAGAACTCGAATCGACCTACTACGGCTACAGCATAGGTCATTGGGAAGGCGATACGCTCGTCATCGACTCCACTTCCTTTACCGATGCGACCTGGTTGGGACGCGGCGGCCTCTTCCATTCCGCCGACATGCACATCGTCGAGAAACTCACGCGTGTCGGAAATGAAATCCGCTACGACATGACGGTCGAAGATCCGGATTCCTTCATTGAGCCCTGGGTCATGCCGACCCGCATCCTGCGCGCCGGGCGTGGCGACGGCATCATTCCGGAACGCTCGGATTGCGAAGTGTACGAAAAGGGCCACGTCGAGACGCAACTCCGGCACTAGCCGTTTTTTTTAGAAAAGAAAACTTCAGCCCGTTTCGGAGTCGCTCCGAAACGGGCTTTCTGCTGTATGGGGATCCGCGAGGAATGGCTTCGCGCGAGAATTTGATGGGAACTTGCGGCGAACCCAAAGCTTCAGGGTCTTGGCCCGTTCCTTGATTTCGTGCCGGTAGGCTCCGCCCCAGAATCGGCGAACAGATCGCCCGATTCCGGTTCTTCGTCGCGGAACAGCCCGCGGTGCGGCGCAATCTTCAGCTTCGAGTTTACCCCCGCTCCCTACTGCCCCGGAGGCGGTCCCCCGCAGTTGCGCTGGCACTTCGCCGGCATCTTGAACTCGCTCTTGATCTTGTCGCGATACGCCGGGTACATGGTCTCCGCTCCGCCCAATTCGGCTTCAGCCGGGATACCGTAAAGTTTGGTCATCTCGTTGAGGAACGGGTTTTTTCCGGGCAGAAAATGCGGCACGGTGCCCTCGGCCACACCCTCGTCGCCGATAATGCACGGTGGGCCATTGGAGTTCATCAGGGTCGGCGACGGCACATAGCTGCGGCTAATGTAATAAGGTTCGGTCAGGTAAATCGGGTCGATAATCTCCCCTGTGATGGTCAGGATATCGCCGTGGCGGATGAAGTGCGTGATCATTGTGGCCTGGTCGCTCGTCATCGCGCCGTTGCGGCGCAGATACCCGCTCAGCATGTGCGTCGTGGTCGCGGTGAGCACGTTGCCCTCCCAAACTCCCGTCGTGAAGCCTTCCTCGCTGTGCGGGTAATCTTTCGAAGGATGCGGCCGGCCGTCCATCCAGATGGTCATGGTTGCTTTATCCTCCCATGCCCCAACCACCCAGGCGATGGTCTTGCCGCTGAGCTGATCGGTCTCGTTCCAAATCTTCACGCCGAACGTGCCCACCAGCAGGTGCCATTGCGAGTAGAGCGCGCAGATGCGCTCCGGCATGGAAATCTGCGACTGCATATAACTCAGCGCCTTGGCGCGGCCGGAGGCATTAAACGGGATCCCCGCGAAGTCGACCGGGTTCGGTCCCGCGCCGCGCTCGAGGGCGTCTTCGTGGTTTTTCGACTGCCACGATCCGGAAAGATCGATCTGCGCGAACGCCGGCACAGCGCCCAGGAATACCGCTACAGATAAGCCAATCGATTTGCGTCTCATCTTCTCTTCCCTTTCCCCTACCACCGGGTCGTGCACGGCGTCGGTTTCCAGCCGGCATCGCTATTTTGTTTTTTGAACTGCGAAGTAACGATAAATGGCTCCCGCAGGTACTCGGGATCGGTGACCACACTGGTCACGTACAGCATCACGTCGCCATTCGGCTCGCGGATCATGTCGTAATCTTCGGTTAGCAACGCATTCGCGCTGTACGGAACGCCGTTTTTCCGCAAATAACCGGCCTTCAGATGCGTGGTGGTGACATGCAACGAGCCGCGTCCCGTAGGGTTCCCGTCGCTCTCGGCGCCGCCGCGGCCGCCACGGGTCGCTTCCCATACCGCCACGGAATCCCCCTGCAGTGTGGGCGGGCCGCCCGATCCCTTCCAGTTGCCGAAATGGAATAGCCGCGTTTGCGTTCCCGTATCCATATCCATGCGCAGGGTCTCGTCGTCCTGCCAGGTGAAATGCAGATGGCCGGGCTGGCGCAGGATTGCGGGCGCGCCAAAAGCTTTGCAGAGTTCGCCGGCGGCTTCGTCTTTGGCGGGGTCCCAGGCGTCGGCCACTTTGCGGGACGCGCCGTTCATGGGAACGCCCATGTAGTCGCCGGGCGCCGGCATCACCATGCGGAATCGCCAGTCCTCATCTACGATCGAAACCCAATAGCCCGTCAGGTCGATCGGCGCCATGGCCTTTGCCGTAGGCGGCGGTCCACCGGGTCCTCCACGGCCTCCGCGCCCACCGGGAGCTTGCGCCATCAGCGGCGCCGCAACGGCCAACGCTAACATCGCGCTACGAATTTGGTATCTCATGAAATCGGTTCCCTCTGCTTTTCCGGGCGCTACTTCTTCCCGGTCAGGCTCTTGTATACGGCCTCGACGAACGCGTTCGTAGATCCCGCCTCCGTGCCGTACTCGGTCTCGTAAGGCAGGGCAGGGTGCGCCGCCTGGATCTGCTCAAGCGTCATGTCCCGCTTGATCATATCCTCCACCGCGTCGCGCACCTCCACCACCATGTCGCGGTAGTCTACCACGTCGAGTTGCACGCAAGGCCGCCCGTGGCCGGGAATTACGTAAGTCCCCTCGCCCGGTTCATAGATGAACGGCCCGCGCGGAATCGCCAGTTCGATCAGTTTATTGAGCGCGTCGATTTCGCCCTGCAGCGTGCCCCCGTGGGCAATGTCGATCTTGGGAAAACGGGTGGTGTCGAGCACATCTCCGGCCGCCACCACGTCGGACTTGCGGAAGAACACGAAACTATCGGCGTCGCTATGGGCCGCGGCCTGGTACGTGATTTCGATGGGCTCGTCATTGATGCGGATGTAGTGCCGCTTGTCCAGGAAGGCTTCATTAGGCCAGCTCTCGGCCGGAAAGGAAGCCTTTTCACCGGTGGGCGCGCTCATGCGGCGCAGCACGCTGTCGTGCGCCAGAATCGATGCGCCTCCGCCGTTGGTGAAGGAGTTCAGCAGGTTCGAATTCCCCAGCGCCGAAGTGAAAATCGTAAGCCCCGCCTTCGATAGCTTGGCATTGCCGCCCACGTGGTCCGTTTCGGCGTTCGTGTCGATGATATAGCGGATGGGCAGCTTGGTGATTTTCTTGAGCGCCGCCAGAACCCGGTCGGCGTTGTCTTGGCTGCCTGCGTCCGCCAGCACCACGCCATCCACGCCCACATCCACGGAAATATTGCTACCCGCGCCGGCGATCATGTAAAAGTTCGGCCGGAGCCGCTCGATATGAAGACCGTCTACTTCCATTTCTTCCGGCAGGGAATCCGCCGGAGACGGCGCTGCAAACGCGCCCAGCAGAAGGGCCGCGGCCAGCGGCCAGCGCATTAGGGCCCCAATTCGCTTTACTTTACGGGAATACATATTCCACTATTCCTCTGGTTTCCAACCAAACGTGCCCGGGGCCGTGCGAGAAACGCCTCCGGATCGTGCATAGTATATCGGATGGAGCAGCCCCGGGGTGGCCATCTTTGAAAATTCCACCCCTAGCTATTTCGGGCTGTAGCGATTTAGTGCCTAACTGCGAAAGGCTCGCCTCCACCGGTCCGTTCTGAACCACGGCCGTCAGAGGGCGGTTCGGCAGCTCCGGTCGCGCGCGAACCTCCGCAACTTGGCGTCAGGCGCCTCAGTTGAAGTTCATCCCGCACATTCCGGGATTGCTGCACTGGCCGCTCGGGCAGGTGGGCGCCTCCGCGCTCTTCGAGCTGCCGTTGGCATGCGCCGCGAACGTGGAAAGCTCCTGCTGGATATGATTCTGGCCGCAGGAGGGGCAGGCCACTTCCGCCGCCTGGGAGGAACGGCGCACCAGCTTTTCGAATTTGGTCCCGCAATCTTGGCAGAGGTATTCGTAGATCGGCATTGGCTTCAGTCCTCCTTCAATATTAAAGTACAAATCCGGTCGATGACGCCACGAATCGAAGCCGCCGGCGCGTTGAAATTGTTTGCCAGGATGGAGAAAGCTACCCAGGAGCCATCCCGCCGCTGGGCGTATCCCGATAACGACGCCACCCGCGCCAGGCTGCCGGTTTTGGCATGGATGCGTCCGGCCGCCGGGCCATCGGCGAAGCGCCTCGCCAGCGTGCCATCCTCTCCCCCGATGGGCAGCAGGCCGATCCAGCTCTGCCGGTTGGGCGATTCGTACATGTAGCGCAACAGGGCCACGATGGCGCGCGGCGTCACCAGGTCCGCCCGGTCCAGGCCCGAGCCGTCGCGGAAACTGTAAGCATCTTCGGCGATGCCCACCTGCCGCAGGAAATCCTTCATTTCCTCCAGCCCGGCCTCGCGGCTGCCCACACCCCGCCGCGCCCGGCCCACGGCCCGCAATGCCAGCTCCGCATGCAGATTCTGGCTCACCTTCGCCGTGATGCCCAGATCGTCTATCAGCGGCGCCGAGTCGTGGCGAGCCAGTTCGAACGGGTCGCCGGCCGTCTCCGCTGCCGCTTCGCCCGGGTAAAGGTGCCGCGCTCGCACCCCGCCCGTCACCACGATGCCGCGGTTTTCGAGCGCGCGCCGCAGTGCCAGCGCGGCGTATTCGGCCGGATCGTCGATAGCCAGATCCGCCGCTTCCCCCGGACCATCCACGGGCAGCGATCCCCAGACGCGAAGCTGCTTGCTGCCCGGCTCGCGGCCGATCCGGATTTTCCGTTCGCCCCGCGCCGCCACCGTCTCGATCCGGTTGTCGATCTGGTAGAACTCCAGCGCGGGAACCAGGCTGAGCCGCGCCAGCTCGCCCGGCTGCGCTCCTGGCTGCATGCCTAGCGTGATCGTGTTGTCGTTGATCGTCAGAGCCGAGACCGGCGCCCCGTAGTCGTATTGCAAGTCATCCACCGCCCAGCCTTCCGGATAAGGCTCCCACACATACCAGCTATCGTCGCCCACGATGTCTCCTGCAATCCGCTTCACACCGTGCGCGGCCACCTGATCCGCCAGGCCCTCCAGGCGAATCAGCGGATCGAGCGCGGCCCCTCCCGGCTTGATTGGATTGGGCGCCTGGTACGGCGCCGCGCGCGCCGAAAGGTTAGGATCGCCGCCGCCCACCAGCCGCACCGGGCCATGAATTACGCCATCGGAATCGGGCGCGGTAGCGGAAAGCACCCGCGTCACAAAGCGGTAATCCGGGCCAAGCCGGTCGAGCGCCAGAGCGGCCGTGAACAGCTTGGCGTTCGAAGCCGGTACGAACAGGTGTGTGTCGTCGTGCGCGTAGACGATGCGGCCGCGGGCCAGATCGAAAATTTCGATCCCCCAGAATGCGCTGCGGGCTGCCGGCGAGGCTTCAATCGCCGCCGGAACCTGCCGCGCCAGCCGCGCAGCCAGCGTTTGTGCGCCCGCCAATTGGGCGGCCCACGTAAATGCAACGACGGCCGGAAGCGTTCTCATGCTGCGAACCGAGCCTCGATCCAGATGGAGACAATTAATAGCAGCACCAGACAGGTGCCGATCAGCGGTACCCCCATCGTCACGCCGATATCGAACCGCGCGGCCGCATAGCCGATCGAGGCCGGAGCCAGCAGGCCCCCGAGTGTCCCCAATGAGAAAATGCGGCCGAAAAAGGTGGGGCGGTAAAACGGGAAGCGCTGGCCGATAGCTTCGGCCACCAGCGGATAAACGGAAGCGTAACCGCTTCCCACCAGCAAAATGCCGCCTGTCGCCCCGAAACCGTTATTCGTGAAATCGAGCAGCAGGCAACCAAACAGTGCGGCCAGAATGCTCCCGCCCAGCAACACGCCGTGATGCAGGCGAGGAAGCGCGGCCACCGCAACCAGGCGGCCGAGCAGCAGGAACAGCCAGTAGAGCGCCAGGCTGCGCAGCGCCGCGCCGGGACTGAAGCCGATTCGGCGGATCAGGAACAGCGGCAGCCATCCGGCCACCGACCATTCGTTGCCGAACTGAAAAAACAGCAGCAAAGCAAATAGCAACGCGGCCAGTGGGGCCGGGCCTTCCGGCCCGCCGCCCGGCTTCTCCCCGGCGCTATCCCGCGCCGAAGAGAGCGCCCCGCGCAGATACAAAATCCCAAACACACCAGGCACAGCCGCCACCAGCAGAGTGGCGGTTGTGCTCGAAAAACCCAACGTGATCGCCGCCACGAGCGCGGCGGTCAGGCAGCCCAGGCCGTACCAGATGCCGCCCCGATTCACGGCCGCGGCCGGGTTCTTCGCGCAGCCCGCCGGCAAGCCCGCGAACATGCTCAGATTGAACAGTCCAGCCCCCATCCCCAAAATTGCCAACCCGAAGCTTCTCCAGTAGGCAGCCGCCAGCGGGGGAACCAGCGCCAGCGCCACCAGAGCCACCGCCGCCACGCTACAGGCGAGCACCGGCCGCGAGCACCGGCTGGGGTTCGAAACAAATCTGCGCGCAATCCAAACGGATACCAGCATCCCCCCCGCCAGGCTCAGAAAATAGGTGCCGATCGTGGCGAAGGCCGGTGGATCGCGATAGAAGCCCCACACGGGCAAAATGGCGCCCGGCAGCGCCATCAAAAACCCGGAAAGCAGGAAACCGGGAAGAGTCTTGCCGGCGGGTGTCTTGCCTGCCGGCGCCTTCTGCGGAGCGGGCCCGGCGCTTTGCGGCAAGACATCCATAACGTTGATTGTGACGCATCGGCCGCGCGCGTAAGCAAGCGGGCCTTTACGCGAGGGTGCGCGACATGAAAGTGGGAGTCAACTGGCCCGCTTCTCCCAGTAGCCTTCAAATTCACCGCTGATACAGCAGCACCGGAGGGCAATGATCGCGTTAGCGCCACGCACGGTCCAGAACATACCGGATTGCTTGAGCCG
>DATGKM010000228.1:0-44958 GCA_035294665.1 Bryobacteraceae bacterium | reverse complement strand
TCCTTCCCCACCTGTTCCAAATACTGCTTGCGCGCGTTCATGTCCACCTTTCCTGGGTGTCATGGTTCGCGCCATTTTGGGTTACATTTTTTCGTGACCCAACCGAGCCGTTCCTGGTGACATTTTAGGCGACCCAATTCGAACGCCTGTCGCGCCGGCAGCCTTCTGTGTTATCCTGCGCTCGCATTTGGAGCGATCCGTGGCCACGATTCATATTTCGGCTCTGCTGTTGTCTGGCACTGTTTCGCTGGCGTCCTGCCGGCTGCTGGCGCAGGACCCAAAGCCCGGGGAGTATCCGCGGGGTGAGAAGCCTTCTCCGATGATGAATTTTTTCGTGACAAGCGAACCCATTGGCGATGGCGGAAATCTCGGGGGACTGGCCGGCGCGGACGCACATTGCCAAGCGCTCGCCGCGGCCGTAGGCGCAGGAAATCGCACTTGGCACGCTTACTTGAGCACGCAGGCGCGTCCCGGGCAGCCGGCGGTGAACGCGCGGGACCGCATCGGCAAAGGTCCCTGGTACAACTTCAAAGGCGAAATGATCGCGCAGGATCTGGCGCACCTGCATGGCGATACGATGGAACTGGCGCATCAGGGAAATAATCTAAATAAGCTTACCGGGTTGACGGAGAAAGGCCAGATCGTGCCGGGTTTGTATGACTATTCCGATCCACGCGATACCGACTGGAACTACGTCAAAGTCACCCGGTTTTCGAGTCGCCACGAAATGCTCACCGGCACTCAGCCGGATGGCACCGCGTTCACCGATGGCGCCGACCACACCTGCGATAACTGGACCAGCAACAAGAGCCCGGCCCCGGGAACGTCGACCGGAGACCTGAATGCTGCCGACGGCAGGCCTAACGCCCAGGTCGGTTTTCCCGACCGCAATGGCGGCGGCAGCGGTTCCTGGAACTCCGCTCACGGGACCCGCGGCTGTGCCCAGACGGATTTGCCGAAAACGCACGGCATCGGCCTGTATTACTGTTTCGCGATTAACTAGAATGACGGAAAAGCATATCGCCAAGCCACATGCTCACGTATTTTGTACTTTGATGCTAGCCTGTTGCCCGATGCTGGCTCAACAGAACGCGCCGAATACCCAGGGCATCACGCCGTCCCCCGGTAGCCCGACGCCGACCCCGGCTCGAATGACTTTTTTCGTCACCAGCGTCGGCCTCGGTAAAGGCGGGGACCTGGGTGGACTGGCGGGCGCCGACGCGCACTGCCAGGCGCTGGCGGCGGCTGTGGGCGCGGGCAATCACACCTGGCACGCGTATCTCAGCACTCAGGCTCGTCCCGGACAGCCCGCCGTCAACGCGCGGGACCGTATCGGCACCGGGCCCTGGTTCAACTGGTCGTTCGCGCAACTGGGGGCGCCGCAAAACGCGATCATTTCGGCAGACCTTGCCGAACTTCACGGAGACACGCTTGTCCAGGCGCAGCGCGGCAGCAACCTCTTCAAACAATCCGCACGCGACGAGCATGGACGGGTCATTCACGGCATCGGCGATACGCCACCGATTCAGCACGAAATTCTTACGGGATCGAAGTGGGACGGCCGCGCACACACGGACAACGCCGACCATACTTGCAACAACTGGACCAGCAGTTCAACGGGTTCCGCGCAGGTCGGCCATTCCGATCGAATCGGCAATGGCTCATCCTGGAATTTTTCGAACGCCACAAAAGGATGCAGCCAGGCAGCGCTCGAAAGCACCGGCGGCGCGGGCCTGTTCTACTGTTTCGCAATTAACTGACATTCATCGGCCGGATCATGCGCTTCGCGGCCTGCGGGACGCAATTGTTCTAAAGTAGCGTTAGGCGATGGCGATCACCGACCACTTGCCCCAGCGGGAAGTGGCGTTACTTATGGGTCTGCACCTAACGTCGCGCCGCTCCCAGCATGGGCCGTTGCCCGCGGACGGCGGTCTGCTTTCCGCGGAGGAGTCTCTCGAAGAGCTGGCCGCATTGGCGGCCACCGCGGGCGCGCGCGTGGCCGAGAAATCGATTCAAACGCGGGCGCGCATCGATCCGGCGACGCTAATTGGCTCGGGAAAAGTGGAGGAGTTGAAGGAGCGGATTCAGTTCCACGAAGCGACCACGCTGATCGTGGATCGCGAATTGTCGCCGACGCAGCAGCGGAACCTGGAAAAAGCGCTGGATGTGAAGGTGCTCGACCGCACCCAATTGATTCTCGATATTTTCGCCCGGCGCGCGCGCACCCGGGAAGGGCAGCTTCAAGTCGAACTGGCTCAATTGAACTACCTGCTGCCGCGCTTGACCGGGCACGGGGCGGCGATGTCGCGGCTGGGAGGCGGAATCGGAACGCGCGGACCCGGTGAAACCAAGCTGGAAACGGACCGCCGGCGGATTCACCAGCGGATTCATTCGCTCGAACGCGAGCTCGAACTGGTGCGGGGCGGACGCGCCACACAGCGGCGGCAGAGGCAGGCCGTGCCGCTGGCGACCATCGCGCTGGTGGGTTACACGAATGCCGGAAAATCGACGCTCTTCAACCGGCTGACCGGAGCGGGCGTGCTGGCGGATTCGAAAATGTTCGCGACACTCGATCCGACGGTGAGACATATCGTTTTGCCCTCCAAAAGGCGAGTGCTGGTAAGCGACACGGTCGGCTTCATTCGCAATTTGCCGACAACGCTGGTGCGGGCTTTTCGGGCGACCCTCGAAGAAGTCGTGGAGGCGGAGCTGCTGTTGCACGTGGTGGATGCGAGCTCGCCCGAAGCGCCGCACCATGCCTCGCACGTGCTGGCGACACTCAACGAGATCGGCGCCATAGCCACGCCGCAGATTCTCGTGCTGAACAAATCGGACTTGCTCAGCCCCGAGCCGGATGCGGCGGCGCTGGCGCGCAGAGTCTTGGGAGACCCGCAGCATCAGCCGGCGGCCGCGGTGGCAATTTCGGCGGCAACCGGCGCGGGGTTTGAGCGGCTGCTAGAGAAGATCGACGAGGTGCTGGCGCTCGATCCGGTATCGGCCGCGGTCTTCCGGTTTCCGGTGTCCGACCTCGCGCCGCTTAATCTGTTATACGAGAATGCTCAGGTGATTTCGATCCACTACGACGAAAAGGGCTGCGATGTGGAGGCTGTGGCGCCGCAATCGATCAAGCGCCGGCTAAAGCCGTATCTCGCGGGGGGATAGTGCGCTCGGCGGAGTGGTTGGGGCGGTTGTTTCCCGCTACCGCGAGTTTAGTGAAGCGCGGCGGTGTTTGGCGCGACCCGGTATTGCGAGGTTACATCGAAGAAGCCCGCGCGGCTCACATCGACCACGATTACGCGGTTGTGAATCAGGTCCTGCTTGAGCCGGTCGTCCGGATAGATGAAATCCGCTACGCGGAAGCCGGTTTCCGGGCGCGATTCAATCGTCTGTTCCGAGCCGCTCGCCAGGTAGACATAAGAACCTGCCGCGTTCCAGAAGGGATGATGGGCCAGACCGGTCCAGAAGAGCAGGCTCTGAACATTGCGGAGCACGATGATGGCTTCCGGACAGCGCGCGTGCAGGCGGAAGACGTAGCGCGCCAGCCGCTCCACCTGGTGGCTGTTATCGGCCCACCAGGTCGTTCCTCCCTTGGCCACCGGGACCGATTCCACAAGGAATGCGATGGCCAATGCAGTCGCCAATGCGCGCGCGCCCACGGCAAGCGGCCAGGAAGCGCGCCAATTCCAGGCGCGGGCCACGGCGAGCGCCGCCAGCATGCTCAACGGGATCATGGACAACGTCAGGTAATACGGCACCACGTGATCGCGCAACGGCAGCACCGGGGCAAGCAGGAATACGAACCAGGCGACCAGCATGGCCGGAAGCCAGTCGCGGCGGAGCGCGCGCCATAAGACGAAGCCGCTCAGCGCCGCGCCGAACACGACCGCGGCCACGGGAGAGTACCACGCAGGCAGCCCGGTGAACGAATCGAAACTCTCCACTTCAAACGCCTTCGGCAGGTAGCTTCCTAGAGTTGCAAGCATGGAGAAGCCGAAGTGCATGGCATAGACCCCCGTGCCGTGGCGGTTGGCGATGGCCAGGTGAGCGATGCCGTAGATCGCCGATGGAATCAGAAGCAGAAGCGACTTCCGAAGAACCGGGCGCGCGAACAGGAACGCATAGCTTACGGCCAGCAGCGGCAGCACGATGTTGCTCTCCATCATGAGAAAACCCGCCAGGAACACCGCCCAGCACCAGGCCCAGTAATTCCGTTGGCCGGTTTCCGCATATCGCAAGAAGAGGTAAAAAGCCAGCAGAATGCAAAATCCGCAGGCCGGCAGGATGTACTCGCTGGACCATGACATGACCACAATCAGTTGCCAGCACGCGATCCAGAACAGCGCGGCCAACAGGCCGGCGAGGCGCGAACCCGAAAGCCGGCGGGTAATCACCGCTACCAGGGCGAAATTGGCGCATTGGGTGATGAAGGCCAGAAGACGGTAGGGCAGCGCATTATACCCGAAAAGATATTGAAGGGTGATAAAGTATGCCCGCTCCGGCAGCGGACGCCAAGTGCCGTGCGCGGCCGGGAGGAACACGGCGGCAAGCAGGTCGCGGGTGGTATGCAGGGCGGGCTGCAGGTTCAGCCAGGCGAAATCGTCCTGTTGGAACCAGGCGAAAATGCCGCTCCAATAAACGTATAAGGCGAAGGCCGGCGGCAGCGCCCACCAGATGACGGTCGCGAGCTTGGACTTCATGCTTCGACCAAGCTCATGCGGATGAGTTGCTCGGCGTGGCGCAGCGCCTCCGGTGTCAGCTTCTGGCCGGAGAGCATACGGCCGATCTCGCGGGTTCGCGCGGCTCGATCCAGTTCCTCGATATCCGCTACCGTCCGCCCGCCGGTTGCGCGCTTCTCCACGCGGTAATGGTGATCGGCGAAAGAAGCGATTTGCGGCAAGTGCGTGACACAAAGCACCTGGTTGGCGGAGGCCAGTTTCTTCAAGCGGCGGCCGATGCCTTCGGCCGCGGCGCCGCCTACGCCGGCATCGACTTCGTCGAACACCAGGGTGCGAACCAGTCCGGAAGGCGCGTGCGCACGCGGCGCCGGAGAGGTTTCGAGGGTTGTTTTGAGCGCCAGGGCGATGCGGGACAGCTCGCCTCCGGAGGCCACCTTCTCCAGCGCGCGGGGCGGTTCGCCGGGATTCGGAGAAACGAGGAACTCGACGCGATCCGCGCCGGATTCCGACCACGGCGCCGGCGCGATCTCAACCCGGAACACCGTCCGCTCCATGGCCAGATGCGCCAATTCCGCTTCTACCTGGCGGGCCAGGCGCCGTCCGGCCGCTTCGCGTACGCGGCTCAATTCGGCGGCGGCCTTTTCAAACTCCGCGGCAAATTTGTTCCGCAGCGCCCGCAGTTCCTCGATCCGCTCACCCGTGTGCTCTACTGCTGCCAGGCGCGCGCGAACATCTTCGAGGAACCGCAGGACATCGTCCAACGTTTGGCCGTACTTGCGCTTCAGCCGGTCGATGGCCGCCAGGCGCGTTTCGATTTCCTCCAGCCGCGCGGAATTCGCCTCGAGCCGGCCTAAATAATCGCGCAGCGCATAAGAAGCCTCTTCCAGGCTCAGGGCGGCCGCCCGCAAATGTTCGCGCACGGGTTCGAGCGCCGCATCGATGCGGCACATTTCGTCCACGCGCCTGGCCGCGGTTCGCGTGAGCGTGATCGCCGAATCGGGGCTATCGTAGGAGGCGGTGTAAGCTGCACTGGCCATCTCCTGTAGCCGCTGCACGTGGAGCAGCACGCGCCGCTCGTTTTCGAGGCTCACATCTTCTCCCGCCGCTAAGCCGGCGGCTTCGATCTCTTTGCGCTGGAACTCCCATAAATCCACCAGCCGCAGCCGCTCCTGCTCGGAGCGATCCAATTCCTCCAGTTCGCGGCCCGCCTTCGCCCACTCGCGGTGGGCCACCGCCACGCGCGCCACCAGCTCGCCGGCCGCGGCGTAGGCGTCTACCATTTCGCGCTGGGCCTCGTGCGAAAACAAAAGCTGCTGATCGTGTTGTCCGTGAATATCGGCCAATTGGGGCGCCAGTTCCTTGAGCAGCGCGGCGGCTACCGGTCGGCTGCCGATATAAGCGCGCGATTTGCCTTCGGCCAGCACCTCGCGTTCAATCAGCAGTTCTCCTTCGTCAGTCTCAATCCCGGCCGCTTCGAGCGAGCGGCGGATCGGGGAACGATCGGGCACTTCGAAAATTCCGGCCACGCGCGCGCGGTCCGCCCCCCGCCGCACGGTCTCCGCCGAGGCGCGCCCGCCCAGGAGCAATCCCAAGGCGTCTACCACGATCGACTTACCGCTGCCGGTTTCGCCTGTAAGCAGGTTGAGCCCGCGATGGAAACGAATGCGCGCCCGTTCGACGACGGCATAATTTTCCACCACCAGCTCGAGCAACATTCTGAGGCGATTATAGCGGGCGAGGGCGGGGTTGTGGGGCGGGAGATCCCGCGCCAATTGCATCAGCGAGCGCAGTCTCGTTCGCCGCGTTCCGCGGAGCGAAAAAGTATGACTCCCGTCTCCGGAACGTTCTGTTACTATGTCTCGGGACGATTGCCGATGCTGTCTTGTAAGGCCGCGCAGGGTCGAGATTTGCCTAACGTGCGGCACGGCCTGTCAGACAGGAATCGGTGGATCGAGCGAGCCGATTCCCGAATAAGAGAACACCCGTCAAGTGAACAGGAGGATGTCATGAAACTGAATTCCATTCTTCAGGCGACCGTCCGGGCGGCTGCGTTGGGGCTGTGCTGGGTCGCGCTGGCAAGCGCACCGGCTGCGCGCGCGGAAGACAAGATGACTGCGCAGTCATTGATTGACCGCCAGTTGATCCTGGATCAGATCACGCGTTACTACTACAACTTCGGCAAGGTGGACCGGCAGAGCGAAGAGAGTTTCTATGCCGAGGACTGCGAGTTGATTCTCGGCACGAGGCACTACAAGGGCAAGGAAGGCATCAGGCAGGCATACAACCGTGCGCCAGCGGCGCCTCCGAATGGCGCGGCCCCCGCCGCTGGAGCGGCGCCTGCCGTGGCCACGCCGCCACCGCGCGAGAGGACCGCTTTCAACGTGGCAATCGCGAACCCGCTGATCATCGTACACGGCGACACGGCCACCTCGCAGGTAATTTTCACCGAGTACCGGCAGGAGAAGCCCGGTGATCCGATGAAGATGACGACTCAAGGAAAGGAATACGCCACGTGGGTCAAGGTGAATGGCCAGTGGCTCTACAAGACCCGCCAGATCGCGAGCGGCAGCAACCCACCGGAAGGCTGGAAGGAATAAGGAATCGGCCGCACGCAATTTCCGGATGGAATGGTGGAAGACTTGTGGGCGTTCGCCTCGATTTCCGGACGCAAAACCGAGAAGAAATCTCGCGGGAGGAGGTGATGTAATATGAAAGTCCTGTCGCCGGTTCTTCGATTTTTGCATGGGATAAGTTCGGCCTTAGACAATTCCTCGAGCACGGAGGTTTAACAATGTGGAAACGTTTTCTCCTGTTCCTTTCGTTGCTGGTTCCAGCCGTTTTAGTCCTCGGCGGATATGCCGTCGTTGAGGCTCAGCAAAGAACTTCTTCGACAGCCGGGAAGCGCTGGTCTGATGCAGCCACGTGGCCCGACAAAAAGGTGCCAGGCAAAGACGCCGTTGTCACCATTGAGAAGGGCATGGATGTTGTCCTCGATGTCAGCCCGCCGCCTCTGCACGGGTTAACGATCAACGGCAAACTGAGCTTCGCGGATAATAAAGATCTTGAACTGACCACGGAGTGGATCCTGGTGCATGGGGAGTTGGAGATTGGTACTGAAGCCAAACCCCACACGCGCCGGGCGACCATTACCCTGACCAATAACGTCCCGGGCGAGGACATTGAAACGATGGGTGACCGCGGGATCATGATCATGGGCGGAACCCTGAGCCTGCACGGCACGGAGAAAAACTCCTGGACGAAGCTGGCAAAAACAGCCGCCGCGGGTAGCAACACCATCGAAGTCCTGAATCCCGGTGACTGGAAAAAAGGCGAGCAGATTGTAGTCGCGTCAACGGATTTCGATCCCCACCAGGCAGAGGAACGAACGATCTCCGGGATCTCTGGAAAAGTGATTACGCTGGATCGGAAACTACAGTATATGCACTACGGCGAAGTCACTTTCGGCGTCGATGAGCGCGGTGAAGTCGGGATGCTGACCCGCAATATCCGTATCCAGGCTTCACCCGACGCCGAGCAGTCGTTCAGTGGCGGGCATGTGATGGCGATGGCCGGTTCGACAATGAAAGTCTCCGGTGTGGAGTTCTTTCGAATGGGCCAGCACGAGAACCTGGCGCGGTATCCGATCCATTGGCATCTGGTTGGCGATGCGCCGGGCCAATACATTGAGAACTCCGCGATTCACCACACCTTCAGCCGCTGTGTGACGGTGCATGGCACCAACGATGTGCGGGTTGAGAACAATGTGGCGTACGACAACGTCGGTCACTGCTACTTCCTTGAGGATGGCGTGGAACACGGGAACCAGTACATTGGAAACCTGGGGATCCTGACGAAGTGCAATCCCACCAGACCGTGTAATCCGACAAACGCCCTGAACGGCTCAGGGGCCGGTCAAAATGCCACCGATCAGTTGATTCCTTCCGACAATACGGTGTCCACCTTCTGGATCACGAACCCCGACAACACTTACCGCGACAATGTATCCGCGGGTTCCGAGGAAACAGGCTTCTGGATCGCTTTGCCAGAACACCCAACGGGCAAGTTTGAAGGCACGGAGATCAGCGCGAAGACCTGGCCGCGCCGCACGCAACTGAAGGAGTTTTCCGGCAATGTCGCCCACTCCGACGTCGACGGGCTGATGTTCGATCGCGGACCCAATGCCCAGGGTAAATTCAACCTTGGCGGGAACACGCATCTGCCCTATACGGATCCCAGCGACATCAACAGCGCGAGGCTGGAAACCGTGATCAAAGACTTTACCAGCTACAAGAACAATGGGGCTGCCATCTGGGCCCGCGGGGAGAATCATGTGTTCAAGGGCCTGAAACTGGCCGATAGCGGTATCGGCTACACACATGCGTACCCTGGTGTGGCCCCGTACCATGGCGACTTTACCTCGATAGTTGAGGATTCCCTATTCGTGGGCGAAACCGGCAATAAGGGCACCCCCAAAACCGAAGCGGAAATCGCGTATGGTCGAACCATGCCTCGCAAGGATGCGGATTACCCGATCCGTGGCTACGAATATTACGACTTCACGCACCATGTGATCAATACCAAGTTCGTCAATTTCGTGGACAATGCCACTCGCAAAACCGGAGCCATCTCTTACCTGCTGTACACCAGCTTTCCCATCAGCACCAACAACGATGTCCAAGGCCTGAAATTCGAAAACGCGAAGCCGGTGTATTTCCCACCGCAGCAGGATCGCCGCTGGTCTTTCTCGGGTGAATTCGGAAGGTTTACAGGCTGGAATGGCGCGGTGTTCCACGATATCGACGGGTCGGTGGGCGGCGTCCCGGATTCTTACATTGTGATTGACAACGGCATCGCGGACGATCCGCAGCACTGTCAAATCAAGCCGGACTGGAACGCTGCCGTGTGTAAGGGCGATTTCGGGCGCCTCGGGATCAACGCCGGCGGTGGCGGATTTGGCGGTAGGGGCGGATTTGGCGGAAGAGGAGGCGCCGGAGGTGGTGGTGGATTCGGTGCAGCCGTAGGTCCTGTCGCGGCTGCGGGTCGCGGCGGACCTGGCGCGCCTGGCGCCGTTGGCGGTCCTGGCGCACCTGGCGCCGCCGCGGGGCGAGGCGGATTTGGCGGAAGAGGAGGTTTCTTTGGAGGCGCTCCACAGGTCGTTCTCGTCCGCAATGGTAGGAAACTCGCCGTCGCCGGCGACACCACGATACTCGCCGGTACCGAGATCCGGGCGGAAAGCGAATCGCCGTCCCTGAACATTAGCGTAAGGGAGCTGGACAAAGGCTCATGGGTTATCCTCGAATTACCGGGATACACCGGCGCAGCCACGGGCACGGCACAAACCAGCTTGGAAGCGCTGCGCAGCGCCAGCGGCACCTCGTACTACAAGGGCGATGGTTCACTCTGGGTCAAGCTTGTCTCCGACGGTGGGGGCGCTCGCCCCGGTCGCGGCGGCGGAACTGGAGCCAGTATCCAAGTCAGCAGGTAAGCTGACCCCTGCTGTGTAAGGAAGAGCCCCCGGCGCGGGCGGGTTGGTTTCAGAGCGGCCGATCAGCTTGCGGAGAAGATATTATCCAGAAAGCTCTTCTCAATCGGCCAGTAGCCGAACACGCGCGCGCCGTCGCTGCGGAAGGAGCCCGCAGTGAGCACGCCGCTTAAGCCGGCGGGATCGGCCGTCTGGCGGTCGCGCGCCAGCATCTCGCGTAGCAGAGCGGTGGCGCGGGAGAGTTGGGCGGCCAGCGCGGCGGCGTCCTGAGGGGTGTGGCAGCGGACATTGAGTTTGGCCGCGATGCGATCATGGTCCGGCGCGAAAGAGAGCGTGACCGCCTCGGCCTGAGCCACGGCTTGCGCGAACGGGCGCGCTCCCGAGGGCAAATCGCTCGATCGGAGTAAGGCGGCCGGAAGAGAAAGCCACACCGGGGCGTCGGGGGCTTCGAGCACGGGTCCGGGAGCAGTATCCTGCATGCGCACGGCGGCCGATTCGTCCTGGCTTACGGCCAGGGCCATGAGGTTGGTTTGCAACGGGAAGAAGGAAATGCGCCGGTCCTGCGTGCTGCCTTGCATGCGGCAGAGCGAGTTATAGCATGAGCCATTTTCCGAGGCTACATAGCTGCGCAAGCTTTTCCAATCGAACTGGCCGCGCAGCAGAAGAAACTTCCCGTTGGGGGCGAAGGCCGCGATGGCGGTGTCGAGGTCCTGCTTGTAGTCGAAATCGGTCTTGCGGACGAAGTCGGCGTACTCGGCATCTTCAGTGAGTTTGGAAGGTTCGATGCGGCTCAGGATGCCCGCGCGGCGCAAGGCCGCGAAATCGATATAAACCACGAGCGCATCGGAAGAGGGCAAACGCCTGAGCAGCGCGGGGGTGGTCAGATCGCGCGAGCGGTACCAGGCGACACCCCATACCGCGCCCGCGCAAATGGTGGCGATGAGGACAATCAGCAGCCAGGCCCGCACGCGATGATTCACGAATCCAGTATGCCATTAAGCGAGCGAATCACGGCATTGGCGGCAGTGTGGCAGGCCATCCGCTGGAGCCGGCATTGCGGTGCACGAGAGCACGCGCGGGCGCCGCGCGGCGATTGAGGATGTTTGCGGGTGCGACCTACAATCCGGATTAGCAGGGCGAGAAGAACGGTACGCCACTGCAACTGTCTCGGAGGTCACAAAATTGAAAGCACAGAAGGCGCTCTGGCTGCCCAGGCTGGCGATTGCGGGTCTGGGGGCGATGCTGATTCCGGTCAGCGGATTTGCGAATTACCTCGAAGGCGGAACGTACCAGGTGATCACCACCAACGCTCCAGACGATTCCACACAAACCCTCACGCTCAATAACACCACGCAGCCGGTGGATCAAGGCAATTTGACCGTGCAGACTACCGTACTTCCCGATATGAGCGATCCGAACTCACAATGGATCGACTTCGACTTCCAGGTTGCGGCCGGCTCCGTCCTGGCCCGGAATCCGGACGGGTTTTGGGAGATCCAAGTGAATGACATTCCGCTTTCATCGCCCGGCTTCTTCACGGGATTCGCGGCGTACTGGACCATCAACGAAGTGGCCGCTACCAACATCAAGCCGATTACGGGCTATCCGGCGCCGGGGCCGAACCCGGTCAATCCCTCTCTGGGCGAAGCCTATTCTTCGACGTTCCCGCCTTCCGGAGCGCCGGAGAACTACATAGACGTGTACGCTTACGTGGCGCCGTTTGCGACCCAACTCGCACAAGCCGGCATGGATCCGAACGCGGTAAACGGCTTCCACCTGGATGCCCTGGTGACAAACGCCGCTACCAGCGCCGTGCCGGAGCCCTCGACCTTCGCCCTGGGCAGCCTGGCGGTTTTTGGTTTGCTGTTGGTAGCTGGAAGGAGGCGGCGGGCGGCAAATTGAGCCCCGCCAATAAGGGGAACGTAGTTCGTGATACGCTCCCCTTTTATGCCCCCTTCCGCGCCTTACCTGCGCATTGCCACCGAAGAAGCGTTTGCCCCGCCTGAAATTCTCGCCCGCTACCGGAAGTTGATTGCGGAAGAACCGGATCGGGACCGCGGCTTCACTAGCCTGATGGGCTTCTACCTGGGGTCGAGCCCGCGGGCCGTGCAAGTGATGTCGCGCATGACCGACCTGGGCGCAATCCGCCTGCGGGATATGGACGAATCCGGCATTGCGAAACAGATCCTGTCGCTGACTTCGCCTGGAGTTCAGATCTTCGATGCCGCCACGGCGGTGGCGCTCGCCGAATTGACCAACGATTACGCCGCCGAAGCGACGCGCGCGCATCCGGCCCGCTTTGCCGCCCTGGCCGCCATCGCCCCGCAGAATCCGCCGGCGGCCGCGAAGGAGCTGGAGCGCGCGGTGCGGCAATTGGGCATGCGCGGCGCGATCATTAACTCGCACACGCAGGGCGAGTATCTGGATTCCCCGAAGTTCTGGCCGATCTTCGAGGCTGCGGCCGCGCTCAACGTCCCCATTTACCTGCACCCGAATACACCGCCGCCGGCCATGATCGGGCCGTTTCTCGAGCGCGGCCTGGACGGCGCGATTTTCGGCTTCGCGGTAGAGACAGCGCTGCACATGCTGCGCATTGTGGTGGCGGGTGTATTCGATCGCTTCCCGGAGTTGCAGATTGTGTTGGGGCATCTGGGCGAAGGCCTGCCGTATTGGCTGTTCCGCATCGATTTCATGCACCGCGCCATGATAGCCGCGAACCGCTACGAATCGGTGAAGAAACTGAGCCGGAAGCCGAGCGAATACCTGAAGCAAAACGTGTATGTCACGACCAGCGGCATGGCGTGGGAGCCGCCCATTCTTTACGCGCAGTCTGTCCTGGGCGTGGACCGCGTGCTGTACTCCATGGATTACCCCTATCAGTTCGTGCCGGAAGAAGTGCGGGTGACCGACAACTTGCCGATTTCGGAAACCGCCAAGCGGAAGCTGTATCAAATAAATGCAGAGCGGGTATTCTCGCTGGAAAGGACAGGAGCGAAAGCGGATGAGTAATTGCGAATCAGCGGCGGCGGCCCACGACAGAGTTTCCGGCGAGGCGTTGGACAGGATTTTCCGGACGGCCCGGACCTATCGGGTATGGCGGCCGGAAGGCGTTCCCGAAGCGATTCTTAAGGAAGTCTACGAACTGACCGCGCTGGGACCGACGAGCGCCAACTCCTTGCCCGCAAGGTTCGTGTTCCTCACCACGCCGGAGGCGAAGGAGCGATTGCTGCCCGCGCTCGCTCCCGGAAACGTGGAGAAGACGCGCACCGCTCCAGTGACCGCCATCGTGGCCTACGACAGCCAATTTCTGGAAGCTATCAGGCAGTTACTGAAAGATCCCAACGCGCTTTCCTGGCTCGACGGAAATCCCGCGGCGATCGAAGAAACCGCATTCCGCAACGGCACGCTGCAAGGCGGTTATTTCATGCTGGCCGCGCGGGCGCTGGGACTCGATTGCGGCCCAATGTCGGGTTTCGACCCGGAGAAAGTGAATCGCGAATTCTTCCCGGACGGCAGATGGAAGGTGAATTTTCTCTGCAACCTGGGGTACGGCGATGGGTCGAAGATGCCGCCGCGCGCGCCGCGGCTGGGATTCGCGGAGGCGTGCCGGGTGCTGTAAAATCCGGGGCAAGTGGCCTGTGGGAGGGCGGGCTTCGAAAGCGTCACAGGTCTGGGAGATCCCGAACGGGTCGCGACGTTAGCCGTCACGGCGCGCCTGCTCCCGATTCTGGGCATCCAGCCCATGCTGGGGCGAGCCTTCACGGAGCAGGATGACGTGCCGGGCGCTGCGGATCGCGTTCTGCTCAGTTACGGCTATTGGCAGCGAAAGTTTGGCGGAGATCGCGGAGTTCTGGGGAGAAAAATCGATGCAGGTGGAGTGCTTCGCGAAGTGACCGGCGTCCTGCCGCGGAACTTTTGGTTTTTCGACCAGAGCCCGGATCTGATCTTTCCGCTGCAACTCGACCGGAGCAAAGCGACCATCGGAGGCTTTTACTTCCATGCCATCGCGCGGCTGAAGCCCGGCTTTACTTTGACGCAGGCCAACGCCGACGTTGGCCGCATGATTTCGTTGGAACAAAACAAGTTCCCCGTGTTTCCGGGCATGAGCATCAAAATGTTCGACGATGCCCGGTTCGCCCCGACGTGCGGCTCCTCAAACAAGATGCCATCGGCGATATCGGCAAAACTCTCTGGCTGCTGATGGCAGCCGTGGGGCTGCTGCTGGCGATTGCATGCGCGAACGTGGGGAATTTGATGCTGGTTCGGGCGGAAGGCCGCCAGCAGGAACTGGCGGCACGGGCGGCGCTGGGAGCAGGCTGGACCGCAATCACGCGGGAACTATTGCTGGAGTGCGTCACTCTGAGCGCCTTCTCAGGAGTGGTTGGACTGGCCGCTGGCCATCGCCGTTCTGCGCCTGCTGGTGAGTTTCCCGCCGGCTCATCTGCCCAGGCTGGAACAGACCTCCGTCGATGGGATTGGATTCCTGTTTAATTTTGCCGTCTCGCTCATGGCGGGCACATTGTTTGGTTTGTTTCCGGCCATCCGGTATCGAAGCGCCAATCTCGCATCTGCCCTGCGAGGCGGCGGAAGAACCTCCAGCCATGGCAGAAAACGCCGGCGCGCACGCGATCTGCCGCTCCCGCGGGGTCGTGAATCCGTTTGCCCAAAGCGCCACGCGGGCTGCTCCAATACTCGCGAGCGAAGTTTTCCGAAACCAGCACCACGGGGCGGATCTGCTCGATATCGGTCCAATTTAAGTCGCGGCCGGCGACCAGGGGAACACCCAAGGTCTGAAAATACCCGGGCGTTACCGAGACAAAGCGCCGCAGTGGCGGCAGGTTGCCTTGCTGGTAGGGTGGTCTTCCGGAACGATCAGATCCTGGGAGCGGTCAGGCGTCATGGGAAGAGCCGTAGCGATACTGGCGGATTGCACGCCGGGTATAGCCGCGAGGCCGTTCAGAATGCTGTGGTCCGGCCTGCTCCATCCTTCGTATATTGGCCGCTACTCACCCGCGACTCCAAGGGCAATCCGGATATCCCGTATTCGGCGTATATCGTTTTGCGCAGCGGACGCGCCGGCTCCCGGAGTTTTCTGAATGAAATTCGCCGGACTATCTGGGCCGTAAATCCAAACCTGCCCATCACCGATGTGCGCGCCGTGGGCGATATCTACCGCCAGTCGATGTCCCGCACCTCATTCACCCTCGTATTGCTGTTGCTCGCGGGGGCGATGGCGCTCGTTTTGAGCACTATCGGGATTTATGGCGTAATCTCCTACTCCGTCACTCAGAGGACCCGCGAAATGGGAATTCGCATCGCGCTGGGCGCAACACAATCGGAGTTGAAACTGATGTTTGTGCGGCACGGACTTCTGTTGGGCGCCATCGGCGTTGCGGCCGGGCTGCCTGCAGCCAGCGGTCTGGCGCGCCTGATGGCCGCAATATTATTCGAAATCAGCCCACTCGATCCAGCCACCTATGGCGCTGTGTCACTCGCCCTGCTGGCCGCTGCCGTTTTAGCGAGTTGCCTGCCGGCATCCAAGGTCACCGCGGTCGATCCGGTTGTGGCACTGCGGGCCGAGTGAGATGCTGGGAAAGCGCTTCGCGCCCCCCAGCTCAGGAGCATCATCGCTATGCAGTCCATTGCCGGAATGCTCTCCGCCGCGCAAACACCGCCGATCGGATGGAACAGTTGGGACACAGGTTTCGCCTTCCGCGGCCCGGCCGAATCGCCGCGGCAGTCTTGTTCAGCGCCAGCCTGACCATGCGGCCGATGGCCCGCAGTTTATCGAACTCACGCTCGGAGCGAATGGACATGAACTCTACTGAGTCTACCGCTGGGCCCAGTACTCGCGCCGCGCCTGCACTACTAAGTTCTTCTGTTTCGCTCTCAATTCCAGGCTGCGAAATTCCGATACGGTCACCGGCTTATCGGAGGTGTAGCCGATGCTGTACTGTGTTCGCAGCTCCTCTTCCAGAATCTGGAAAACTTTGTCCACCGGCTGCTTCTTCGACACCTCGAAAAAGCTGCCGCCGGTTTCCTTTGAAAGTTCCTGTAATACGCGTTTGCCATCCGGCCCGCCAAATAATCCGTAAGCGCCGGAATCGGAGTACAGGATTGAATAAACGAGCGTATCGGCGCGCTGGGCCGCATCCACGCTTTCCTTGAGCGTGCCGCCGCTGCCGATATCCACGCCATCGGAGAGCACGATCACCGCCTTGCGCCCTGTCTGCTTCTGCATGATCTCCTCCGATGCCTGGATTACGGCATCGTACAGCAGCGTGCCGCCGCCGTTGCGCGCGCGCACCTGGTTCATCGTCTCGGAATCCACGTATGCCAGCGCGTCGTCCAGTTTACCCACCGAGGAAGTGAGCGCCTGCCGCACTTGCACCACGGTGTCGAACTGCAGGATGAAGACCTGGTCTTTCCTCTCGCGCACCACCTGGTCGAAAAAGCGCAGGCAAGCACCGCGTTCGGCATCCAGCACGCGGCGCTGGCTGCCGCTGGTATCCACCAGCAGGCCGAGGGTCAGCGGCAGATTGCTCTCGCGCGCGAAGTAGCGGATGGTTTGGGGGCGGCCATCCTCGAACACCAGGAAATCGTCCTGGTTCAGACTGCCCACCAGTTCGCCTCTTTTGTCCCGCACCGTGGCCAAAACGTTGACCACCTTCACATCCGTAGAGAAGACCGGTTGCTCTTGCGCGCGCAGGGTTTCCGACGCCAGTGAAACTCCCGCAAAACGCAGAAATGCCCGTCTGGTCACAGGCCACACCATCGCTTGAGAAACCACAGGGGGTTTCGACGCATATCGCACAGCGCGCGTTTCCGCCATCGCCAACACATGTTCCACCCGGATTTCTGGCCTTCCGGGTGCACGTAGGCAGAAAGAAGAGGTAGCGCTAATGCGACTTACTAAGCCTTTAATACCAAATCCTCGAATTTTCGTGCCCGCGGTATTGGTTCTAATGGCCGCCGGGTGCGCAACCGTCCACGTCACCAGAGACTACAACCACTCCACAGACTTTACCGCGTATCACACATATCACTGGCTGCGCGTGAGCGCGGGCAACCAACTGTGGGTGGACCGTGTCCGGCAGGATGTGAATCAACAGCTTCAGGCAAGGGGCTGGATGGAAGTTCCTTCGGGCGGGCAGGCCGCCGTGACCGCATTCGCCGCCACCCGGCAGCAGCAAAGCTTGCAGACGTTCTACAGCGGATTCGGCCCCGGCTGGGGCGGCTGGTACTGGTGGGGTTCCGGTTGGAATCAAGGCGTGGCCACCACGCGAGTGGTGCAGACACCGGTGGGATCTCTCACGGTGGATATTTTCAATGCCCGCAACCATCACCTGATCTGGCGGGCTAGCGCCCACCAGGTGATTTCAGGCAATCCCCGACAGGACCGGGGCAAACTGGCAAGAGCCGTAGCGCGAATGTTCAAGGACTTTTCGCCAATGCCACGTGGATGAAGGCTACGAGATGATTACACCGGAACAGGGCCGGTCGTCCGGCCCTGTCACTACGCTGGAGCCTCCGGCCACGGTTCCCCCGAGCCGGCGAAAGCGGCAACTGCTGGAAGTTCTGGTCTTCCTCTTCCTGATTGTGCCTTCCATGGTGCTGTCGTTCTTTGCGGGCCAGCGGGGAAAGACAGGCTTCAATGCGGTGGCGTGGAGGACGATCGTTCGCGATCCGTCCCTCATCAGCCTGATCGTCTATTTTCTATGGCGCGACGGTGAGCCCACGGCGCGCCTCGGCTGGCGCGCGCGAAACGTGCCCAAAGAGATTTTTCGCGGCTATCTGATTCTGCGGTTCGCATTTCTGACGCGCAGCCGCGTGGCCGCCACGGTGCTTTCCGCCGTTATTTTTTCGGTTGGCCATGGATACGAAGGAACCGCGGGCGTGGCGAGTTCGATCAGCACGCCAAGGAGGAGCAGGAACACATGCGCGCCGTGGCCAAGCGCATCGCCTGCGAGCACTACCGCGAGCCCGAGGCGCGGGCGGATAGCGGATTGCAAACACCGGTCCTTGCGGTCGCGGCTAAGTCCTTCCGAGCCGCGATCCTTGGGCAGCGATCGCTACGCTTTCAGCGTAGCGTAGACGGCCTGTTCGAAATCGTGCAGCATCCCCACCGCTTGCGCGTCCACAAACGGGAAGAACTGCATCATGATTACCGCGCAGAGATTGCGCCGCGGATCGATCCAGTAGAACGTGTTCTCCACGCCCGCCCAGGCGAGACTTCCGGCCGAGCGCCCGCCTTCATACGCTATCGGGTTCATGAGGAAGCCGAAGGTGTACTTGTCGGCCGCGCCCGGGTGCATATCCACATCGGCGGAAACCGCGGGATCGGTGCTTTTCATCTTGTGGACGTTCACCGCGCCGATCTGGTTCGCGCTCATCATAGCGACCGTTTTCGGGTGCAAAATCTGCCGCCCCTCCGCGCTCTTGCCCTTGCGCAGGATCATCTGCATGAAGCGGATGTAGTCGGGCGCGGTGGAATACAGGCCGCCTCCACCGTTGTACTGTTTGGGTGGCTCAGGCATGGCGATCGCGTCCTCCTTGAGTGTGCCGTCCTTGTGCCGGCGATAAGAGCTTACCAGGCGGTCGAATTTCGACTGCGGAAAGATGAAGGTGGTGTCCTTCATTCCGAGTGGCCCGAGGATATTGCGCTGAAAATATTCTTCAAGCGTGAGGCCGCTTACCTTCTCCACGATCTTGCCGGTCCAGTCGATGCCGGTGCCGTATTGCCATTGCGTGCCCGGCTCGAACATGAGCGGCGTAAGCGGCGCCACCGCTCCTGGCGGCTGCGCGTTGCCGGTTGCTTTGTCGTAGCGCGCCAGGTCCTCGTCCCATGTGGGATAAACAAAGCCGGAAGTGTGCGTCATCAGGTGATGCAGCGCCACCTGCCGTTTGGCCGGCCGCAGGATGGGCTTGCCGGCGCTATCGAATCCATGGAGAACCTGCAGGTTTCCCAGCTCCGGCAGGTATTGCGAGGCCGGCACGGTGAGGCTCAGCTTGCCCTGCTCGACAAGCTGCATGGCGGCCGTGGTGGTGATCGCCTTCGTCATCGAGGCGATGCGGAAGATGGTGTCGGGCCGAATACCGGAACCCTCCGCGGTGCGTTTCCCGAATGCGCCGGTGTAGAGGGCGTTATCCGCGGTTGCGACCATGGCGGTGAGCGCCGGTATGCCGCGCCGCTGGATTCCGCCGGATAGCGTATCGTCCAGATTGGTCGCGGCAGAGAGGCGCAGCGGCTTCGCCGCGGCCGCCAGGACCAGGCCGCCGAGTTGTCTTCGGGTAAGCTGCAGCATAAAAACTGAGATACCACATCGGAGCGGCGGGCGCTTGGGACCGCTCCCGCCCGGCGCACGTATCGGTACTACAATCAAGGCTTATGTTTGCTCGGGTGGCGCTCGCGTTCCTGTTCTGTCACGCCGCCTTGACGGCGCAGACTACTAATTCGGTTACAGTGATTGCGTCACAATCGGCGGCCCAGCTCGATTCGGCGGCTTTTGCCATAACGGTTACTTCGGGATTCGATGCGACCGTGGAAGCTGTGGTCAACTCCGTTTCCAGTCTTGGCCTTACAGCGGCCAACCTGGTTGGCATCGGCCCTCCGGCTTTTTTCGTGGATTCCTCTACCGCTGCCCCGTCGCGCTCGGCCGCGCCGCAGGAGCAGTGGACCTTCGAACTGGTCGTGCCGCTCACGCAAATGAAAAGCACTGCCGCGGCGCTAGCGGCGCTACAGAAATCGTTTGCGGCCGGCTTTTCGCTGAGTTGGACGGTTTCGGGCACGCAAACTCCGGGGTCCGCAGCAGCTTGTAATCTAGCCGATCTCGCGGCTCAGGCCAACACCCAGGCGCAGGCGATCGCCACCGCGGCCGCGGTGAAGCTGGGCCCGGTCAGCCGGCTGGCGATTTCCGGATGTTCGCTCACCGCCAGTTATGCGCTGAGCACGGCACAACCTGGCGCGCGGGTTCTGCTGGCAACCGCTTCGCAGCCGCTCGCCGCCATGGCGCCGGACCAGGTGAACCTCTATCTTCAGGTTGGTTCACCTGTGACCGCCACTTTGAGCGGTATCACGGCCGCGTTGGCGAAAGCGGGGATTAGCGGAGTCACGTTCACGGGGGCCGCCCAGCAGAACCAGCTAGTCTCTCCGCTCGTGCCGCCGCTGATCTGGACATTCACAGAAACAGTCCCGCTCTCGAAACTGGCCGCCACGCTCGCCCAGCTTACGGTTGCGCAGCGCAAATTCGGCGGCGGGCTGACGCTGTCGTTCGCTCCGCAAGGCTTTTCGTACTCCCAGCAGCCTTCGTGCCCCGAAGCCGGCCTGCTCTCGCAAGCGCAGACCCTGGCGCAAAATGTGGCGGTAGCGGCGGGAACCAGCGCCGGGCCACTCTTGAGTATGTCGAGCGGAGCAGGCACCCCAACGGCAGCCACAAGGCCACCGTTTCCAAGTTTCCTCCTCGCAGCTCCGCCCGCAACCTGCTCCCTTACCGCGCAATTCCAGTTACTTTGAGGAACTCATGTCCGCATCCCACTTCCTGCTCGCTTTCGCGCTTTCTCCCACGCTGCTCGTCGCGCAGCTCACGAACAATACCGTTACGGCTACCGCATCGCAATCCGCTTCTAACACGCCTGATCAGGCGGTGATCTCTTTAACCGTATTCTCGGGCGCCGGCGCCACCCTGGAACAAAT
The DNA here is from genome assembly GCA_035294665.1 of Bryobacteraceae bacterium. Lineage (GTDB taxonomy): Bacteria > Acidobacteriota > Terriglobia > Bryobacterales > Bryobacteraceae > PSRJ01. The sequence goes on along the minus strand of DATGKM010000228.1, from coordinate 24,107 downwards.
CGTCAACGCGCTCTCCGGCGTGGGAGTGACCGCCGCCAATCTGAGTAGTGTCTATGGATCGAATACCAAGCCCCAGTGGAACTTCCAACTGATCGCGCCACTCGCGCAACTCGAAAGCACCACCGCCGCGCTCTTCTCGCTGCAAAAAACGATCTCGCAAAATAATAGCGGCCTTTCTTTGTCCTTCTATGTTTCCGGTACGCAATTCTCCGGACAAGCCCCGGCCAACTGCAATTTCGCCGCCCTGCTCGCGCAGGCGCGCACGCAGGCGCAGCAGATCGCCGGCGCGGCGGGATTGCAAACGGGCGCGGTTACCGCTCTCAGCGCATCCACTACGGCTTGCTCTCTCACCGCCTCGTTTGCCGTTCCCAGCCCCTTCGCCCAACCGGGCCCGAACATCATCGGCATCGTTGCATCCGCCACGAGCGCCCCCCAGAACGATCAGGCCGTTATTTACCTGGCGGTCTATTCTCCAGTCACCGCTGACCTGAGCGACGTCACGAACGTGCTCACATCCAACGGCATCACCGGGGCCAGTCTGTCGGGCGTAAGCATAAATTACATTTACCCGATCGGCCAACAACCGGTTGCACAGTTGAGTTGGCAGTTCACCCTCACCGTACCCCTCTCGAAACTCACGGCCACGATCACGCAAATCTCCGCGGCGGGGCAGGCGATCGCAAACCAGAACTCGGGCCTGACTCTTAATTTTCTAAACGCGTACGCTTCGGCTTCGCAGACGCAGCAGTCCTCCGCTTGTTCGCAGTCCACGCTGGTGAACAGCGCCCAGGCCTTGGCGCAGCAAATCGCCACCGCGGCGGGCGTGTCGGTGGGGCCGGTGGTGAACATATCGCAAGCCGGTCTGGGCACGACTGCATCCTTGAGCGAAATCGTGGGTTACCCTTATTTGCTGGCGCCGCCTTCCCTACCTTCCTTCTCCTGCTCCCTCACCGTCCAATACCAGCTCAAATGAACTCCAAACGCGTCCTCATTGTCGGAGGCGGCATCGTAGGCATGGCCACTGCCTACCGCCTGCGCGAGCGTTTCCCGGGTGCCCACATCACCGTTCTCGAAAAAGAACCGCGGCCGGGAGCGCATCAGAGCAGCCACAACAGCGGCGTCCTCCATTGCGGTCTCTACTACAAACCCGGTTCGGTGCGCGCGCGCCTCGCGGTCGCGGGCATCCGCCAGATGGTCGCCTTCTGCCAGGAAAATTCCATTCCGCACGAAGTCTGCGGCAAACTGGTGGTCGCCGCCGATGAAACCGAAGTCCCGCGCCTGCGCGCCCTCGAAGAGCGCGGCAGGGCCAACGGCCTCGAAGGCCTGCGCTGGCTCGGGCGGGAAGAGATGCGCGAAATCGAGCCGCACGTGGGCGGCGTGGCCGCGCTGCGCGTGCCGCAGGAAGGCATCGCCGATTATCCGCGGGTCTGCGCCACGCTGGCCCGCAAGATCGTGGAGAGCGGATCGAAGCTGGTCACTTCCGCGCGCGTCACCCGCCTCGAGCGCCGCGGCGCCGGCTGGCTCGCGCGCACCACCGCCGGCGAATTCGAAGGCGATTTTCTCATCAACTGCGCCGGCCTCCACTGCGACCGCGTGCTCGAACTCGCGGGCGAAACGCGCGAAATGCGCATCCTGCCCTTCCGCGGGGAGTATTACAAAATTAAACGCGAGCGCCAGTTCCTGGTGCGCAACCTGATCTATCCCGTGCCCGACCCGCGCTTCCCCTTCCTCGGCGTTCACTTCACCCGCCTGATTCACGGCGGCATCGAATGCGGCCCCAACGCCGTGCTGGCCTGCGCGCGCGAGGGCTACCGCAAAGCCGATTTCAACCCCGCCGATCTTTTCGACGCGCTCTCTTACCGCGGCTTCTGGCGCTTCCTGCTCCGCTATCCCTCCACCGCCTGGTACGAGCTGCGCCGCTCTTTCAGCCGCGCAATTTTCGCCCAGTCTCTCCAGCGCCTGGTTCCCGAAATCACCACCGCCGATCTCGATACCGGCGGCTCCGGCGTGCGCGCCCAGGCGATTTCGCCCGAAGGCGAGATCTACCAGGATTTCGCGCTGGTCGCCCGGCCGAACGCGCTGCACGTGCTCAGCGCGCCCAGCCCCGCCGCCACCGCCTCGCTGGCCATCGGCGCTGAGATCGTCTCGATGGCGGAGAAGGCCGGCGCGTAAGCGGGCCTCAGGACGTTTTCACCGTTCCGCCAGGCGATACGCCACTCCCGCCCCGCGGCAGGCCGGAAGGCCTGACCCCACGCTATAATTTTTCACATGCCCGAGATCCGGCACTCGGTGTGCGCCCTCGACTGCCCGGACTGCTGTTCGCTCCTGGTCAGTGTCGATAACGGCCGCGGCACGCGACTGCGCGGCAACCCCGGCCATCCCATCACGCGCGGATTTTTGTGCGGCAAAGTCGCGCAATACCTGGAGCGCGAATATTCCCCCGAACGGCTGCTCTATCCGCAACGGCGGATTGGGGCGAAAGGCGAAGGCTGTTTCGAGCGCATTTCCTGGGACGAAGCGCTCGACACCATCGCGGTGCGCCTGCGCGGCATCGCGGCGGAATTCGGCCCCGAGGCGATCCTTCCTTACAGCTATGGCGGCACGCTCGGCTTCCTCAACGGCGGCGGGATGGACCGCCGCTTCTTTCACCGCCTGGGCGCTTCCCGGCTCGACCGCACGATTTGCGCCACCGCCGGAGCAGCCGGCACGGTTGCCGCATTAGGCGTACGCTACTCGACCGAGCCTGAGCAGTTCCGCCACGCCCGCCTGATTCTCTGCTGGGGTGCCAATATCCTGGGCGCCAACGTTCACCTCTGGCCCTTCGTCGTGGAGGCCCGCCGCAATGGCGCCCGCTTCTACACTATCGATCCCCGCCGCAATCGCGTGGGCGCCGCTTCCGACAAGCACTTCTTCGTGAACCCCGGCAGCGACGCGGCCCTCGCGCTCGCCATGATACATGTCATCGTCGCGGAAGGCCTGTACGATGCTGATTACGTGGCGCGCTACACGGAAGGTTTCGACGGCCTCCGCGAGAGAGTCAAGGCCTGGACGCCGCAACGCGCCGCCGGACTCACCGGCATCGCCGCCGAAGAAATTGCCGGCCTCGCTCGCGAATACGCCACCACGCGTCCCGCGGTGATTCGCCTCAACTACGGCCCGCAGCGCACTGACCGTGGCGCTATGGCCACGCGGATCATTTCGCTGCTGCCCGTGCTTACAGGTTCGTGGAAAGACCTGGGCGGCGGCCTGCAGCTTTCCACGTCTCAAGCGTTCCACGTGAACCGCGAAGGCCTGGAACGGCCCGATCTGCAAAAGCTCGCCCTCGGCCGCGAAGCGCGCCTCATCAACATGTCCGAGCTGGGCCGCGCACTCACGGATTCACTCGCGCCTCCGGTCAAAGCGCTGGTGGTCTACAACTCCAACCCCGCCGCCGTCGCCCCGAATCGCAACGCGGTCGTGCGCGGCCTTCGCCGCGACGATCTTTTCATCGTGGTGCTGGAGCAGTTTCAAACCGATACGGCCGATCATGCCGATATCCTGCTGCCCGTAACCACCTTCCTCGAACACACCGACATCTATTTCGCGTACGGCCACTACTATTTGCAAATGGCGCGCCCCGCGCTGCCCGCTCCGGGCGAAGCGAAATCGAACGTGGAAATCTTCCGCCTGCTGGCCGGGCGCATGGGTTTCGATGACGCCTGCTTCCGCGATTCCGAAGACGATATGATCCGCACGCTGCTCGATTCGCCGCATCCGTTCGTCAAAGGCATTACGCTCGAGCAACTCGATCGGGAGCATTTCATCCGCCTGCGCTTGCCGGAACCCTTTCAGCCGTTTGCCGGGGGCAACTTCGGCACGCCCGATGGCAAATGCCATTTCCGCGCGGAAGAATTGGATTACCAGCCGCCGGTCGAATCGCGTTTCGGCGATTCCGAACTGCGCCGGGAATTTCCCTTCGAGCTGATTTCGCCAAAAAACGACGACAGCATGAATTCAACGTTCGGCTACCGGCCGGGCGTCGACCGCGAAACCGGCCTGCTGCACATGCATGCGGCCGATGCCGCGCGGCTCGGCATCCATGCGGCCGACGCCGTGCGCGTGTTCAATCGCCGCGGCTCCTGCATTCTCAAGGCCGAGGTGGATGCGAGCGTCGCGCCGGGAGTGGTCTGCGCGCCTTCTACCCGCTGGCCGAAACTCGCGCCCGACAAGGCTAACGTCAACGTCCTCACTTCCGAACGCCTCACCGATGCGGGCGGCGGCCCTACCTTTTATAGTTGCCTTGTGCAAGTGGAGAAGATCGGAGATTGATGAAACCGCTACGCTTTACCAACTTGCTTTCTTTCGGATTGACGCTGGCGCTGGTGTTTTCGCTCGCCGCCTGCAGCCGCAAACCGTCGGCCGCGGCCAAAGCCGAAAAGACGGACGACCAGGCGGCGCCGCAGATGGCCTCCATCATTCACGCCGGCGACCCGCAATCGGATACACAGCTCGTCTCCGGCTTCTATGATGTCGAGGAACACGCCTGGCGCTGGACTTCCCAGAAGTTCTCGGTGGTTTTAAAACCGCCGGCCGGCGGAGCGGAGCGCGGCGCCACGCTGACCCTGCAGCTCGCTGTCCCCGATCCGGTAATTTCCAAGCTCAAATCCGTTTCCCTTTCCGGAACGGTCGGCCCCTCTGCCCTGGCGCCCGAAACGTACACTAAGGCCGGCCAGTACACTTACACGCGCGATATCCCCGCGAACCTGCTCAGCGCCGAAGCCGTGCGGGTGGACTTTCAGCTCGATAAAGCGCTGCCGCCGGGCACCAACGGCGACCAGCGCGAACTGGGCGTCATCGTTTCTTCAGTGGGTTTGGAAGCGAAGTAGAATCACCCTATGCCCGTAAACCAGGACGCCCCGTTGCGCCAGTACCTTCCCTACGACGACCGTACGCAAACCCGGCGGCAGATCGAAGATTACCCGCGCAGCTTTACGCGCATGCCGGCCCAGCCGTTTGTCGAGCGGCCGCTGACCCTCTCCGAACTCACCGGCCCCATTCACCTGGAGCGCCGCCTGCCCGTGGGCAGCGCCGATTTCTCCTGCCTCTACCCCGGCGGCCCGCGCGCTCTCGGCCAGTTCATCACGGTGAGCGGCCGCATTACCGATGAAGATGGCGCGCCGCTGGCCGGAGCCATGATCGAGCTCTGGCAGGCCAACGCCTCCGGCAAATATATCCACGAGCACGACCGCCATCAGGCGCCCCTCGATCCCAATTTCATCGGCCAGGGCCGTTTCCTCACCGATGCCGAAGGCTGCTACATTTTCCGCACCATCAAGCCCGGCGGCTATCCCGTTGGATCGAACGACTGGTGGTGGCGCCCGCCGCATATCCATTTTTCGATCCTGGGTCCATGCTGGATGGATCGCTTCATCACGCAAATCTACTTTCCCGGCGAGCCCTTGAACGAGACCGACCTGCTGCTCAACGCCATCCCTGATCCCGAAGCCCGCCAGCGTGTCATCTTCGAGCCCCAGCCTACAAAGGTAACAAAGGATCTCAATATCCTTGAATTCCGCCGCGATTTCGTCCTCCGCGGCAAACGAAGCACACCCCAAATTCCATGAGCCAGGCCCCCGTACAAGAGCGTACCACCCCCGATTTGCATCCCAAAATCGTTTCGCCCTTCTGCACTATCGGTCCCTTCTTCCCCTTCGCCTTCGTGAACGACTGCAACGACCTCACCGTGTTCGAAGGCCGCCAGGCCCGCGGCCGGCACATATGGCTCGGCGGGAGAGTGCTCGAGGAGGGCGGCCACCCCACTTTCCACACCATCCTCGAACTTTGGCAGCCCGACGCCGGCGGCATCTTCCGCCATCCGCTCGATCCGCGCCACGCCGATGCCGACCCCGGCTTCTACGGCTTCGGCCGCGCCTTCACGGACGCCCAAGGCTTCTATCGCTTCCGCACTGTCATCCCCGGTGCCTCCCGCGAACCCGATGGCACACCCCGCTGCCCCCACGCGAACCTCACCATCCTCGCCATCGGGCTCACCCGCCGCATGGTGACGACCATCTTCTTTTCCGATTCGCCCGCAACCGCGGACGATCCTGTATTGCGCTGCGTGCCGGAAACCGCGCGCCATCGCCTCTTCGCCCGCCATGACGACGCGCTCGCCGCCGATGGCCTGCCCGGCTACCGCTTCGACGTGATCCTCCGCGGCGGCGAGGAAACGCCCTTTTTCAGGGACTAACCGCGCCGGCAAGTGCGATATACTCTCCCCTGTTGCTGGAGGCTCGCTTGAAATTTTTACAGAATTCGCTTCGTTTCGCGCTGATTGCCGCCGGGCTGGCCGCTATGGCCCAGGCACAGGTGCCGCCGGAAATCGCCAAGCAATTGGTCAACATCGGCCGGGGCGTGTGCGTGCCGGAAACCGCGGAAATTTACGCCCCTCTGCATCCGAAGCCTCCCTATAAGGGCGTTTCCATCGCGCGCGATATTTCGTTCGGCCCCGATGCCAAGGACGTGCTCGATGTGTTCGCGCCCGAAAAAGGCGGCGGCTCGCTTCCCGTTCTGATTTATGTTTCCGGGGGCGCCGGCAACAAGCAGCAGGGCGGCCCCAATGGCGAACCCTTCTACGACAACATCATGCTTTGGGCCGTCAAAAGCGGCATGGTCGGCGTCAATATGCAACGCCATCCGGGTGAGGCGTGGGACGACCCGGCTAAGGATATCGGCCGCGTTGTCGAATGGGTGCATGCCAACATCGCCCGCTACAAGGGTAACGCCGCGCGCGTTTTCATCTGGTGCCAGTCGGCGGGCAATGTGCCCGTCAGCACCTATGTCGGCCATAAGGATTTGTGGGGACCGGAAGGCGTCGGCATCAAAGGCGTGGTCTTTATGTCGCCTCCCGCCTTCAATATCCTCCCCGCCAGGCCGCCCGCCGTTCAAGGCGGATTCGCCGCCTGCCGCCAGCCGAACGGCGAACCCTCTGCCGCTGTCGCGCCTTTCGGACGCGGGCGTGGTGGAGCCGGCCGCGGCAAACAGGCGCAGCCCGATGAGGCCACCCTCCTCGCCCGTTCCAACCTCCCCGGCCTTATCGATTCCAAGCTGCCGTTCATGCTCACGGTCGCCGAACTCGACCCGCCGAATATCACGGCCTTCGCCGAAACCTTGCGCGATGAACTATGCAAAGCCAACCGTTGTCCCACGTACGTCACGTTTAAGGATCACAGCCACATCTCCGAAGTGATGTCCCCCGATACCGCGGACACAAGCGTCACCGGCCCCATCCTGAAATGGATGCGTAGCGTGAAGTAAGACACGCCCAGCCACCTCTCCAACTCAATCCCTCCGGGGCGGCGGTGTATTCTGACTTTTGCTCCTTTCTCCTGCTTTGCGGCACGACGATTGCGAGGCTATCCTGGGTCTTGGGATGCCAAATGGAAATTCCTTGTTCTTTGTCCGCGCGCTAACTCTCGCCGTCATCGCCCTCAATGTTAGCGGGAATTTTTTTCTCGATCTGGGCATGCGTTCGGAAGGCGAAATTGTGTCCTTCTCGCCGCTCGATTACCTGAAAGTCTTCGGCAACTTTTGGATCATTCTCGGCGTATGCCTGCTGGCCGGCTGGCTCGTCTGCCAGCTTTCGCTCCTGAGCTGGGCCGACCTCACCTATGTGCTCCCGGTTACCTCGGCTTCTTACATCCTGCTCGCCGTTCTGGGCGTCGTATCGCTCAAAGAACACGTCTCGGCGGCTCACTGGGGCGGCATCGGCCTGATCGTTTTGGGCGTCATCGTGGTAGGCCGCACGCGGCCACGCACAGCCCCCGGCGATCACGATGAAGTCCCATGAAGTGGCTGCTCGTCCTGGTGATTATCGTCTGCAACACCTGTGGAGACCTGCTCGATGCTTTCGGCATGCGCCAGCATGGGCACGTGCGCGATTTTCACCCCTCGGCGTTGCGCCGCCTGCTGCGCTCGCTCGCGCATAACCGGTACGTGATCGGCGGCATCGTCTTCATGGCCATCGCCTTTTTCGCGCTGCTTTCGCTGCTCTCCATCGCGCCGCTGAGCTTCGCCATTCCGGCCACCGCCGGCAGCTATATTCTCGAAACCATTCTGGCCAAATTTGTTTTGAAAGAAGATATCCACTGGCAGCGCTGGCTGGGGGCTTTCCTGGTCGCCGGCGGCGTGGCGATGCTCTCTTTGCGATAGGCGGCGCCTCCGCTCGTCCCGCCCGCCGCGGCCGCTGCTTACCTCCCCTTTTATAATCGGGATGCGTGGATCAAAGCTCTGCTGGCATTTCCGTGGCCGGTTCGCTCTCGGTCCTGTTCCTGTACGAGGTGGCGGAAGAGATTCGGCTCGATCAACTGCGCCGCCTGGTGGGCGCTCCGCCTCCCGGGCGCGAGCCGGCGCTGCGCCACGCGCCCGAGTATGTGCAATTCGAGCGCCCGCCTGTTATGGAGCCGATCAAAGCCGCATTCGGCGAGGGCCGCGTGGCCTACTACGACTACGGCGTCGTCAGTCTCCTGGTGGAAATCCCCTTTGAGGGCGGCTGGGACGAAGGCATTCAACTGGCTGCCCGCTGGATGAACGCGCCCGATCTCGAACAGCGCGCCAACGATGCTCTCCGCCCGCTGCTCGAACGCGCCGCGCCCGCCCTTTCGAAGCCCTACCAGGAGCGCCTCACCGAGGACTACTTCATTTTTCACTTGCGCCAGATCCGCGACTGCGATAATCGCGTCGTTTCGGCCACCGAACTACTGGAAAAACATGGGGAGGCCATCGCCCAGATGGTGCGCGGTGAGCGGGCCGTGTTTTCCGCCGCCGAGCGGGCGGAAATCCTCAGTGCCCAAATGTCCTACTACGAATCCGATCTGCTCGTCACAGGCTGGTCCGCTTCGCTGATCTACGATACCCCGGAAGGCGCCGCCCCCACCATCCAGCTACTCGAATACGCCAATACCCAGTTGCTGGAGTTCCGCCATTACGACGCCCTCCTCACCAACCTTCTGATGAATGCTTACCGTTCCATCGAGCGCGGCACCAGTTTCCGCGCCCGCTGGCGCTTGGCCCACGAGGCCGAACGCCTCAACACCATTCGCCTGGACGTGCGCGAACTCACCGAGCGGGTCGATAACTCCATCAAGTTCCTTAGCGACATGTTCGCTGCCCGCCTTTACCGCATGGCCGCCGCCCGCATCGGCGTCCCCGATTACCGCGGCCTTGTCGAGCAGAAACTCGAAAGCGCCGGCGATCTCTACGGCTTCATGATGGACCAATACCACCAGGGGCGCGCCTTCCTCCTCGAGCTGGTTGTGGTCATTATCCTGGTAATCGAGCTGGTGTTTCTCTTCCGCGGGAGACCCTAGCGCAAGCAGCGCAATCTTCAAAAAAGAGCCCCGCGCTACAGCTACTACGCCGCCCGCCGTAAATCCCGCAGCCGCTGGCGGTACTCTTCGATCGAGATCTCACCGCGGGCGTACCGCTCCCGCAAAATCTTTTCCTCGGGTGTAACCGCGTGCCCGCGGCCGGCCGCCGTCGCAATCAGCCAGATCACTAGCAGGAAGATGATGGCCCCGAATAACCACCAACCCCAACCCCAGTAACCCCACACTTGAGCCCACATACGGTTCTCCTCCAGATTCCGGGGATGCCGGCGTCATCCTGTGTTTCAAACCGCATGCGAATTGCCAAGCTTTTAGGCTGCGTTCACTCCACGTCCACTCCTCCAGAACCAGTGGTCAGCTCGAGCAATGGTCCTCCCCCCCGAATCCGGCCCCGCACCTCGTGGCGGTTAGTGTAAAAGCTATCCATTGTGATTGGCGGCCCTACGGTCACGCCCCCGGAACCCGTCCGGGCGTGCAGGTCGAAGCCGCCATTCGCGGGAAGTTGCAGCTGCACGCCACCCGATCCCGTGCGCGCCACTACCTCTGCCATAAGATTTCTGCCTCGTATGCCTCCGCTGCCGGTGCTGGCTGATACCCGGCCCTGAATATTTTCGAGTTCAATACCTCCAGAACCCGTATCGGCCCGCACCTCGGCGCTGATGCTGGATACCCGGATGCTCCCCGAGCCGGTGCTCGCGGTCACAGGGCCCCGAAGCCCTTCGACGGTTTCCTCGCCCGATCCCGTGCGCGCGCGCACAGAGGTTTCGGCCGGAGTTTCAATTTCGTACGAGATGGAAAGGTTCCTGCCGGAATAATCGCTCATCCGCTCCACCCGAATCGAGTTGCCGTTCTGGTAAATCGGCGGGTTCCTCTCAATTTCCCGCGCTCGCTGTTCCGCCCCGCGAAAATCCCAGTCCGAGGCGCTGATGATCCCGTGGACGTGAACGCTGTTACCGCTCCCCTGGCGCACCGTGATGTGCCCGGCACCGGTCGCCACCTCCAGGTCCACCGCTCCGGTAACGCGCAGCGTACGGTCGAACGATCCGACCTCGCGTGGAAACGCGGGCGCGGCGTAAAACGAAATTCCAAACGCTAATAGGGCCACTTCGAAACTGCGGCGAAAACTCATGCGGCCTCCTTGCAGGGTTTATACGCAAAACCTGCAAAAAGGTTTGGCTGGCCGGAGCCGCCACCGTGGGGAAGCGGTCCTCCGCGCCTCACGGCTCCGCAATCGCCGGTCCCGCCCCGCTCACCGCTTCGCGGCTAGTTCCGATCGCAATCATGCGCCACGGGCACACCAGCGGCGTGGTTGTGTCCAGCGCCAGTTTGGGATCGTTCGGCAGCGGCGGAAGAGTGGTCTCCAGTGTCAAGTCCCCTTCCGGATTGAGATAGAGCCGGGGATATACCTTATCGGCCGCTTCGGAAATCGAAATCCACACACCGCCAGATTCTTCGGCTACGAACGGCGTAGCGATGATCGCATCCGGCGAAAGCTGGCTGAGTTTCATCGCGCCTGCCGGTTTGGCCGGCTCGCCGAAATCGGGTAACAGAGAGGGAAAAGTTTCCACGTCTTCCGGAAAACGGAACTCCGTGTCTTCGTTTTGGATGAAGATCTCCGCTAAGGGATTGCTGTTCGGGATGATATACCGGAAAGCGACGCCACTATCGAATGCGCGGGCTTCCAGAGTAAAGCGGCGGCCTGTGGTGCCATTCTGCAGGTAATCGAGAAACAGCGAGTTATACCGCCCGCCCTTCGAGGCCTTTTCGCCAATCAACCCTAGTTTTTCGCCGAGCGGATTCTGGTCGCGGATCTCGAAGCCGATGAAGGACGTGTCGATTACCGGCTTGCCTTTGTACAGAACCTGATAGGCGAGCCGATCCCACTGGCCGGGCGCGGGCACGGCCTGGAAGGCGCGGAACTCGATTTGGCCGTTGGGGGAACTTACGGAACGAACATCCTGGGCGGAAGCTGAAACCGAAAACAGAATCAGCCCCGCCCAGAATCGAGACATCGCTACGCCCAGCTAAACCCGCTCTTCGAAAGCGGCGTGCTGCGAATGCGCTTGCCCGTCGCCGTGAAGATGGCGTTCGTCACGGCAGGCAGCAGTGGCGGCAGAGCCGGCTCCCCTAGTCCGGTCGGCGGATTGTTCGTCTTCAGGAAGTGGGTTTCGATCTCCGGCACTTGCGCCATGCGCAGCATCGGGTGCTGGTGATAGTTGGTTTGAACGGTGTGGCCCTTTTCGATGGTGATTTCCTGAGCCATCAACTCGCTCAAGCCATCGATAACAGCGCCTTGAGCTAGATTCTCGGCGCCGCTCGGGTTGATGATCTGGCTGCCGATATCGGCCGCCACCCAGACCTTATGCACTTTGAGCTTATTGCCTGAATGAACGCTGACTTCGGCCACTTCCGCGAAATAGCCAAGATGGCTGTAGTGGAAGGCAATACCCTTGGCGGTGCCGCCGGGCGATTTCTTGCCCCAGCCCGATTTTTCCGCCGCCAGTTGAACCACTGCCTTCATCCGGTCGGCATTCAAACCGGGAGCGCCGAACCCGCCACGGCCACCGGCGGGAGGTTCGAGCGGCGCGCCCTGGTTCAACAGAGCCAGCCGGAACTCCACCGGATCCTTACCCGCCGCGTGTGCCAGTTCGTCGATAAACGACTGGATCACGAAAGCGAACGAGTTGCTGCCTGGAGCACGCAGAGCGCCGGTCTTCTTCCCGAAATCCATTACCGTGGCGTCGAGGGCGTAGTTCGGAACGAAGCGCTGCGGAAACTCCGTCGGCCCCATGGCCGCCGCGTTCGCGAACTTTACTTGGCCCGTCTCCGGATTGAAGTGACCGAAACCCACGAAGTGATTGCGCCAGGCCACGATTTTCCCGGATTTATCCAGACCTGCCTTCAAATACTGGAAGCCGCCCGGCCGGTAATAATCGTGCGCCATATCGTCTTCGCGCGACCACAACAGCTTCACGGGAGCGTTGACCATCTTCGAGATGTACGCCGCTTCCACCATGTAGTCGTTGGTCAGCCGCCGGCCGAAACCGCCGCCGCCGCGCACCATGTGAAGCGTGACGTCCTTGTCCTCCAGCCCCAACGCGCGCGCGCTCAGTGTGCGGCCGCCTTGCGGAATCTGGCTGTTGGTCCAGATCTCGCACTTGCCGTTTTGATAGTGCGCGGTGCAGTTCTGCGGCTCGAGCGGCGCGTGCGCGATGAACGGATACGAATACGCCCCTTCCACCACCTTGGCCGCGCTCGCCAGGGCGCCTTCGGGGTCGCCATCGTGACGCAGCCTCTGTTGCGGTTTTTGCCTGCTCAGTTGTTCGGCGCGCTGCGCGAATTCGGTGCTTGACTGGTTGGCGTATTTGCCCTCATCCCAGGTCACCTGCAACTTCTTGCGCGCGGTCTGCGCCTGCCACCAGGTGTCCGCCACGATCGCGATGCCGGTTTCGAGGCCTGGATCGTTGGGCAGCGGCTGCTCGGTCACTTCCGGCCGCTCCACGATGAACGCATCCCGCACGCCCGGCATCTTCTTGATCTCGTCCAGGTTCGCGCTCACTACTTTGCCGCCGAACACCCCGCACTTCTCGTAAGAAGCGTAGAGCATACCCGGCAGTTCCATGTCGATGCCGAAAATCGGCTTGCCCGTGACGATGTCCGGCAGTTCCCGCTGCATCAGCGGCTTGCCGATAATCGTGTAATCTTTCGGATCTTTGAACTTCAGAGTTCGCAGATCGGGCATCGGCATCGATGCCGCCTTCTCCGCTAGTTCGCCATAACCCAGCGAGCGGTTCGAGGCCTTGTGCATTACTTTGCCGGCCGAAGTGGTTAACTCCGATTCCGGCACGTTCCACGTCTCCGCGGCTGCCTTGATCAGCAGCGCGCGGCCCGCCGCGCCCGCCTGCCGCATAGGAACCCAGTTCGTCGGCGTCGCCATGCTGCCGCCCGTGAACTGGGCGGCGTACTTCCTATCGTCGAAATCGGTCTGCTCGATTTTGACGTTCTTCCAATCCACGTCCAGCTCTTCGGCGATCAGCATGGGCAGCATGGTTTTTACGCCCGTGCCGACTTCCGGATTCTTGGCCATGATGGTGGTTGTGCCGTCCCGGCCGATCTTCACGTAGACGTGCGGATCGGGAGGCGCCGGAGCTGGTCCGCGGCCCTGTGCCTTCGCTTCCGGTTGTGAATAAAGGCCGAGCAGCAGCCCGCCGCCCGATGCCGCGGTTACTTTGAGAAAAGAACGACGATCGATGCGCATGGTGTCTGCCTCCCCTATTTAAGCCCGTTGACGGCGGCTGTCTGCACGGTCTTGGCCGAAGCCGTGTTGGCGAGTTGCGCCGCCTTGTGGATCGCCTGACGAATCCGGAGATACGTGCCGCAGCGGCACAGATTCCCGTTCATCGCCGAGGTAATATCGCCATCCGAGGGTTTCGGATTCTTCGCCAGCAATGCGGCCGCCGACATCATCTGTCCAGCCTGGCAATAGCCGCATTGGGGCACGTCGATTTCCTGCCACGCTAGCTGTACCGGATGCGTGCCATTCTCGGATAGCCCTTCGATGGTCACGATCGGTGCGCTGGTGGCGGCGGAAACCGGAGTTTGGCAGGAGCGGACGGCGCGGCCGCCGAGGTGTACCGTGCAGGCGCCGCACTGGCCGATTCCGCATCCATATTTGGTGCCGTGCAGCTTCAGCACGTCACGGATTACCCACAGCAGAGGCGTGTCCGGTGTTACATCCACCGTTGTGACGCGCCCGTTCACGTTCAGTTTATAGGCCATAGCGTCTCCGGGAAACAGAAAACAGATTACAGCATTAAAAAGCGCGGCGCAACCCTCGTCGCTCTGGAACGAGGACTCAGAACGGGACGGGGCACTTCGCTCCGCGCCGATCCTTGCCATCTCGTCTTGGGCGCGCCGGACCCTAGCTGCACCCGCTCGTCCCCCCGCAATTGCCGCACTTATAGCAGCTCCCGTTGCGAGTCATAATCGAGCCGCATTCGGCGCAAAGAGGGGCGTCGGTGACAGCGGAGGTGAAGGGCAGGTCCTGCTGAGGATCGGATTCAGTGGCGCGCAGGACTGGCGCTTCGCCGGCTTCGGTTACGGCGTACTCGGGGCCCAGAAATTTGGCGCCCAGCCAGCGGAATATGTAATCCATGATCGACTTGGCGTAGGGGATCTGCTGGTTGCCCGTCCAGCCGCTGGGCTCGAAGCGGACGTGCGCGAACTTGTCCACCAGGAACTTGAGCGGCACGCCGTATTGCAGGTTGAAGCTGATGGCCGTGGCTAGCGAATCCATCAGGCCGGAAATCGTCGAGCCTTCCTTGGCCATGGTGATGAAGATTTCGCCCGGCTGGCCATCGTCGTACATGCCCACCGTGATGTAGCCTTCGTGGCCGCCGATCGAGAACTTGTGCGTGAGAGAGCGGCGCTCATCGGGAAGCTTGCGGCGCACGGGGCGGTACACGATTTTCTCAACCGTCGCCGGCGCGGCCGGCACAACCGCACTGGCGGCTTTCTTTTCACCCTTACCAGCGCCGGAGCTGAGCGGCTGCACCTTCTTCGAGTTGTCGCGGTAGATGGCCACGGCTTTCAAGCCGAGCTTCCAGCTTTCCGTGTAGGCGCTCATCACCTCCTCCACCGTGGATTCTTCCGGCATGTTGATGGTCTTCGAGATTGCGCCGGAAATGAAGGGCTGCACGGCGGCCATCATCCTGATGTGCCCCATGTAATGGATCGAGCGGGTGCCGTTCTGCGGGCGGAAGCTGCAATCGAAAACGGGAAGATGTTCGGGCTTGAGGTGCGGGGCGCCTTCGATGGTGCCCGTGGAATCGATGTGGCTGATGATCGCCTCCACCTGGTCGGGCGAGTAGCCCAGCTTGATCAGAGCCTGCGGCACGGTGTTGTTGACGATTTTGATGACGCCGCCCCCTACTAATTTCTTGTACTTGACCAGGGCGAGATCCGGTTCGATGCCCGTGGTGTCGCAATCCATCATGAAACCGATGGTGCCGGTCGGAGCGATCACCGTCACCTGCGCGTTCCGGTATCCGAAACGGCGGCCGGATTCGTAGGCTTCCTCCCAACACTGCTGCGCGCCCTGAAACATGGCCGTAGGCAGGTTGTTGCGGTTAAGGCGTGCCGCGGCATCGCGGTGCATGCGGATCACTTCCAGGAACGGCAGTTCGTTTGCGGCGTAACCGGGGAACGGTCCGGTGGTTTCCGCAATGTGAGAGCTGGTGAGGTAAGCCTGGCCGCACATGATGGCGGTAATGGCGCCGGCGAAATCGCGGCCCTGGTCGCTATCGTAGGGCAGGCCCATCGACATGAGCAGCGCGCCCAGATTGGCGAATCCCAGGCCCAGCGGCCGGAAATTGTGCGAGTTTTCGCCAATCTTTTCCGTGGGATAGCTGGCGTTGTCCACGATGATTTCCTGCGCCAGGATCATGGTGTCGACCGCGTGGCGGAAGGCCTCCACATCGAACTGGCCGTCCGGCCCCACAAATTTCATCAGATTCAGCGACGAGAGATTGCAGGCCGAATCGTCGAGGAACATGTACTCGGAGCAGGGGTTGGAGGCATTGATGCGCGCCGTGTTTTTGCACGGATTCCAGCGGTTCACGGTGGTATCGAACTGCATACCGGGATCGCCGCATTGGTGCGTGGCCTCGGCGATCTGGCGCATCAGGTCGCGGGCCTTGTGACGTTTGACGGGCTGGCCGCTCACCACGGATTTGGTCCACCATTCGCCATCCCGTTCGGCGGCTTCCATGAAATCGTCCGTGACCCGCACGGAGTTGTTGGCGTTCTGGAAAAAAATGGAACTATAGGCTTCGCCATCTAGCGAAGGATCGTAGCCCGCTTCCACCAGCGTGTGGGCTTTCTTCTCCTCCTTGGCCTTGCACCAGATGAATTGCTCGATATCGGGGTGGTCGGCGTTGAGGATCACCATTTTGGCGGCGCGGCGGGTCTTGCCGCCCGATTTGATCACGCCGGCGAAGGCGTCGAAGCCCTTCATGAAGGAGAGCGGGCCGGAGGCGCGGCCGCCGCCGGAGAGAATTGCGTCTTCCTCCCGCAGGGCGGAAAGGTTGGTGCCCGTGCCCGACCCCCACTTGAAGAGCATACCTTCGGTCTTGGCGAGGTCGAGAATGGATTCGAGCGAGTCTTTGACGGAAACGATGAAGCAGGCCGAGCACTGCGGGCGCGCGCCGGCGCCGGATTCGAGTTTTTTAATCCGGTTGGCCGTTTCATCATAAATCCAGCCATAGCCGCGGGTTTCGCGCGTGCCCACATTGAACCAGACGGGCGAGTTGAAGCAGGCCTTCTGGGTGAGCATCAGGTGGGCCAGTTCGGCGCGAAAATTCTCCGCGTCCGCCGCGGTGCGGAAGTAGCCGTCCTTCTGGCCCCAGCCGGCGATGGTATTGACCACGCGCTCCACCAGTTGGGCAACGCTGGTTTCCCGCTCCGGAGAGCCGAGTTTACCGTGGAAGTACTTGCTGGCAACGATGTTGGTGGCGGTTTGCGACCAGTCGGCCGGCACCTCCACATCGCGCTGCTCGAAGATAACCGCGCCCTTATCGTTACCGATAGAGGCGGTGCGAGTCTCCCACTGTACGGCATCGTAAGGGGTTTTGCCGGGTTCCAGCTTAGCCGTGAAGTACCGCGGAAAAACTAAACCGGTGCGGGATTTGATACTAATTTTGGTGTTCAACGCTTCTATTTTCGCATTCAGATCTACGGAAAGCTGACCCATTGTGAATTCTCCGAAAGTTCGTTAGAAAGAGGCGACTTCGTAATCATGCCCCAACATATAGTGCCACGTCAAGAAATTTATCTACATTTTGTGTGTAGAGGTTACAGCCTCGACCTGAGACCCGGGAAAATACCGGGTCTGGTCGAGGAGATCGAAAGTTTAGGGAAAGAACAGGCACGTGGGCTGGAAAACCAGCTTTCGCGGCTGCTGACGCATCTGTGATGGACGACGATTTTCTGCCGGAGTAACTGTGCTCAGGCCACCGACTGGCGCACCGGAGATCCGGCGGCCATTGCCTAGTGTGGGCCGAAATGGCGGCGGGCGGCGGCTACGACACGTTCCACTTCATCGCGGTGGAAGGGTTCGGCGAGCAGATCGTACCCGCCGCAGTTGAGCACCTCCGACCACAGCTGCTCATCGGCCGTGCGGGAGGTGACGATCAGTTGGGGAGGGTGGGCCCGCGCCAGCAGGTTTTTAAGCACTTTTTTCCAATCTCCGCCCGGACATTGGGAGCGGGTGATTACCACATGCACGGGGTCTTGATCCAACTGTTCCTGGGCTCTTTTCCAGTCGCGGGCTTCGTAGAGCCGCCAGCCGGCATCGCGGAAGACCTGATGGATGAGCAACCGGTTGTCGTCATATTCGCCCACGAGGAGCGCGCATACAGCGTCTTCACGGTTTTTCATAGAAGGCAAAGGGTCCTACGGCTCGCATGTCTTCTGGGGAACTCGCGGTTCGCCGGGCCGCTTGAAAATCAGCTTACCGGGAGCGGTAAAGGCAAACAAGCGCCTACGGAAAATACTTGGGGGCCGTAGTGCGAAACTTCACCGGTGAGTGCCGATGTGAGCGGATGTAAACGTTAAGGATCGGGCATGGCGTGACGTTCCAGCAGGTCCACAGCGCTGCGGTCGCCCTGCGCTTCCGCCGCGCGGGCGTGGCGCCAGGCAGCGCGGTTGTCGCCGCGAATTGCGTAGATTTGGGCAAGCTCGACGTGGGCTCCGGCAAATGTTGGATCCAGCCGGACCGCTTCCAGCAGAAGCCCGAGCGCTTCTTCCTGGCGGCCTTCCATGCGATAAAGCTGCGCCAGGTTTTTGTACGGATGCGGATTGCCGGGCTCGCGCTCAATCCAGGCGCGCTGCTCGGCGATGTGACGGCGGGTTTCGTGGGCGAGCGCGAAATCGATCACTTCCTTGCGAAAAAAGCTCACGATGGGGCTCCTACCAGCACGATATGCACGTCCATCACATTGGTGAGAGTGGGTCCAGTCTTCACCAGGTCTCCCAATGCTTCGAAGTAGCGATATGAGTCGTTTCCGCGCAGATAAAGCGCGGCATCGGGCTTGCGCCGCAGTGTGGCGCCATCGGCTACAGCGCCGGCCGCATCGGTGGGGCCATCGGTGCCGTCGGTGCCGGCGCTGAACACCACGGTATTGGGAAGTCCGGCGATATCCGCCGCGGCCGCGAGCACAAATTCCTGGTTGCGGCCGCCGAGGCCTTTGCCGCGCAGGGTCACCGTAGTCTCGCCACCGGAAATGATACACGCCGGAGGGCGGACGGGGTGGCCGGACCGGATCACTTCGCGCGCAATTGCGGCATGCATGCGGGCGATCTCGCGGGTTTCGCCCTGGATTTCGCTGGAGAGTACCAGGGTGCGGAAACCGAGCCGGCGGGCATGGCGGGCGGCGGCATCGAGCGCGAGCCGGTTGCTGCCTACGATCGTGTTCGAAACGTGGCGGAAGATCGGGTCGCCCGGCTTGGGGGTCTCGGGAACTTCGCCGTGGATGCCTTGCTCGATGCGGCGCCGGACGGAGGCGGGCAAACGGTTGCGGATCCCGTAACGATCGAAGATGCGGGCGGCGTCCGCGAAGCTCGTATGGTCGGGAGCGGTGGGGCCGGAGCCGATTACGCCCGGATCGTCGCCAATCACGTCGGACAGCAAAAGCGCTTCCACTCGGGCGGGCCAGGCGAGGCGGGCGAGTTGCCCGCCTTTGATGCGGGAGAGGTGCTTGCGGACAGTGTTGAATTCGTGGATATCGGCGCCCGAGGCGAGCAGCATGCGGGTGACACGCTGCTTGGCGGCGAGCGTGAGAGGCGGGGCGGGAAGCGGCAGGAGCGCGGAGGCGCCGCCGGAGATCAGACAAAGCACTAAGTCGTTGGGGCCGGCCGTTGCGGCAATTTGCGCCATGCGCTCCGCGCCCGCAACCCCGCGGGAATCGGGCACGGGGTGGCCGCATTCGTTCAACTCGATGCAGCGGAGATGGGCCGTATGGCCATCTTTGACGTTGATGAGCCCCCCAGCGATGCGCTTTCCCAGGACGCGTTCGGCGGCAGCGGCCATGGATGCTCCGGCCTTTCCGGCGCCGATCACATATATGCGGGGATAGGAAGAGACATCCAGCTTTTCGAGATGGCGCTGGACGGCGGCGAATGGATCGGCCGCGTGAAGCGCCGCGCGGAAGATGGCAAGCGCCTGCCGCCGCAATTGGCGCACGCTCATTGGAGGAGAGCAGCTTTCTGGTCCAAGCCACGAATCGCGGCCAAGATCTTGGCTACGGCGTCGGCGGGATCGTCGGAGGCGATGGGGATGTGGATGTCCGCCACGCGGTAAGATTTGAGGCGCTCCTGGTAAAGAGCGGCGAAGCGCTGGGGGTCCCGCGCCAGCGGGCGATGCGACGCCTGCGCCACGCGCCGTGAGACCACGTCGAAGGGGCAATCGAGCCAGATAGTGATACCGCGGCCGGCGAGCAGGTTGCGATTCTCCTCCTGCGCGAAAGCGCCACCGCCCAGGGCAACCACCGCCGGGCGCCCTTGCTCGACGGCGGCTACGTGCCGGCGCAGCACGCCGGTCTCGATGCGGCGGAATTCGGCCTCGCCACGGGTATCGAAAATTGCCGATATGGCGGTTTTCTCGGCGGCTTCGATTTCGTGATCGAGATCGAAAAAGCTCCAGCCGAGCCGATGCGCGAGGAGGCGGCCGACCACGGATTTGCCGGAGCCCATGAAGCCCACGATGTAAATACCGGGTGTGCGCTTGAGTTGGAGGTTCATACTTGAGCCATACGGACCAGTTGCGATTCCATCGAGGAGAGGAACAGGCGCATGGCACAGACCAGCAGCCATGCGGCCGCCGGGATGACCACCGTGCGCGCGTCGCGCTCCACGCCGCGGCGGATAGTGGCGGCGCAGTCCGCGGCGGAAATGGCGAACCGGCGGCCACGGACGACCTCGGGAGGGATAGGGCCGCCACGAGCTCGTTGCTGGAAAGCGGTTTTCCCGTAGGATTGGGAACCAGCGACTGGAGACCGCGCGGTCAGGGCCAGCCTGGCTCCGGCGCGGGCAAACTCAGCGGCGCAGGCCGCGCCGATACCCCGCGACGCGCCGGTGATGAGGAGCACCTTGCCTTCGATTTGCATGCGGTGAACTACTCAGTGTAACCGCGACGGGAAACGAAGCACGAAGCGCGCGCCGGGCGCCGATTCCTGCTGGAACGTGGCATCCAACTGGCGGGCGAGAATCTGGACGATGCGGAGGCCCAGGGATTTGCCGCCGGCGAGCGCCTCCGGGGAACGAAGCTCGAAGCCGATGCCGTTATCTTCGACGGTCAATTGGAGTGTGCCCGGCTCGCACTCGCGGAAACTCACGCGCACTTCCCCACGGCGGTTTCCCGGAAAGGCATGTTTGAAAGCGTTGGTAACCAGTTCGTGCAAAATCAGGCCGCACGGGACGGCGAGATCCACGGCCAGTTCGACCGGCGCGAGATCGCTCGACACAGCCACGCGCCAGGGCTCGATCGCCAGAATCTCCGCCAACTCGCGGAGCAACTCTTCGGCGTAACCGGCGAAATTGATGGAATCGAGATTATCGAGCCCGTAGAGATGTTCGTGAATCAGGGCAATGGAACGAATGCGCATCTGGCTGTCTTCGAGCGCCTGGCGGGCTTCGGCGATAGGAGTGGCACCGGCCTTCATGGCGAGCACGCTGGAGATCACGGCGAGATTGTTCTTCACGCGGTGATGGACTTCTTTGAGAAGGATGGTTTTTTCCTGAAGGGCGGCTTCGAGATCGCGCACCATCATTTCGAGGGCGGAACGCATGCGGTGGCGGCGGGTAACGTCGTGCGCAACGACTACCGCTCCGATGATGCGGCCCTCGGAATCGCGCATGGGGGCGGACGACATTTCGAGAACGCGCTGGGCGGCCTTCACTTCGCTGTTCACAGTGGCTTCGCCGGTGAGCGCTCTTTGGGTGAGGCT
Organism: Bryobacteraceae bacterium; assembly: GCA_035294665.1. Lineage (GTDB taxonomy): Bacteria > Acidobacteriota > Terriglobia > Bryobacterales > Bryobacteraceae > PSRJ01. The sequence continues at coordinate 2,740 of DATGKM010000228.1, read as the reverse complement.
GGGCCCGGGTTCGGGGGAAATACCGAGCTTCGCCATGACTTCGGAGTGATGCCAGCCGGTGGGGTCGAAACCCCAGGTCCGGTGCGCGGCGGGATTGGTGCGCACCACCGCGCCATCGGCGCCGTAGACCAGAAGCGGCTCGGTCTGCGCGGCGAACACGGCCGATAAAAGACTGTGGTTGGCTTCCGATTCGGCCAGAGCGGCGGCCAGACGGGTTTGGCTTTTGCGCAGATGCTCGTGCGCCTGTTTCTGGCGAGCCGAAAGGCGGTACAAGAGAGCGCAAAGACAAGCGCTCAGTAGCACCAAAGCAAGGGCGAGAGCGTTCATTAGACCGTCTGGAGCGCCGGATTCCCCAACAGCTTACGAACTCTGCGAACCAGCTCGGCAGGCGGGAAGGGCTTGGAAAGCGATTCGGCTGCATTCCCGGGGAACTCGCCGGCTGCTTGCCGGCGGTAACCGGAAATGAACACAGTCTTCAACCCGGGGTAGCGGTCAGCCAGCCGCCGCGCGAGTTCCAGCCCGTTTCCGCTTTCCATCACGACGTCAGTGACGAGCACCTCAACAGGCTCGCGCCAGGCGGCGGCGAGCGCTTCGGCATCCGCCGCACTCGAAGCTTCGAGGATGCGAAAGCCATCGCGGTCGAGCTGGGTGTGCACCATACGGCGTACCTGTCTTTCCTCTTCCACCAGCAGCACCGTGCCCGGCGAGGAGGCCGCATCCAAGGCGGCCTGCAGCGTGCCGATGGAGGGGAGAAGAATTTCGAACGTGGTGCCGCGGCCAGGCTCGCTCGAGGCGGAGATATAGCCGCCGCTCCGGGTCACAATGCTATGCACAATGGAGAGGCCGAGGCCGGCGCCGGGTGCTTCCGTGGTGGCGCCAGCGGCTTTGGTTGTAAAAAACGGTTCGAAGATGCGCGCCAGGGTCGCTTCGTCCATACCGTGGCCCGTATCGGCGACGCACAGGCGCACGTAGCGGCCGGCGCGATAGCGGCGCGCTTCGCGGCTGTATTCGTCGATTTCGATCACGGTAGTCGAAATGCGCAGTGCGCCGCCGGCGGGCATGGCATCGCGGGCATTCAGCGCCAGGTTCAGCAAGACTTGCTTCAGATTGCCACGATTCCCCTGGAGGAAGGCTTCGGGGGAGCCGAGATCAACGACTAAGGAGCGATTCTTCCCCAGAGTGTGGGAGAGCAGAGGCTGCATTTCGGAAACGATTTCGTTGAGATTGATCACTTCGGTGCCCGGCGATTCGCGGCGGCTGAGAAGCAAAAGCTGGCTGGTGATGGAACTGGCAATGGAGGCAGCCTGCCGGATATCGGCGGCGACGGAACGCTCCGGCCCGGTAAGGGTGCGGAGCAGTTCTTCGGCGCCACCCAGTATGATCATGAGCAGGTTATTAAAATCGTGGGCCAGCCCGCCCGCGGTAGCGCTGGCGGCGTCCATGCGCTGCGATTGAACCAGGCGGCGTTCGAGCTCGCGGCGCGGCCCGGCATTGCGAAGCGCCAGAATGGAGCCGAGCAGCCCGGCATTCCGCGCATCGGGGGAGCGGTTCTCCACACAGCCAATCTCGACCGTGAATTCCTCGCCGGTTTTGGAGACCAGCGAGTAGACGCGATTTTCACCCGGGAAGAGATCGAAGACGGGGTTTTTGGCGGGCTGGCGGCACCCTTCTTCGAAGAGCTGCAGGACATCCATGAGCATCTTGCCTTTGGCGGAAGTGCTCTGCCATCCGGTGAGCTGCTCGGCAACCGGATTCAGGAACGCGATTTGCCCGCAGGTGTCGCAAGCGATAATGCCGTCGCCAACGCTATTCAGCGTAGCGGCGAGCCAAGCCTCGCTGGTGCGCAGCCGGCGCTCCATTTCGCTTTTGTAAATGGCGATTTGCACGGCGCTGCGCAAACCAGCATCGGCAATCGGCTTGATCACGTACCCGAAGGGCTCGGTGAGCCTGGCGCGCTTCAAGGTTTCCTGGTCGGCATGGGCGGTGAGATAGACGACCGGCACCTGCAGCTCCGTCTTGAGGCGGTCCGCGGTCGCAATGCCATCGAGGGAGCCCTTGAGGCGGATATCCATGAGGACCAGGTCAAACGGCGTGGCGCGCGCGAAGCCCAGAGCCTCTTCGCCAGTATGAGCGATCGCCGGGGCGGAATAGCCGAGGCGCTCAAGCCGCCGCTGCAGATCGGCGGCAATCAGGCCTTCATCTTCGACCACAAGAATCTGTTTCTTCGTAACCTCCGAATGTGCGGGCAAACGAAACGTTCCTCCTAGCCAAGATTGTTTAGTGCGACCGCTCCCCCCGGAATCTCACGGGGCAAGGCGACCGAAGCGGTGAAACCTGCCAAGCCTCTTATAGCAGGCGGAATTGTTACAGAAGGCGGCGGAAAAGGCTAAGTGTCACAGAATCAATCGAAAATTTCGCTAAAAATTGTGTGACTCCCCCATGCCGCCCAGGCGGGAGCGGCACAACGAGGGATGAAAACGCCGGCGGTTTGCGCCATGCTGGCGGTAGCCGCTGGACGAACGCTGGCGGAGCGAGTGGCGGGCCAAGGGAGAGTTGGCGTTTCCGGGAATTAGTCGGCGCGGAGCTGCGCTGCCGGCCGTCGATGAGGCCCGGCGCATCGCGGAGTTGGAGCGGAAGATCGGCCAGCTGACGATGGAGAACGACTTTTAAAAAAAGCGTTGCAGCATTTCCGGGAGCACCATCCGTCGGCCGTCGTCAATGGCGGGGATGCCTGTTTGAA
>DATGKM010000227.1:0-2809 GCA_035294665.1 Bryobacteraceae bacterium | reverse complement strand
CGATGAAACTCGATCGGCGACGATTCCTCGGCTCCTCAGTGGGTTTGACCGCGACAGCGGGAATGATGGCCGAATGGGTTTGGCCGAAGCACTCCGTCTCGTACCTGAGACCTCGTTCGGCCGTGGCGGTACTGAATGCGGACGAGTACTCCGAGAACATCGAGGCACTCCTTCTGGATGGATTACGGTTGTTCCGGCTAAACGTGCTGGGCCGGTCGATTCTTCTCAAACCAAATTTGGTGGAAGATCGTAAGCGTCTCGTAAACCGCTCTTTCTGACGCACCGGTCGGCGGTGCATTGTGGTGTCATGAGCGACAGCGTCATGGAGGCGAAGCCTCTCAACCCGAAAGCAGACGAGTGGGCCGAACGAATCGCGGCGCAAGGGCGCAGCGGGATGTCCGTCAAGCAGTTCTGCAGGGAACAGGGGCTGACGGAGTGGTCCTTTTACGGTTGGCGTAAACGGCTCCAGGAAAGAGGGCCGGTGCGGTTCGCTCTGGTGGAAAGGAGCGCGCGACGGCAGGATCGCACGACCGAAGCGGTATTGGAGTTGGTGTTGGCAACCGGCGCGCGGCTGCGTATTGGCAGCGGCGTGGACGCCGCGACGTTGCGGACAGTGCTGGATGCTTTGCGGGCATGATCCACTTGCCCGCCAGCGTGCGCGTGTACCTCTGCCTCACGCCGTGCGATATGCGCAAGAGCTTCGACAGTCTGCAGGCGCTGGTCCGCGAGCACCTGGAACTGGACGCCTTCGCCGGACACCTGTTTGTATTTACGAGCCGGCGCAAGGACCGGGTGAAAATTCTGTATTGGGATCGCGACGGTTTCGCCGTCTGGAGCAAGCGACTGGAGGAGGGGACGTACGCGGTTCCGTTTGGCGACGGCGCAGAACACCGGCGTGAGATCACGGCGCAGGAATTAGGAGCGCTGCTGAGCGGCATCGATCTGAGCACAGCGAAACGGCGAAAACGGTACCGGCGCGCCGACTCATAAAACATTTCAACTTACTTCTGTTTTTACTTGGAAGTGGGCTGATTTCCGCGTAATCTATAGGCAGGGTGGCCCTCGATCCGAACAGCTTGCCGCGGGATGCAGAGACGCTGCGAAAGATCGTCGTGGATCTGGCCGAACAACTGGATCGCTCCCTGGCGGAACAGAATAAGTATCAGAGTCTGCTGCGCGAACTGCTGGAAGCGCAGCGCAACCGCAAGAGTGAGCAGTTGTCGAAACAGCAGCTGGCGCTGTTCGAGGCGGCCTGGCAGGCACGGAGTGCAGATGCCGAAACCGCTGCCGGCAACGACGACGATGACTTGGATGGCGATGCGGGAACCGGGCCGAAGCCGAACGAAACGCCAAACCCGAAACGCGGGGGGCGGCAACCTCTGGCCCGGCATCTGAAGCGCGAACGCATGGTTCACGACCTGGCCGAGGCGGAGAAGCACTGCGCCGGCTGCGGCAAGGATCTGCGGCTGATTGCGGAAGAGACCAGCGAACGCTACGAATACATTCCCGCCGCGATGAAGGTGATTCAGGACGTTTGTCTGAAGTACGCCTGCGACTGCACGGTGTGGACCGCCACTAAGCCGCCGCAACCGATCGAGAAGAGCACGGCGGGAGCGAGCTTATTGGCGCAAGTGATCGTGGCCAAATGGGCCGATCACCAGCCGCTCCACCGGCAGGAGAAGATGTTCGAGCGGCATGGCATCGAGATCTCGCGCAAAACCAGGGGCGGCTGGATGGCGCAGTGCGCGGAGTTGCTCGATCCTTTGTACCAGTTGATGAAGAAGGAACTGTTGAGTTCCAAGGTGATCGGTACCGACGATACCAGCGTAAAGGTGCTGGACCGGAAACTTCCCTTTGCCAGGATCGGGCGGATCTGGCCGTATGTCGGAGACGCGCATCATCCGGTGATCGTGTACGATTACACGCCCACCCGATCATGCGCCGGTCCAGCGAAATTTCTGGAAGGATACAAAGGGTATCTGCAGGCGGACGCCTACTCCGTCTATGACGCATTTTTCAAGTCTGAACGCGGCATGACCGAGGTCGGATGTTGGATGCACGCCCGGCGGTATTTCTTCAAGGCGTTGGAATCCGACGAGCCCCACATGGGACCGGCGCTGCACCTGATCGCACGCCTGTATGCCGTGGAGGAGCGCGCCAAGGCGCTGACGCTATCGGCGGAGCAAAGGTTGGCATTGCGCCAGCGGGTATCATCGCGGCTGCTCAGCAAGCTCCACCAGTATCTGCTGGAATTGCAGCCGGAGGTCCTGCCGAAGAGTCTATCGGGCGCCGCGGTGCGGTATGCGCTGAATCAGTGGGAGGCACTGACGCGCTTTATTGAAGACGGCGAGCTGGAGATTGACAACGGGGCCACGGAACGGGCCAATCGCGACATCGCGCTGGGCCGCGGCAACTGGACATTCTTTGGCAGCGACGGCGGCGGCAAGACGGCGGCGGTGTTGCGAAGCTTCATCGCTTCCTGCAAGCGGCGCGGCGTCGAGCCGTTTGCCTGGTTCCGCGACGTGCTCTCGCGCATCCCGGCGCACTCCATCACCCGGCTGAATCAATTGCTTCCCCATAACTGGAAGCCAACGATTTCCCCAGCCCAACCTTAAGCAATCGCCGATAGCACAAATCGAGGATTTTTCCTGCGGCGGTTTACGAGACGCTTACAGAAGAGCGACTCGCCCCTGATCGGAGCTGCGAGCCTGGGAGCCGAAGACGTGGGAATCAGACTATTGGACGCGGGGGCAATAGCGAACCTTCGCGGACTGTTCGGTGAAACCGCGCTCCATTGGGCCGCGCTGCT
>DATGKM010000226.1:0-6859 GCA_035294665.1 Bryobacteraceae bacterium | reverse complement strand
GCGAATGGGTGAGACTCTCGGCATTCCGCATTCTGATCTGCATTCCCCAGCGGCGTGCCTATCCAGCACCTCCCATTTTCAGGATCATCTTGCATTAGAAACAAGTCCCGTTTCAGGATCATCTTGCATTGGACAATTCTGGACGGCAATCGGCGCCCGGAGCCTGATATAATCCCCGCTAGCGCTGACTTTCCGCAGCGACTACGGAATCACTTCACGTAAGCCTTTCATGCTTACGCCGGGACTTGATCGTTAGTGACAGGTACCAAGGCGATGACGAGCCAAATCTCCGATCAAACCATCTTTGCCGCGCCACTGAGCGCGGGCGATTTTCTGGAATCTAAAGCGCAGGGCCGCAGGCTATCCATGGTTACGTGCTACGACTACACTTTTGCGCGCGTGCTCGCCCGCAGCGCCGTGGATGCGCTTTTGGTGGGCGATAGCGTGGCAATGGTTGTGCACGGCCATTCCAACACGCTTTCCGCCACGGTGGCGCTGATGCGTATGCACACCGAAGCGGTAGCGCGCGGTATCGAAGCCGCCGGCGCAGCGAAGTTCGTGGTGGCGGATATGCCGTTCCTTTCCTTCCGGAAGGGCATTCCCGCCGCGCTCGATGCCGCGCAGGAATTGATGAGCGCCGGAGCCAAGGCCCTCAAATTGGAGGGCGTGGATGGGCACGAGGACGTCATCGCCCGGCTGGTGGATAGCGGCATTCCGGTTATGGGCCACCTGGGGATGCAGCCGCAATCCGTAAACGCCTACGGCGGCTTTCGGGTGCAGGGGCGCAGCGCTTCGGCCGCCGCCGAAATCGCGCGGCAGGCGCGGGCGCTCGAAAATTTGGGCGCATTCGCGCTGGTTCTGGAGTGCATTCCCGCCGCGCTCGCCCGCGAGATCACGGAGTCTCTCCGCATCCCCACCATCGGCATCGGCGCGGGCGCCGGATGCGACGGCCAGATCCTGGTCTTGCAGGATTTGCTGGGCATGAATCTGGAGTTCCATCCGCGGTTCGCGCGCCGCTTTGCGGATGGGGCGCGCGACATACTCGATGCGCTTGCCGACTATGACCGCGCGGTGAAATCGGGAAGCTTTCCGCGCGTGGAAGAAAGCTACTGATGCAGGTCTGGAAAACGGTGGCCGAATGGAGGGCCCGCCGCCGCGCGCTCGCAGGCTCCACCATCGGCTTCGTTCCCACCATGGGCGCGCTGCACCGCGGCCATGCATCTTTGGTAGAGCGCTGCCGTCTGGAAAACCAGAGTGTCGTAGTGAGCATCTTCGTCAACCCAACTCAATTCAACGATCCGAAAGACCTGGAGCGCTACCCGCGCACGCTCGCGCGCGACCTCGAAATGCTGGAGGGGCTGGGCGCGGGCGACGTAATCGTGCCGGCGGCGGCGGAAATGTATCCTCAGGGCAATCGCTTCCGCATTGAAGAAGAACCGCTCACGCAAATCATGGAAGGCGTCTGCCGCCCCGGCTTTTTCCAGGGTGTGATGCTGGTGGTTTTGAAGCTGCTGAATCTGGTGCGGGCCGATCGCGCCTATTTCGGAGAAAAAGATTACCAGCAATTGCGCGTGGTGACAGACCTCGCGCGAGAATTTTTCCTGCCCACTCAGATTGTGCCCTGCCCGACCGTGCGGGAGCCATCCGGCCTGGCCGCGAGTTCGCGCAACGAACTGCTTTCGCCGGCGGGGCGCGCAAAGGCAGCGGGCCTGTTTCGGGCTTTATCCTCCTCTCATTCGAGCGAAGGCGCGCGCGGCATGCTTGAAGCCGAAGGTTTCACGGTGGATTACGTGGAGGAGCACTGGGGCCGGCGCTTCGGCGCGGCATTTCTCGAAGGAGTGCGGCTGATCGACAACGTGCCGCTCCCGTAGCTGATCAAGGTGAATTATGCTGCTCTGCCTGGATGTCGGAAATACGCAGATCTTCGGCGGCGTCTACGATGGCGAGCGGTTGCTCGCTACCTTCCGCCGCTCCTCCAGCATCCGCGCTTCGTCCGATGAGTTCGGTCTGTTTTTCCGCGCGGTGCTCCGCGAGAACCATATCGACCCGGCAGCCATCGCCATGGCCGGGGTCTGCTCGGTCGTTCCGGATGTTCTGCACTCGCTCAAAAACTGCTTCCGCAAGTATTTCCGCTTCGAACCGCTGCTACTGCAGCCGGGAGTGAAAACCGGCCTGAAAATCCGCTACCGCAATCCGCTCGAGGTCGGCGCGGACAAGATCGCCAACGCCCTGGGCGGCGTCACCCGCTTCCCCGGCCGCAACCTGATCATCGTGGATTTCGGCACGGCTACCACGCTCTGCGCGGTGACCGGAGAAAAGGAGTACCTGGGCGGGATCATCACGCCCGGAATCCACAGTTCGATGGCCATGCTCGAATCAAAAACCGCCCGCCTGCCGGCCGTCGAAATTGTGCGGCCCTCGGCGGTGCTGGGCCGGTCTATCGTGGAGAGTATCCAGTCCGGCTTGTACCACGGCACGCTCGCCACGGTGCGCGCGCTCGCCGGCATGATCTCGGAGGAAAATTTTGGCGGCGCCGGAGATAACGGCAGGCCGGACCGTAAGCCGGTCATACTCGGGACCGGCGGCTACGGCCGGCTATTCGAGAGCGAAACCCTGTTCGATGCCTTCATTCCCGAACTTCCGCTTGTCGGCCTCAGGCGCGCCATCGAACTTTCAAGAGACGCGTCCTGACCCGCGCGGCGCAATCTCCCGGTGCACCGCGTCCAGCACGCCATTGACGAACTGCACCGATTCTTCCCCTGAGAACTTGCGCGCCAGTTCCAGCGCCTCATCGATGATCACCGGGGCCGGCGTGTCGGAGTGGACCATTTCAAAGACGGCCAGCCGCAAAATATTGCGATCCACGGCCGGCATGCGCTCCATGCGCCAATGCTCGGCGTGGCGGCTGATGCGTTCGTCCAATTCCGGAAGGTGCTCGATCGCGCCTTGCACCAGTTGAGAGGCGAATGGATCGCGGCCTGGCCGTTCTTCCGAAAAAAGCGTGTCGTAATAGGTGTTCAGCAGATCGTCCACCGGCTGGCGGCGGGCATCCCACAGAAACAGGATCTGCAGCGCCCGCTGGCGGGAACGGCGGCGGGCCGGCATCAGACGGTTCCATCGGCGGCGCGCGAAGAACCGCGCGGCGTGCTGCGTAATTGGCGCAACAGATCGGCCATTTCGATGGCGGTGATTGCGGCGTCGAAGCCCTTGTTCCCGCTCTTGGCGCCCGCGCGGTCGATGGCCTGCTCCAGCGTATTGGTGGTGAGGACGCCGAATGCGATGGGAATGGCGTGCGTGGCCGACACCTGTGCGATTCCTTTCGCCGCCTCGGCGGCGATGTATTCAAAGTGTGGTGTTTCACCCTGAATCACCGCGCCGAGGCAGATGATGGCGTCAAAGCGCTGCTGCCGGGCCGCCTCGGCCGCGGCCAGCGGCACTTCCCACGACCCGGGCACTTTAATGATCTCGACGGCTTCCGGATCGGCCCCGGAACGCGTGAGCGCATCCAGCGCTCCGGCGAGTAATCGCTCGGTGATGAACGTATTGAAGCGGCCGACGACGATGGCAAAACGCAAGCCCGCCGCCGACAGCCCGCCCTCCCAGGTGCGTGGCATATGTTTCCGGTATCATCGCCAGTGTAGCATTGGGCCGCCAGAGGTCCGCCGGAACGCGGGCTGTAGAATGAAATTGGATATGCGCATTCTTTTATTCAGTGGCAAAGGCGGCGTCGGCAAGACCAGCCTGGCCGCGGCCACCGGCTTGCAACTTTCCCGGCTCGGCTACCGCACCCTGGTGATGAGCGTCGATCCGGCACACAGCCTCGCCGATGCCTTCGATCTGGAAACCGACCTGTTTCACGGCAAGACCGGCGACCCCTACCCGATCAACGAGCAGCTCGCCATCCATGAGGTCAACATCCAGAAGGAAATTAAGCGCCACTGGCGCGAAATTTCGGCCTACGTCATTTCCGTGCTGCGCACCACGGGTATCAGCGACGTGGAAGCCGAGGAGTTGGCCATTCTGCCCGGCATGGAAGAACTGAGCGCCATGATGTGGGTGAACACCTTCCGCCGCGAATGCCGCTATGACGTGGTCGTGCTCGATTGCGCCCCCACGGCCGAATCCATGCGCTTCGTCAGCATGCCCACCACGCTCGAATGGTACATGCGTCACATTTTCCCGCTGCAGCGCGGCGTTTTGAAAGCGGTGCGGCCCATCGCCAATCGCGTCTCGCCCATCGAGCTTCCTCCCGACAGCTACTTCGCCAACGTGCAGGACCTGTTCGCCAAGCTGGATGGCATTGACGAACTGCTGGAAGATCCCAGGAAGACCAGCGTCCGCCTGGTCACCAACCCGGAGCGCATGGTGCTCCGCGAGACCCAGCGTGCCTACGTGTATTTCTCGCTGCACGGGCTGACCGTAGATGGGATCATCGTGAATCGCGTGCTGCCGCAGGAAATCAGCGACAACTGGTTCCACGAATGGCGCGCCTCGCAGACCAAGGTGCTGGAAGAAATCGACAACTACTTTTCCCCGGTTCCAGCGAAGCGTGTGGCATTGTTCACGCATGAAGTCCTGGGCCGCGACCGTCTGGAAGAACTGGCGCGCGCTCTCTATGGCGAAAAAGAGGACCCGGCCGCCGTGACGCGCACCGAAGCGCCATTCTCCTTCGTCAAGAGCGACGGCCATTACGAAGTGCGGCTGCAACTGCCCTTCGCCGCGAAAGGAGACGTGGGGCTGTTCAAAAAAGGCGATGAGCTGGTGGTGGAGATTGGCACCCTCCGGCGCCATATCGGCCTGCCCACCACCATGGCCGGCCTTGCGCCCGCCCGCGCCAGATTGGACAATCGAGTTTTGACGGTGGAAATGAAGGAGGTTTGAGAATGGAAGAGAAGACCGAAGCCGCGGGCGCCCGGGGGCCGGGTTGCTTTTTCTGCCAGACCGTGCGCCCGCTGGTGGAGCGCACCTGGTCGGACGCCACCCGCGATCATTTCCGGAATTCCCGCGTGGAATTCCTGAAAGGCATCCGCAGCCTGCTCGATGCGCGCATCGCGCGTTTGTCGCGCGAGGAAAACAAGGGAACTCACGTCCCAGTCGAGTGAACCGGCGCGACGTCCTGGAATGTCCGACCTGACCATCCGCCCCACCGCCAAGTTTCTCAAGGCCGGCACTATCCTGACGGCAGTTGTGTTTCTCGCCATAGAGATCGGGTACTTCGCTTACTGGCGGGGCAATCAGAATCTGGCTCTGCTGCCCTTGATCGCGCCACTGATCTTTGTCTGGCCCGCTGCCCGCTGGTTGCGCCTCCGTTCCACGCAGGCGGTGGTCACCGGCGATCGCCTGCGGTACCAGACCGGCATTGGCGCGCGCACCACCCGCACGATTCAGTTATCCAAGCTGCAGGACGTTCGCGTGGACCAGGGACTTTGGCAGCGAATTTTAAACATTGGCGATATTTCGCTTGAAACCTCGGGCGAAGCGAGCCGCCTCACCATCGGCAACATCGACCGGCCGCAAGCCGTGGCGGACGAGCTGTTGAACCGTTCGCATCTCAGCACAGCCGGCGGAGCAAGTAGCTGAGGCCAACTGCAGCGAAAGGAGACCCACGGGGAGACACGTGCGCTTCGTAACCATAGAAAGAACACGATATGCGGAACCCGCGTTGCTTACCGATGATGGGATCGTCGGCCTCACCGACGCCGGTTTTACCGATATGTTGTCCCTGATCGCCGGCGGAAAGGACTCACTGGACCGCGTGATGCGCTGGAGTCATCCCGCCCCCAAGGGCGAGCGGCTTGATCCCGCAACCGTAAAATTGCTGGCGCCCATTCCGCGTCCTCCCAAGTTGATCGGCATCGGCTTGAACTATCGCGATCACGCCGCCGAAGCGCGCGCGCCCATACCCGAAGCGCCCACCATCTTCTCCAAATTCCATACCGCTGTGATCGGGCACAGGCAGCCCATCGTGCTGCCAAAAAACTCCACCAAGCCCGACTATGAAGCGGAACTGGCTGTGGTGATCGGCAAGGGCGGCCGGCACATTCCCGAAGAGCGTTGGCGCGAGCACGTGTTCGGCTACACCATCTCGAATGACGTGAGCGCGCGCGATTTCCAAAGCGCCACCTCGCAATGGATGATCGGTAAAACCTTCGATACGTTCGCCCCCATTGGCCCGGCAATTGTGACCGCCGATGAAATCCCCGATCCGCATAATCTCGAGATCTCTCTCACGCTGAGCGGCGAAACCATGCAGCACTCCAATACTTGCAATCTTATCTTCACCGTGCCGCGCCTGATCGCGTATCTTTCGAGCGTATTCACCTTGGAGACCGGAGATATAATCCTGACGGGCACTCCCGGCGGCGTCGGCTTCGCGCGCAAACCGCCGCGCTGGCTCCGCCCCGGCGACGAATGCCGCGTGCGGATTCAAGGCTTAGGCGAACTGGTCAACCCGGTGATCGCCGAACAATAACGCTGTTGCTACAATCGTGATGCGCGCCCGTAGCTCAGGTGGATAGAGCGGCTGGCTTCGAACCAGTAGGTCGGGAGTTCGAGTCTCTCCGGGCGCGCCAGAAATTTCCTCAGCATCTGGTCCCCACCGGTTTCCGCCTTGTCAGGCATGCAGCCCCTGGCTAGTCTGCCGTCTCTGAAATATTATTGACCTTGCGGATGATTCGGCTGGCGCTCGCGATCCATCGAAATGGTCTGGGGTTCTCGGTGTAGTCCTTGAGGTAATCGTGGATCGCACTGGTCAGAGCGCGAACGCTGCGGAACGTACCGCGGCGAATGCGCTTTCGCGTGATTTCGGCGAACCAGCGTTCCACCTGATTAAGCCACGACGAACTGGTTGGCGTGAAGT
>DATGKM010000225.1:0-30596 GCA_035294665.1 Bryobacteraceae bacterium | reverse complement strand
CGGAATTTGGACAGCACCTGACGGCCACAATAGCCCGGTGCCTCCACCAACCTGATCCGCCATGCGGTTCAGTTGTTCCCGTTATGTGGTTTGGATTCTGTAAGGCAGTTTATGGTCGGCAGCTAATTTGGACAGCAGTGCCCAAAAACACTATCCAGCCTGTGACCTGTCTACTCCGAGAAAACCTCTCTTCTCGAAGCTTATCCCGCCCGAGCCTACTCATTCATACCATCTCCTTTTTGGGTACCGCGTGTCATTATATCCGCCCCGGCGCCGCGCGAGCAGGCGGGAGGCGCCGGCGCGCGGCAGGCAGAGCAGCCAGTGACGGCGCGCGGGGGCGCGCGAGAGCGGAGCAGTGGCGGCGCACGGAGGCGGGCGCGAGCAGGCGGAGGGAGTGGCGGCGCAATCGGCTGGGCCGGTGGCGGCAAGCAGATGAAGGCACGGCGGGTTAAAGATCGAGGGTCTCCCAGGCTCTTTCCCAAGTGAACCCGCTTTGGAGCAGGGCGCGGCCGGCGTGAGCCAATGTCTGACGCAATGGTGGCGATTCAAGGAGGCGGGAGACGGCGGCGGCAAACTCCGCGGCGGTATCCGCGATCAGCAGATGACGGCCATGGCAAACGGGCAGGCCTTCGGCGCCCAGCGCCGTGGAAACGACCGGAAGCCCCGCGGCCCAGGCTTCGAGGATTTTGAGGCGGGTGCCGCTGCCGGCGAGCAGCGGGACTACGGCGACTTGGGCGCGGGCCAGTTCCGCGACAGCGTCCTCGACCGGGCCGGTCACTTCGATGCGGGGATCCCCGGCGGTCGAGGCGGCGACCGCGCGGGGATTGCGCCCCACGAGCCGCCACACCAGAGCCGGCCATTGGGCGCGCAGGCGCGGCCAAACGCGCTCGCGGAAGAAGCGGACCGCTCGAATGTTGGGGTGGTATTCGAGATTTCCGGAGAACACAACCGCGTGCCGCGGTTCGGCTACCGGCAGCGGCCTCTGGGGGATGGCATTCGGGTAAACGCTGATACGCGGCTTTGCGGCATGCGGCTCAACGATCGCCGCAAGCATGGCGGCATCGGCGGGCGATGCCGCCAGTACTTGCGAGAAACGCGGGATCCATTTTCGCTCCAGTTCCAGCGCCGCGGCGGCGAAGATGCGGTGCGCGAACGCTTCCGCGCCTGTTTCCGTTTCCGCGCAGCGCCAGTGCAAAACCGATTCGATATTGTGCAGATCGAGGATGGTGCGGGTTGAGACCGGGGCGATCTGCTCCCAGTATGGAGCGCACCAGAAATGCTCGACGACGCCGATTTCATATCGGCGGCCCGCGACGGCGGCGGCGATCTGAGCCGAGAAACCGGAGAAGCGATCGATGAGCGGCGGCACCTGCCGCAGCAGGCGCAGGGTGTTGCGGACGGAGCGGGCGGCGAAGCCACGGCCATGGGTGGGAAGATCGATTGGGCAGATGCGGTCGAGCAAGCCCGCGGGGATGGCGGCTCGCGGATCGGCCGCGGAAGGCTGGCGGAAAACGATGAGGTCGATCGAATGCGAGCGGGCGAGGCCGTGCAGCAGGGAAGCGGTGCGGAGCGCGCCACCGCCGGTTATGGGGTAGGGCGCTTCGGGCGCGAGCACCAGGGCGCGCGGTTTGGAATCAGCGGCCAAAGCGCTTGAGGGCCTCCCGGTAGACTTCGTAGGTGAGCCGCGCGGTGCGGTCCCAGGAGAATTCGCGGGCGCGGGCGAGAGAGAGCGCGCGCCTTTGGGCGAGCCATTCCGGTTCGGTAGCCGCTTGCCGCATGGCCGCCGCCAGTTCGGCCTGGCTGTTCGCATAGACCGCGGCATCGCCGCCGGCCTCCCGCACGGCCGGAGAGGCGATGACGCATGCGCCGCACTGCATGGCTTCGATTACGGGAAGGCCGAAGCCCTCATAGAGCGAAGGATACACGAACGCCAGCGCGCCCGAGTAAAGACCGGCGAGTTGCGAATCGGCTACTTCGCCCATTACGCGCAGGCCGGGTTCCTCCACGATGGCGGGCGCATCCGCGCGCGGGCGGCCGGCTAGTACAAGGTCCACGTCGCATTCCCGCCGCACCTCGCGCCAGGCGGCAATCAGGGCAGGGACATTCTTGCGCGGTTCCAGCGTGCCCACAAACAGAAAGTACGGGCGCGGCGGGCGGACCTGGCGCGGGCCGAGCCATCGGGGGGCCGCGAGTGGAGTGGCCACAATGCGCTCCGGGGCGATGGCAAAACGGGCGATCGCCTCTCGCCGCACAGCTTCACTGACGGCGATCACCATAGTAGGAATGCGCAGCCTGAGTAACACGGGAGCGCGGCGTTTGACGCGGCCGGCAGCGTAATGCCAGCCGGCTTTGAGCCACGGTGAAAGATCGTGGAGAGTCAGCACGCTGGGGCGGAGGGGAAGGTAAGGGACCGAGAAATCGGGACCGTGAATCACGCCGGCGCGCAGGCGGGCGGCTTCGCGGGAGAGGCCCCATAACCACCAGCGGCGTTCGAGCGCGTTCGACGGCTTGCGGCCGCGGACCAGATTGGGCGGAGCATTTTCGGGCCAAGCAGTTCCGGGCAGGGGGAAAGGCTGATCGGAAACCAGGAAAAAATCATCTTCGGGGTAGCAGCGGGCCAGAGCGAGACTCAGTTCCGCAGTGTAGCGGGAGAGACCGCCGCTGGAGAGGGCAAGAGGCGCGGCTTCCAGAACCACGCGCACCGGGGTTCCTCAGTTGCGACCGGGGCCGGCCAAAGCGCGGCCGCCATAATTCCGCTCGTAGTAAGAAAGATATTCGCCGCTGCGCACGTGCGCTACCCAGGATGCATTCGCGCGGTACCACTCGATGGTGCGGGCCAGGCCGGATTCGAAATCCATCCGTGGCTGCCATCCGGTTTCCCGCATGAGTTTCTCGCTCGAAAGGGCGTAACGGCGGTCGTGCCCCGGCCGGTCTGTCACGTACTGAATCAGAGAATCCGGTTTTCCGGTGAGAGCCAGCACGCGCCGGACGACTTCCAAATTGGGAAGCGAGCGGTTGCCGCCGATGTTGTAAATTTCCCCGTCGCGGCCCTGCCGCAAGACCTCCAGGATGCCGCGGCAATGGTCTTCGACATACAGCCAGTCGCGCACCTGCAGGCCATCGCCGTAGACCGGCAGCGGCTTATCCTCAAATGCATTGGCGATCATGAGAGGAATCAGTTTTTCGGGAAACTGGTAGGGGCCGTAGTTATTCGAAGCGCGGGTAATGACTACAGGCAGTTTGTAGGTGACAAAGTAAGAACGCGCCAGCAGGTCGGACCCCGCCTTGGCAGCCGAGTAAGGGCTGCTGGGATTGAGAGGGTACTCTTCGGTAGCTTCCCGCGGCGGCTCCAGGCTGCCGTAAACTTCGTCAGTAGAAACATGGACGAAGCGGGGCACACGCCGGCGGCGCGCGGCTTCGAGCAGGGTGAAGGTCCCATTCAGGTTGGTGCGGATGACCGGCGTGGGAGAGAGAATGCTGCGGTCCACATGCGATTCCGCCGCGAAATGGACAATAGCCTCGGGCTTCTCTTGTTCGACGAGCGCGGTGACTAACGTCTCATCGCAGATATCGCCGTGGACAAAACGGTAGCGAGGACCTTCGGGAATGGCAGCGAGGTTTTCGAGGTTGCCCGCGTAGGTGAGCTTATCGAGATTGACCACGCGCCAGGCGGTTTCGGCCGCAAGAAGGCGAACGAAAGCGGAGCCGATGAAACCGGCGCCGCCCGTAACCAGGACGGTCACTTGTGCTGGGTCTCCCAATCGTAATTGATCAGAGGATCGTTATAGGCGATACGCCCTTCATCCTGGGGATCGTAGAAGCGGTCGGTCAGATAGACCAGCATGGATTCTTCGGCGCCAATCACCTTGTAGCCATGGCCGACTCCGGGCGGGATGAGCACCTGCCAGGGGCGCAGCGGACCCAGGTACATAGTATTCCTCAGGCCAAAGGTGGCGGAGCCGACGCGCAGATCGACCAGGACCACTTGCAACAGGCCTTTGACAGGGGTCCAGCAATCGGTCTGGTGGAGGTGATAGTGGAACGCCTTGATGACGCCGGGATAATTGAGAGCGGCGGAGACTTGGGTGGTTGCGGCCGGAAATTGGGCTGCCAGCCCGCGGCCGAAGCGCTGGACTTCGAGAAAGTAGCCGCGATCATCGGGATGGACCACGAACGGCTGCACGCGGACACCTTCGATCAATCCGGGCGAATCGATAGCGCCGATCAGTTTGCCCAAACCTTTCGGGCAATCAGGCAGAGCGAGCTCAAGTTGTTCCGATTGAGCGATCCGCCTTCCGGGAGCAATTGGCGAAGTTGCCGTGGAGCTAGCCATCAGACGGCCGCCGCCTCTCCACGGCCGGGGTGAGCAATGTCATCCTGGGCAGGTGAAACTCCCTGCTTGTTGGCCACCGACTGCGCGACCAGATTGGCGGCGCGCAGCAGGGAATCGAAAGTACCCGCATCGGTCCACCAGCCTTCGAGGAAAGAAAAAGCCATCGTGCCTTCGCGGATATAGGCATTATTGACGTCGGTAATTTCCAGTTCGCCGCGCTTGGAAGGGACTAGCGTCCGGATCTTGTCGAAAACCGTGGCATCGTACATGTAAATGCCTGTGACGGCGTAATCGCTCTTGGGGTGTTCCGGTTTCTCTTCGATACCGATAACGCGGCCGCCGGCGACTTCCGCCACCCCGAACCGTTCCGCGTCGTGGACGCGTTTCAGCAGAATATGCGCACCCTTCGGCTGCTCCCGGAAGCGATCGGCGGCGGCGCGGATATCGCGTTCAATAATGTTGTCGCCGAGAACGACGCAGATCTTGTCGCCATCGGCAAAGTGCTCCGCCAGCCCGAGCGCGTCGGCAATTCCACCTTCGCCTTCCTGGTAGGTATAGTTGATGTGAGCCAAGCCGAAATGCTTGCCGTTGCCCAGGAGCCGCAGGAAATCGCCGGAATTGCGGCCTCCGGTCACGATCAGGATGTCCCGGATTCCCGCATCCACCAGGGTCTGGATGGGGTAGTAGATCATGGGCCGGTCGTAAATGTGAAGCAGATGCTTGTTGGTGATTTTGGTTAATGGGAACAAACGACTCCCAGTGCCGCCCGCCAGGACGATACCCTTCATAAGGCACCAATTATATCAGTATTATTCAAACCGTGCGGCAATGGCACACTGTCTCATTTCGGTTGTGAATCCCACGACAGGGCGGTATGGTATCTCACCAAGCCGGAGCACCTGTGCCGCGGGGCACGAAATCCACGTTGACCGCATTTTTCGGCCGCTGATACGCTCGCTTTAGGGGTTTTCGCTTTTTTGGAGGAAAAATGCCCAAGTTACTCTTGAGATATACGTGTGCGCTGATAATGTCCGCCTGCGCGGCTTTGTGGGCGCAGTCAGTTAGTGGAACACTTACCGGCAGAATTACGTCGGCGGAAGGTAATCCAGTACCGAATGCCGCAATTACTGTCACTAACACCCAAACGAACACTTCGCAGAAAGGCTTAACCGGCCCGGACGGCACATTTAGTATTACGGGTTTGCCCCCGGGTACTTACAACGTGGATGTGGAGTCTTCTGGATATAAACGAACTTCGCAACAGGCGATCGAACTGACCGCCACCGGTCCTACTCAGGTCAACATTACTCTGGAGACCGGCAACATCAACGAAACGGTACAGATTAAAGGCACCGCGCCAATGACACAGAGCGACAACGGAGAAGTCTCTCTCGGTATAGACACGCGTGTCATTCAGGAAATTCCGAACATCGACCGCAATCACCAGCAGTTCGTGCAGTTCGAAACCGGCATTACGCCGCCGGAAGCAGCGATACCGTTCCCGATGGATCCCGACAGAAACCGCTTCTTCTCCACAAACGGCCAATCTCCGTTTTTGAATCAGTGGTATTTGGACGGCTTTCTAAACACGGAACCCTACCGCAACACAGCGATCCGGGTGGTTCCCACGGACATGATCCAGCAGTTCAATGTCTCGACAGCGAACCTGCAAATGGACAAGGGATTCACCGGCGGAACTTATGCGGTCGATAACTCCCGTGGCGGGACGAACACGCTGCACGGCGATTTATTCGAGTTCTATAGCGGCAATCCGCTGCGCACGCGCTCGTTCTTCGATACGGTGGACACGAACTCGCCGCGGTTCGTCTATAACCAGTTTGGAGCGACAGTGGGAGGTCCGATTGTGAAGGACAAGATCTTCTTCTTCGGATCTTACGAAGGCCAGTTCAATTCCGGCTACAACACAACGATTTCTACCGTACCGGTAAACGGCGCGCTAACCGGCGACTTCAGCGGGATTCCCGGCCTCACTGTCTATAACCCATTCACCGGCAATTCCCTGGGGACGGGACGGACCGCGTTTGCGGGCGGCGTAATTCCCGCCGGCGATTTGAACCCGACCTCACTGGCCATTGCCAGTTTCATTCCAGCGCCAAACGCACCGGGCCTGGTAAACAACCTCGTTTCGAACCAGTTGTTCCGTCTGAATTACCAGAAGGGCGGCGGCCGCATTGACGATCACATGAGCGACCGCACTTCCGCGTTTCTGCGGTACGGATACACGAACAATTACTCTTCCGAGAATTCTCCCCTCGGTCCAGTAATCAGTGAAGGGATCTTTGGCCGCATTTTGAGCCAGAATGCCGCCATCGGACTAGACCACGCTTTCAACGATCACCTGATTACCTCGCTCAAGTTCGCCTACAACCGCTACGATTTGAGACTACAACCGAACGACAGCGACCAGTCCGCGCTCGCGGCCGCGCTGGGAGTCAGCAGTTTCCCGACAGGGCTGATCGGAATCAACATTCCGGGCATGCCGCTGATCGGCTCGAACGCCACGATTCCGGAGGAACCAGTCGACAACACGTTCAACTGGGTATGGGACTGGAGCCTGCACACAGCCAGGCACAGCTTCAAGTGGGGCGTAGACATCCGCCGCATTCGCGCGGACGGATGGCTGAACCAGCCGTTATTGCCGCAGTTCGGACCGAGCGGCACCGCCTATTTTGGCCCGGGCGCGACCTTGTCGAATGACGGAACACCGCTTTCGGCCTTTTCCGAGTTCTATAACTCGTATGCAGCGTTTCTATTGGGCGCGCCTTCCCAGGTGGGAGTCGTCAGCGACCTGATCTCTCCCACGATCCGGCAGAGCCAGTACGGATTCTGGCTGGGGGACAACGTTCACTTGATGCCGCACCTGACGCTCGACCTCGGCGTTCGCTACGAACTGTGGGGCGCGATTGGCCCCGCCAATAGCGGCGCCGGCCAGATCTACGATCCCACTACCAATAGCTTTAACTATTCCGGCATCGGCGGGACTCCCATGGATTTCACGGTGCGGCAGACTACCAATCTGGCGCCCCGGATCGGCCTGGCCTGGAGCCTGAACGACCGGACGGTCATCCGCGGCGGCTACGGCATTCAGTACTTCCAGATGCCGTACCAGTTCTCGGGACTTCTGCCGGCGCAGTTCGGAGCGGTAGCGGGCGTGCAGGGGACCTATGCGGTGGCGCCGGGTATCGGCACCTTTGGTCCGACCCTGACCACCACCGTGCCGCCTCCAGCCACACTGGCCAACGGCGCCTTCGCGGGCACCTTGCCGGCCTATGCGGTGCAGCGAAACCTGCCCACGCCGTACGTGCAGACTTTCAGTTTGCAGGTGCAGCGGGACTTCTACTACGGCAGCGTGCTGTCGATCGGATATGTGGGCATGCTGGACCGCCACTTACCCTACTCCTTTAATTCGAACTTCGCGCTGCCGGGGACGGGGGTTGCGGGACTGCCGTTGGCCTCGCTCGGCCAGACCAGCACGGTGCAGTCGATCCAGAGCGGTTTGACCTCGAACTACAACTCGCTTCAGGTGAGCCTGAATAAGCGCTTCTCGCAAGGCATCGCGTTCATGGCCGCTTACACTTACAGCAAGGCGCTGGGTTATACCAACGAGCTCAACCAGATTTTGAATCCACTGGATCTGCGCTCCAATTACGGTCCTTTGGATTTCGACCGCACGCAGCAACTCAATCTTACGCACCTGTGGGAGATTCCATGGGGCCGCCACGGCAACAGCATTCTGAGCACGCTGTTAGGCGGCTGGCAACTCAATGGTGTGCTGACCTGGGTTACGGGCACGCCATTCACGTTCACAGCCGATCCTCTGCTGTGCAATTGTCCCGGGCTGACGCCGCTGGCGGGCGCTTTCGGGAACAGCGGACTGACCACCGGCGCTTTCGGCAATGGCGCGTCGTTCTTTAACAGCTCGGCGTTTTTTACACCGGTCGGGACCAACTTCGGAGGCTTGAATCGCGGGGTGCTTCGCGGCCCCACTGCGTGGACCTACAATCTGGGTTTGATGAAAAATTTCCACGTACACGACCGCTTTAACTTCGAGGTTCGGGCCGAGGCATACAACCTGTCAAACACGGTATCGCCGTTCATTAGTCCTTTGCAAAACGTGAACTCACCCTCGTTTGGCGTGTCCACAAGTCCTTTTGCCGACAATGGTGCTCTGCCGGGGGCGTTCGGACGAATGATCAAGTTTGGAGGCCAACTGTCGTTCTAAGCTGAATCAACAAGTCAAAGCCGAAGGCGAGGGGCAGGCCCAAAACCTGCCCCTTTCTTTTTCTATGGGACGTTCTTCGATTGAGGGGCGGCTCCGGCTTGCCAAGGAAGCCGCGGGCGTAACATAGAAGAATGGCGGGTCCGAAGGGGCAGATTTTCGAGGCTGAGGTGTACCGCTACCTCGACGAGGCCACCGAGTTTCAGGTACACCGGCTCACCGACCCCGCCTACACCAGCACCTTGCCCGGTCCTGTGAGCCGCGCCATTTCGCGCAACAGCGGATCATTGCTGTACTGTTCGGACCGCACCGGCTCGCCGCAGGCGTTCCGCCTGAATCTGAAGAGTGGCGATCAGCAGCAACTCACGGATCACAAGGACCTGGACGGCCGCTCGCTCACGCTACTGCCGGACGGCCGTTCCTTCTGCTTCCTGGCGGGGCGCACGATCTACCTGTGCCCATTGAGCAACTTGCGGGAGCGGCCGGTATATACCGTTGCCGAGGGTTGGGAACCGGCCGGCGGCTTGCACGTGGCGGCCAATGGCGGGCAACTCTTCTTCGTGGAGGAGCGTTCGCAACAAGATTCGGCCGAGTCGCGGCTGCGCGCGGTGTCGCTTGCCCAAGGCGCCGCGCGTACGGTGCTGGAGACGCCGTTTCGGATGGCCGATCCGCTGGAGCGGCCGCAGCACGCGCAAATTCTCTTCCGGCAGGCCGGAGGGGGTTTTTGGCTTGGCGGGCTTATGGGAACGAACGGCGGGCAAACTCAGTTGAAGCTTGCGGGCGGCGGCACGGGACCGGCATTCTGGTCCGCGGACGGCAAAACGCTGCTCTATTTGAATTTCCCGGACGATTTCAAGGAGCTTAACAATATCCGCGAATACAGCCCCGAAACGCGCGCCGATAAACAGGTGGCCAAGACCAGCCAGTACGTGGCTTTTTCGCCCAACCGCGACGCCTCGGTTTTCGTGGGCGCGAGCCGCAACAAGGCATCGCCGGCCGTGCTCATCATGCTGCGCATCACGCGGCGCGAACTGACGCTGTGCGAGCATCGCGCGAGCCATCCGGAGCAGGTTTCGCCGCTGTTTTCGCCGGACGCGCAACGCATCTACTTCCAGAGCGACCGGCACGGCAAGAGCGCCATTTATGCGCTCAATGTAGAAAGGCTGGTGGAACGGATCGACGATGAGGGACAATAGGCGCTGCCTGTATCCGCGGCGGCGCTGGGGCATGTTTAAGAAAACATGTTTGAGAAAACATGTTTGATAAGATTCTGGTCGCCAACCGCGGCGAGATCGCCTGCCGCGTCATGCGGACCGCGCGGCGCATGGGCGTGCGCACGGTGGCCGTTTACTCGGAGGTCGATCGAGCCGCGCTGCATGTGGAGCAGGCGGACGAGGCTTATTCGATCGGCCCGGCGCCGGCGCGCGAGAGCTATCTGAACATCGATCGGATACTCGATGCGGCGCGGCGCGCGGGCGCGCAGGCGATTCATCCGGGCTACGGGTTTCTCAGTGAAAACGCGGATTTTGCCGAGGCGTGCGCGGAGGCGGGAATCGTGTTTATCGGCCCGCCGGCCGCGGCGATTCGCGCCATGGGTTTGAAATCGGCGGCCAAGGAGTTGATGGCCCGCAGCGGCGTTCCGGTCGTTCCGGGGTATCATGGCGCGGCGCAGGATTTCGATTCATTTGCCGCGGCCGCCGCGGAGACCGGCTATCCGGTGCTAATTAAGGCGTCGGCGGGAGGCGGCGGCAAGGGCATGCGGATTGTGGAGCGGGTGGCGGACCTCGGCCCGGCGCTGGAGGCGGCCGCGCGCGAAGCCGCTTCTTCGTTCGGCGATGGCCGCCTGCTGCTGGAGAAATACCTGGTTCGGCCGCGGCACATAGAGATCCAGGTGTTCGCGGATTCCCACGGCAATGTGGTATCGCTCTTCGAGCGCGATTGCTCGATGCAGCGGCGCTATCAGAAGGTGCTCGAAGAAGCGCCCGCGCCTCACATGGACCCGGAACGGCGGCGCTCGATGGGAGAGGCGGCGTGCGCGGCGGCGCGGGCGATCGGCTATACGAACGCGGGCACAGTGGAATTCCTCTGGGATAGCGGCCGGTTTTATTTCATGGAGATGAACACGCGCTTACAGGTAGAACATCCGGTGACGGAGGCAATCACCGGCCTGGACCTGGTGGAGTGGCAACTGCGCGTGGCCGATGGAGAGCCGCTGCCGAAGCGAGCGGAAGAGTTGGCGATCCATGGGCATGCGATCGAAGCGCGCGTGTATGCGGAAGATCTTGTTCGAAACGCAGCGCGGCACGAGTTTCGCCCTTCCACGGGCGTGCTGGCGCACCTGGAAGCGCCCACCGGCGAGCACGTGCGCGTGGATAGCGGCGTGCGCGCGGGCGACGCGATTTCGGTCCACTACGACCCGCTGATTGCGAAGCTGATCGTCTGGGGCGCGGACCGCGAGGAGGCCATTGCGCGCCTGCGGCGTGCTCTGGGCGCTTACGAAATCGCGGGCGTAGCCACGAATATCGCGTTTCTCGCCGGGGTTGGGGCGCACCCGGACTACCGGGCCGGGCGGTATGACACCGGTTTTTTGGAGCGTCACCTGGAGGAACTCGCTCCCACGCCATGTCCGGCTTCGCGCGAAATTCTGGCGGCGGCGGCGCTCGAGGTGCTTGCGGAACAGCGCCGCAAAGTTCGGACGCGGGCAGCGGCGTCCGGCGATCCATGGTCGCCGTGGAACGATACGAACTCGTGGCGCATGAATGGCGCGGCGTACCAGGATGTGCTGTTTGCGGATGGACAGGCGCAGCGAGCGGCACGCATCTTTCCGCACCGGGAAGGCGGGTTTGGTTTCGAATGCGGCGACGAGCGCGGTGAAGTGGCGGTGCGGGGCGGCACCGCGTTCCTCGATGGCGCCAAGATGCGCGCGCGCGCCGTGTGGAGCGGCCCCGCGCAATTGACGATATTTGCGGACGGCGCGAGCCACGCAATGCAGTTGATGGATCCGCTGGCCGCAGGCGGCGCAGAAGAGCAAAGCGGCGGAGGGCTTACCGCGCCGATGCCGGGAAGGATCACACAAGTGCTGGTGGAGGCGGGACAGGAAGTGCAACGCGGCGCCCCGCTGATGATCCTGGAAGCCATGAAAATGCAATACACGATCAGCGCGCCCGCCGATGGCCGCATCGGCGAAGTGCGCTACGCGGCCGGCGACGTGGTGGAGGAGGGGGCGGAGCTGATTGCGTTTGAGGAGTGAGTTGCGCCCCAAGCCCGCTCCGGCCGCCAGCCGCGATTTATCCCGGCGCCCCGCGGTCTACGAAGGAAGCGGCGATCGCCACGAGGAAGCCCAGAATGGCATCAGCCGCGTAATGATAGCGGCCGGCCACGGCCCCCACCGCAATGCTTAGGGCCACCAGCAAAAAAATCAGCCCGATCCACGCCGGCGCGAGCCGCAGCAGGACGAGGGCGCAGGCGGTAGTGCTGGCCACGTGGCCGCTGGGGAAAGTGTTGGCATGAATGCTGGCGTGGCGCAGAATCGCCTTATTGAAAGCGCGGATTTTCCGGGGTATCAGAGGTTCGCCGCGCAGCACAGGTTCGCTCCATTTCTCTCCCAGCACGCGCGGCGGGCGGGTTTGGAGAAACGGAAGGGTGCCATAGGCGGCATACGCAGCCAGCAGGACCACCGTCCAGAAGTGGCCTACATCCGCGCCTTGGCGCAGAAGATGCAGCGAGGCAAGGCCCATTGGGAGCGAGACATAGCACAACAGGTAAGCGATTTCGAGATACGCGAGTATCCAGGGTCCGGCGGGGCTGCGCGCGCACCAATCGAGAAACGGAGCGACGATGTCCCGGTCCAAGCGCGCCAGTTTGGCTTCAAACGCCGTGTCGGCGCGGGTGACGAACTGGCCGGCCTGCCAGTAAAACATGAGCAGAAGCACGTACGGAATCCAGTCGCGGGTGACCGAGGCTGCGAGCGGCGTAACCAGCAGCGGCAGAACCTGCGAGACGAACAGCGTGATGGCCAGCCCGCCGGCGCCGATGGCGGTAATCGCGACCCGCCGGCTGCGGCCCAGGTTGGGGCGGCTCCAGCCGAGCAGAACGAAAGTGAAGAAGGCTACGAGGTTGATGACCTCGGCCGCGCGGAACGGCGCCATCAGGAGCGCGCCCTCAGTACCCGGAGCGCCACTTTGCTCAAAACGCGGTTCACCGGACCATCCAGGAACATCCAGGTAAGCGCGTCCAGAAGCAGGGGCGGCCGGTATTGCGGATTGCGTTCGCGCCGCGCCGCGACCATATCGCGCAGTACCTGGCGCGGATTTTCGCGGAAAGTATCGAGCATGGCCGTCTGATGCACGCAGGAAACGGTGCAATAAGGGGCGCAGGATTTCTCGCGGGAGGCTTCGCGCACGAGGTCGTCGCGGGTGTAGCGGTCGAGGGGAATGCCGGGATGGCCGCGCTGCTGCGAGCAGTAATGGACCAGGCCGTCTTCGCAGATGTAGAGGAAGCGCCCTCCGGCACGGCAGTGCCATTGGTTGGGCCGGCCCTCGGCAATGTTGCGCTGGAAGCGATCGTACTGGGCAAAGGAGAACATTTTCTGATCGGGTTCGAGCAGGTCGCGGTAGATCGCCATGTGGTCCGGAGCGAGGGGGCGTAACTGCCCATCGCCATCGTGCAGGATGCCCACGGTGCTGGTCAGGCCCAGCCCGCGCGCCCGGCGGGCGATGGCGCGGGCATCCTCGGGCTGGCGCACCGGGCTGCCCAGCACGGAATTCACGGTCACGGCGAATTCGGCTTGTTCGGCCAGCCACATCAACTTGCGGTCCAGGACTTTCAGGCTTTTCTTCGAGGTTTCGTCGGGGTTGACGTTATCGATGCTGATCTGCAAATAGTCGAGACCCGCCCGGTTCAGCCGCACGATCCGTTCCGGAGTGAGCAGGTAGCCGTTGGTGATAATGGTGGCGATCATGCCGCGGCCGCGGATCTGGCGGATGATTTCGTCTAATTGCGGGTGCAACAAGGGTTCGCCGCCGCTGATGGTGACGATGGTAGTTCCCAATTCCGCCAGCCGGGCGATACGTTCGCGCATCACCGGTAGCGGCACGGGCGCGGAAACCGCGTCGAACTCGTTGCAATAGGTGCAGGCCAGATTGCACCGCCGGATAGGGACGATCTGCGCCACGATCGGATGATGCCTGGACGCCATGGCGCGGGCAAACATGCGCGCTTCGCGCAAGCGCCGGTCCACCGCGCGTGGAAACCTTCGAAATGCCCGCCAGGGCAGCATGCCTAATCAACCCACCTGACCAATCAACCGGATCAACCCAAGCCTGATTTCAGTGTACCCGTCGGCTTCCGAGCCACGGCTGTCCAACGAGCGGTTTGCTACGCTGAAGCTTCTCCACCTGTGGCTCTTGCGGATGCGCGGCCAGGCGCTGCGGCTGATGCGGAATTCCGATACGAAAACCGCTTTTCGGAGATGGTGCGTCCCCAAGTTGGGGAATCCGGGCGACTGATTTTCCCTAGCCGCTACCTTTCCGCCAGTTTTAAAAGGCTTACGATTGGCTGCCAAAGTGCCATGGAATAACAGACCCCCATGGCTGCCGTCTGCGAACTCAAATCCGAGGATTTCGCTGCCTGGGACGAGTTCGTTCTCCGGCATCCGCACGGCAGCCCATTTCACCTGACGGCCTGGAAGAAAACCATCGAGGAGGCCTTCGGTTACCAGCCGTTTTATTTGTCAGCCAAGAGTGGCAGCCGGGTGGAAGCGGTTCTGCCGCTGTTTTTCGTGCGCAACCCGATCATCGGCAGCGCGTTGATCTCTTCGCCGTTCGCCGTGTATGGCGGCATTCTGGCGGAATCGCCGCAAGCTGGGCAACTGCTCTACGATTACGCAAAATGGCTGGGACGCAAGGTTTCGGCCGACTACATCGAGCTGCGCAATGCCTATGGCGAGCAGTGCGTGGGCACGCCGAACGTCTCGCGGTATGTGACCTTCGTGCAGGATGTGGCGGCGAGCGAAGAGGACCTGCTCTCGTCGCTGCCGAAAAAGACGCGCAACACGGTGCGCAAGGCTCTCAAACAGCCTTTCACGATTCGTTATCGCGTGGCGGATGCCGGAACGCTCGACCGAATTCACTCGCGCAACATGCGGCGGCTGGGCACTCCATGCTTCCCGCGAGAGTACTTCGCGCGCCTGCAGGCGAACTTCGGAAAGATGGTGGAGGTGCGGGAGGTGCGGCTGGGCGATGAGCCTGTGGCGGTGAGTTTAAGCTTTCTGTTCCGCGACCAGATGCACACCTATCATGCGGCCGCCGATACGCGCTATAACGCGCTCGCGCCGAACACCTTTCTCTATTACGACCATCTGCGCTGGGCCGGCCAGCACGGTTTCCGGCAGTTCGATTTCGGACGATCGAAGCGCAATACGGGGGCATTCGAATTTAAACGCCACTGGAACACAACCATGCGCGAACTGCCTTATGAAATCGTGCTGCTGAAACGGCGGGAGTTGCCGAATTTCAGCCCGGCGAATCCGCGGTTCCGGGCGGCTATTCGGATATGGCAAAATCTGCCGCTGCCGGTGACGCGCGGGCTAAGCAAATTTGTGCTGCCCCTGTTTCCGTAGGCGTCGCTATGTTGATCGCGCTGGTCGTGGTGTTTTTCTATCCTTACGTGATTTATCCGGTAGTGTTATACCTGATAGTTCGCCGGCGGCAGCATCCAACGCGGTTGGCAGGCGAAAGCGCCTGCCCCACTGTGGCGCTGGTGATCAGCGCGCTGAACGAAGAGGGCGTGATCGCCCAAAAACTCGCCAATTGCCTGGAGCTCGATTACCCGCGCGGGCGGCTGCGCATCGTAGTGATCTCGGATGGCTCGACCGACCGCACGGCTGAAGTGGCGCGGCGGTTCGCGGGCGAGGCGGTCGAAATTATCGAGCAGACGGCGCGACGGGGGAAGCTTGCGAATCTGAATGAAATCCTGCCGCGGCGCACGGAGGAAATCCTCGTCCTCTCCGATGCCAATGTCATGTACCGCGCGGATGCAGTCCGGAAGTTGGTGAGAAGATTTCAGGATCCCGAAGTGGGCTGCGTTTCGGGTAAGGTGATTCTGACAGACAGCGCGCCGGCCCTCGACCAGCCAACCGCGGGCTACTATTCGCTCGAATGGTTCCTGCAGGCGGCCGCATCGTCGATCTATTCCATGGCGGGTGCGGACGGCGCGATGTACGCCCTGCGGCGGGAACTGTTTCGGCCCTGCCCGGCGGGCACGCTCATAGAAGATTTCGCGATTCCGATGGCGGTAATCGGCCAGGGCAAACGGGTGGTGCACGAACCCGAAGCGGTTGGTTGGGAGCGCGGCCCTTCCAGCCTGCGCGAGGAATTCCGCAGAAAGGCGCGGATCGCGGCCGGGGCGGCGCAAGCGCTGCTGCGGGGGAATGGGTGGCCGCCGCTTCGGGCGCCCGCGGGTTTCTGGTTCGTGTTTGTTTCGCACAAACTGCTGCGCTGGATTTCGCCTCTGATCGGGGCCGCGATTGTTGCCTATGCGATCGGCAGCAGCGCGCAGCCGCTGGCGCAAGCGATACTGGCCGGGATCTGCGGCGTGAGCCTGCTGGCGGGCCTGCAACTGGTGTCGCGATCGGCCAGCCGCTGGCTCACCGTGCCCTTCTACTTTCTGTTTGGGCAGATTGCCGCGGGTTGGGGGCTGCTGCGCGGAATCGCGGGGCAACAGAGCGTGTTGTGGGCGAAGGAGAACCGGTGAGGATCGTCTATCATCACCGTACCCGCTCTACGGACGCGCAGCGGGTGCATATTCAGGAGATGGTGGAAGCCTTCCGGCAATTGGGCCACGAAGTGAGGATGGTCTCGCTGGTGCCGGCGGACCGCGGCCAGAATGATGCGACGCGGGATGCAGGGAATCCGTTCTGGCAGCGCTGGTCACGCCGCATCCCTTTTGCTTATGAGGCGGTGCAACTGGCGTATAACTTCATCGGCATTCCGCTCGTCCTGCGCGAGGCGATGCGCGCCAAGACCGGCCTGATCTACGAGCGCTATTCGCTGTTCAATTTTGCGGGGGCGGTAGCCGCGAAGCTTTGCGGCATCCCGCTCGTACTGGAAGTCAATTCGCCGTTCGCGCTGGAGCAGCGGCGCGATGGGCACATCCGGCTGAACGGGCTTGCGGCGTGGACGGAGCGCGCGATCTGCAATATGGCCACGCGGGTCGTGGCTGTGTCGACGCCGCTCGCGCGCATTCTGGAGGCTTCCGGGGTGCTGCCGGAGAAAATCGAAGTGATGACGAACGGCGTGCGGCTGGAACACTTCGTTCCGCATCCGCCCGCTGAAGAGTTGCGCGCGGCGCTGGGCATCCGCCCGGGGCAAACGGTTATCGGGTTCGCCGGATGGTTCCGGAAGTGGCACGGCATCGAGATGCTGATCGAAGCCTTCGAGTTCTCCGGCCTGGCGCAAGCAGGGGCGCGATTGCTGCTGATCGGCGATGGCCAGGCTATGGCCGGGCTGCGCGACCTGGCGCGCGAGCGCGGGCTCATGGACTGCGTAATCTTCACCGGCCCGGTGCCGCACGCCAGCATGCCGAAATATCTGGACCTGGTCGATGTCGCCGTCCAACCGGCCGCCAATGAATATTGCTGCCCGATGAAAATTCTGGAGTATATGGCACTGGCGAAGCCGATTGTCGCGCCGCGGCAGCCCAATATTCAGGAGATTCTACGGGAGGACGAAGCGCGCTTGTTCGAGCCGGGCAACGCCCGCGGCCTGGCCGAGGCGCTGCGCGAGGCGGCGGGCGATCGCGTTGCGGCGCGGCGGATGGGCGAGCGCGCGCGGCAGGCGATCACGGCGCGGCGCTACCTATGGACTGCAAATGCCGCGAGGGTTGCGTGAAGCGGCGGCGCCATTGGTCGAGCACGATCAACGAGTAAATCTGCTCGCTGCGGTCCTCGCGCTGGTGCATGGCGAGCAAGCGCTCGATTTCGCTTCGATCGAGAAATTCGCGGGCAAGGCCGCTCGAATCGAGCAAAGCCTCGCGGGCAAATTCGGAAAGATCGCCGCGGAACCAGGATTTCAGCGGAACGGGGAAGCCTTTCTTGGGCCGGTAAACGATCTCTGGCGGGAGCAGGGGCTCGGCCCATTTCTTCAGCAGATATTTAGTGACCCCGCCGCGGATTTTCAGCCGCCCGGGCAGCCGGGCCGCGAACTCCACCAGATGATGATCGAGGAACGGGACGCGCAGTTCGAGTGAGTGGGCCATGCTCATGCGATCGGCCTTCACCAGCAGGTCATCCGCGAGCCAAGTTTTGAGGTCCACGTAAGCCATGCGGGCGAGCGGCGGCAAGTGCGCGCAGCTTGCGTAGGCCGCCGCGACTGAATCGAAGGGGGCATCGCCGTGCCGGCAGAGGCGGCGGATCTGGGTTTCCGAGAACAGCTTGCCCACCCCGCCGTAACGCCACTCGAGCGGCCGGCCCAACATTTCGGCGTATTTGCGCACTTTGGTATCGCCCGCTACCGCAGCCAGAATGCGCCCGGCCGGCATCATCATGGGCAGGCGATTCACCCGCTCGAAGCCCAGCATGCGGCGGTAAATCGAGTATCCGCCAAAGAGTTCATCCGAGCCTTCGCCGGAGAGCGCCACGGCGACGTGCCGGCGGGCAAACTCCGCGAGGTAATAGAGGGGGATCGAGGCGGTATCTCCTACCGGTTCATCCATGTGCCAGACGATTGTGGGGACAGTATCGCGGAAGGCGGCCGGGGTCAGGCGCAACTCATGATGTTCGGTTTGGAATCGACCGGCAACGGCCCGCGCGTAGTCGAGTTCGCTTTCCGGACTATCGTAGCCGATAGAAAATGTGCGGATTCTCGTTGCTCCCAATTTCGACATGAGCGCGACTACGCAGCTCGAATCGAGGCCTCCCGAAAGGAAAGCGCCCAAGGGAACATCGGCTACCAGATGCAGCCGCAGCGTTTCCTCCAGAATGACACTGAGCTGCGCGAGCGCTTCCTGGCCGCCGATTTCTACAGGTGGTTCGAGCGGCACGTCCCAATACTTTTTGAGAGCACAGCCATCAGACGTCACCGTGATGGTGTGCCCCGGCGGCAATTTGCGGATGCCTTTCAGAATGGTGTTGGGAGCAATGACGTAGCGGCGGCGCAGATATTCGCCGAGCGCGGCCGGATCGATTTCGCGCGGGACGCCGGGCGCTTCGAGCAGCGACTTCAGCTCGGAAGCGAAGGCGAATTGCTCTGCATCGGCAAAATAATAGAACGGTTTGATTCCCAGACGGTCGCGCGCGGCGAAGAGCACGCGGCGGCGCTCGTCCCAAATGACGAAGGCAAACATGCCGCGCAGTTTTTCCACGCAGCTTTCGCCGTATTCTTCCCAAGCATGCACAATGGCTTCGGTATCGGAACGGGTGCGGAAGACGTGGCCGCGGGCGGCAAGATCGGAGCGCAGCCATGCAAAGTTATAGATCTCGCCGTTAAAGACGATCCAGACCGACTGGTCTTCATTTGCCATCGGCTGGCGGCCGCCGGAGAGATCGATGATGCTGAGGCGGTTGAAGCCGAGGCCCACGTTGCCACGCACGTAGACACCGCGATCGTCCGGACCGCGGTGGCGGGCAACGGCGCGCATGCGGTCCACCAGCGTGCCATCGGCGTTCCGGGCCGAATCGAAGTAGAAGAGGCCGTTAATGCCGCACATAGTCAGGGGGAACCGAAGGCGCGACTGTAACCGCCGCGCCGCGCGCGGTTGGCAGGCGAAAGCGCCTGCTCCACTCTTCCACAAGCGCGCGCTGAATTTGGATCACTTCCGCCGCGACCGCTGCCCAGGTGCGCGAGCGCCCCCAGGCGGAAATCGCCGCGCGGTCCCACGAACGGCGGAGCCCGCGGTCGAGCGCGCCGGTCAAAGCCGCCAAGTCGCGCGGGGGGACGGTGAAACCGTATGAATCGCCGGCGAGCATGGCGCGGATACCGCCCACCGCGGAGGCGATCACCGGCGTGCCGCACGCCAACGCCTCATTCACCACGTTCGGCCAGCCCTCGGTGAAACTCGCGAGGCAAAACAGATCGGCTGCCGAGAGCAGTTCCGGCAGCCTGTGGCGATCCACCCAGCCGAGGAACCGCACCCTGTCTTCGAGGCCCAACTGCATGGCGAGCCGCTGCAGATGCAGCTCATAGGGCGCTCCCCCACGCGCGACACTGCCCGCAATGGCGAGTTCGACGTCATGGCCCATTTCGAGCAGCGCTTTGGTCGCGTGGATCGCCAGATGATGGCCTTTGGCTTCGATCAGCTCTCCGGCAGTCAGAATGACGCGGCGGCCGTTCGGTTCGGGGGCTTTCCGCGGATAGAAAACCTGGGGATCGATTCCATTCGGAATCGTTGTGGCCCGCGATGGTTCCACGCCTTCGCGCAGGGCGAAATCGCGCAAGTCATCGCAAACGGCAATCACATGACCCGCGCGCCGCATCGCCCGGCGCAGCACGGCGCGCCGGCGCGGAGAGGCCGCGAACATTGTCTCGCTGCCGCGAAGCGTGATCGTAAACGGCACACCGAAGGCGGCGGCGAGCCATGCCGCGGCCGCGCCCTCCGGGTAGCCGAAGTGCGCGTCGATCAAATCGAAGGGAAAGTTGCGCCGGATAGAACGGAGCAGCGGGAGCAGGCGCAGAAAGAGGCAAGCTACGTTCGCCGGCGTGCCTCCCGGCGGATAAAGCCAGCGCGGATGGAAAACTTCGAGTGAGGCGCCTTGGCCGTGACCGCTGCCTGACGGCCGCGGCTCGGATGGGCAGCGGTAATCCACAAACGGAACCGGGGCAATCACCTTTATTTCGGCCAGACGGGCCATCTCTATAATCCGCGACTGCACAAACAATCCCAGTCCGGGTTCCCGCGGATTGGGGTAGACGCTACTAAGCGAGAGAATTTTCATCCGAGTCTCACTGATACAGTGGCCATTAACTGGAATCCATGCGCAAGAAAGAGCTGCTGAGCCGCGGTTTGTATCACTCCGGTCTGCTCGAGATCGCCGGGCATTTCGCTCCCGCGAGCGTCACCGTTCTGACTTATCATCGGATTCGCGCCGATGAATCTGCCTCGGAGTCTCCCTTCGACGATGCTGTCTTCGGTCCGGCGCAATCCTGCTTCGCACGGCAAATGCAGTGGCTCAAAAAACGCCTGACCATACTTTCCCAGGACGAACTTTTGGATTTGCTTCGGCGGCCGGCAAAAGGCCATTTCGCCGTAGTCACCTTCGACGACGCCTATCGCGATAATTACGACCTGGCCTGGCCGGTGCTGCGGGACCTTTCCATTCCAGCGATCTTTTTTGTCTGCCCCACCCTGATCGAGCAACGGCGCGTTGGCTGGTGGGACAGGATCGCATACCTGATGAAGCATTCGGCTCACGCCCGGATAACGATCCGCGGCGAGCCGGTCTCGATTGCGAAGCTGCATGGGTGGATGAAGTCTTTGCCGGCGCATGAGACGAAAGACCTGATGGAAACCCTCCTTCGGTTGACGGAAGCGCCGCCGCCTTCGGCCGAGCTCGAATCGAGCCAGCTCATGAGCTGGGAGCAGATCGCCGAAGTGAGCCGGAAGGGTATTGCGATCGGCTCGCATACACACACGCACCGCGTGCTTGCCACTTTGACCGAGGAGGAGCAGCACTGGGAGCTGCGCGAATCCAAAGCGGCGCTGGAGCGCCAATTGGGCCGGCGGGTGCGCACGCTGGCGTATCCGGCCGGCAGTCACGGAAATTTCATGGCCGCCAGCATGCGGGCCGCGCGGGAGTGCGGTTACGAAGCGGCGTTTTCGTTTCATAGCGGTGGCAACCGGTTGGGAGCGATCGAGCCGTTCGATATTCATCGGATTCCGGCCGCGGAAGAATTCAGCCCGATGTTTGCGGGCGCGGCGATTCTGCCGGATCTCTTCAGTTGGGTGAAATGAGGGAAGCAGGCCACTACCAGGCAAAGCACGTGAGCCAGGGTTAAGGCGGCCGCGAGCGCGACCTGGCTCCATAAGCCCGCGGGCGCGGCCGAAAAGAACAGGCCCAAAGCGGCCGCGGTGGAGATCGCGATTATCACCAGGGCGCCGTACTCGAGCTGGTAAGACACGACGCGGTAGGCCACAAACGAACCGTAAATCAAAATCACGGCGAAACCCACGAGAGTCGCGGCGATCGCCCCCCAAACTCCGAACGGCGGCACCAGCAGCGCGTAGCCCGCGACGCAGGCGGCCGAACCCACCGAGTTCACGCGCGCTTCGAGGCCCGGCTTACCGGCTAGCGTGAACAGGCTCTGCACATGGGCGCCGAGGGCGCGCAGCAGATAGGCCGCGGCGATCCATGGAACCATCCGGGCCGCGGCGTGAAATGCCGGCGGAGTGAGCAGCCGCAGACAGGGCGCCGCAAATACCGAAAGGCCGACCACCACTACACTCAAGCCGGCTGCCAGGTACGTATAGCTTTGAACGAAAATCCGACGCCCGTCCTTCCGCTGGCCGATTTCGCAGATTTGCGCGTTCCAATGCAGAACAAAGGGCGCGTGGCAAAACGAAACCAGCATTCCGATCTTATACGCCAGCGAATAGACGCCCAGCTCGGCCAGGGAAATTCGCGGCCGCAGGAAGAACCGGTCTCCGTAATGGACCAGAAACACCGCCAGGCCGCTGAGGCCGAGCGGCATGGAATAACGGAACAGGCGAGCCATGAGTTGCCCATCGATCGCGATGCGCATGGGGCGCAGCAGATGCCTGCTCAAATACACAGCGGAGGCCGCGAACCCGATCACGCTCGCCACCAGCATGGCGTTGATGCCCGCATGGAAAAAGACCAGCAACAGCACGGCCAGAACCGCCACGCCAACCTGGCTTGCCAGCTTGACGGCTACAAAGCGCTTCGAATCTCCGTAAGCGCGCAGGCAGCAGTAGGCCACCTCGCCGGGAAGCGACAGGCCGAAGCCGAGAAATACCAGCCGTAAATAATGGCCGTATTGCGCAGTCCCGAAGATGAGGGTGCTCAGAGAGGGCGCAAACA
Organism: Bryobacteraceae bacterium; assembly: GCA_035294665.1. Taxonomy (GTDB): domain Bacteria; phylum Acidobacteriota; class Terriglobia; order Bryobacterales; family Bryobacteraceae; genus PSRJ01. The sequence goes on along the minus strand of DATGKM010000225.1, from coordinate 7,991 downwards.
CGAGGGAAAGGCTCACGCACAGAATGCCACAGATCACGGAACAGGCCAGCGCCGCGCTCACGCACTTTTCCTTTTCCCGTTCCCCCTCCGCCGCGAAATAGAAATAGAAAATCGCCTGGCCCAGCCGTGCGCCCAGAAGCAGGCTCACCAGGTTCACGGTGAGATCGAGCAGTTCCATGACGCCGTAATCGGCGGGGCTGAGGAAGCGCGTGTAGACCGGCAAGAACACAATGGAAAGCGCCCGGCCGGCCACTCCGGCAATGGCGTAGATGCCGGTTTTGCGGGCAAGTTCGCAAAACATCAAGAAGCCGCCCGGAGACGGGATTTCAGGCATTGCTCAAACAGCCCGCTGTACCGGCGGGCCATGCACCCAGCCGAATACCACTCACGCACCGCTTCGCGCCCGCGCGCGCCGTGCCCGTTGCGGTTCGTTATGGCGAGCGCCATCTTTTGCGCGAGATCGCGCGGATCTCCGGGGCGGGCAAGCCAACCGCAATTGGCGGTCTCGATCAGTTCCGGCACACCACCCACGGCCGTTGAGACCACCGGCAAACCCGCCGCCATGGCCTCCAGAACGCTCATGGGCAGGCCTTCGCTGCGCGAGGACAGCACGAACGCGTCCACGCGCGATAAGAAACCGGCTACGTCGGGACTCCAGCCACGAAACGTGACCACCTGGCCCAGGCCGAGTCCCGCCGCGAAGCTTTCCAGATCCGCTTGCAGTTCGCCCGAGCCGAGGATCTCCAGCCGGCACCGTGGAATTTGCCGGTACACGAGGGCGAAGGCCGCCAATAGAGAGTGAAAATCCTTGACCGGCGCCAGCCTGCCAACCGAGCCGAAAACGAACTCGCTCGAAAAGGTGCGCGGCGCGACCGCCAGCAATTCCTCCACCTCAATTCCGTTAGGGATAGCGGAAGCGCGGCCGGCCAGGGCGGGGAATCGCCGGCAGAATTCTTCGTGCACCTGGCGGCAGACGAGCACAATGCGGTCCGTGAGGCGGCACGCGGAGGCAAAAAGCGCCCGCTCTCCTCTGCGCAGAGCGAGCGTGTTGGTGCCGTGAATCGTGGCCACCGAAAGGGGCGTTCCGGCGAGGAACGCGGCGGCGGCGGCGTAATGCGTCACCAGCGGGTTGTGGGAATGAATTACGTCGATGCGCTCGGATTTCAAAAAGCGCGCCAGTTTCCATACCACCGGCGCGCTCCAGCCATCGCGCTTGCCGCATTGCCACAAGTGGACGCCGTTTTCGGCGAACCTCTCCGCCGGCACGGTCATGCGCCCGAACTCGCGCAGACAGGCCACATCCACCTGGTGCCCCATCCGCGCCAGTTCAAGCGAGAGCGACGACGCCATAGTCTCCGCGCCGCCGGTATCCAGGTTATTGACAAGTTCCAGAATGCGCAGCATGTGAGCCGCCGGTTCGCGCCTGGGACCAGGGCCGGCGGCCTGCCCCGTCAGTCCGGCGCGGCGCAATCCGTCAAAGGAAGGCGAGCGCCTGCCCCCGAGCGTGTTGGCGACTTCCCGAAACACGTTCCACGCAAGCGGCGCTTCGGTTACCGAAAACCGCTCGAGCACGCGCACGCCCATGACCGAAGCGAACGTGCGATTCACGCCGCCGCGGTTCAACAGGAGCACGTCGTACCCGCAATCCCTGACCGCTGCCAGCGTTTCCCGGTTCGCCTGGCACACCTGGCCGAAGGGCAGCGCCACAGCGCGGCTCAATTGAATTCCCGGAATCGTTTCCAGGTAGTTCTTCGTGACGGCGATTTCTTCCCGCTGCTCCGCTGCCGGCAGCGACGCCAGCACGCGATGATGATGCGAATGGTTTCCGTACCAGATGAGCCGGTGCGGAACAAGCTCCGCCGGAGAAGAGAGGCAATGGGGTCCCAACTCTGGCCGTAAGCCGTTCCGCTCGAGAAACTCGTCGATCTCCTCTTCCACAAAGCGAGTGTTGTTTCGCGGGTCCTTCAGGGCCTCGGAAAGCGGCTGGCCGGGAAGGCGGCGCACGCCGCGGAATGCCCGCGCGCACTCCTTCTCCAGTCCGAGATTCAGCAGATACATCAACTTGTGCCGCCAGAAGACGCGGCCAGTGAAGGGATACGTGTTCACGAAGATAGTGAACGGCACATTCAAAGCTTCAAATACGGGCAGGGCCTCTTCGATCACCGATTGGTACGCATCGTCGAACGTCACCGCGCCCACGCCTTTGAGCGTGCGGCTCGCGGCTAATTCATCCACCGCCACCAGCCGGATACGCTGCTTCAATTCGGAAATCTGGCGGTACAGCCAGGCTGGACTGACATTATCGACGGGCGGAATTTCCGCGGGCGGCTGCCGGTAACACGCATGATAGGTCAGGATGGGAGCGCATCCAGCCAGCAGCGATTCGAGCGGAATCGCAGGAGTGAGAAGTTTGCGAATCGGAAGCAGCATGTGATTTGCGGGGTGCGGGAATGCTTCGCGATTTTACTCGGGCCGGCGCGTCAAAAGCGAAGCCGCCTGAGCCCGGATGGTCACTTCCGCGAAGTTCTTCTTTTCTTCGGTACTGACGATCTGGCCGCAAAGCGAGAGCGACTGGCAGCTATTGGAGTAAGTTCCATTGCCGGCAATCTCCGGCGCAAGCGCCACGCCGGGCCAGGAGACGATCACGAACGGAGAGTTCGCGGCATGGTCGTCAGTGTAAGCTCCGTCGGGAACGCCCGGGCAACCGAACTGGAAACTGCTGGTGTTCACCACCGAAGTGACCGTCCAGATGGCCGCGGTCGCTCCCGAACTGGTATCGGGTCCTAATACGGGATTCGTGGCTCCGGAGACAAAGATCTTCCAGCCGGGTAAGAGGTTGTGAGTCACGGTCAGATTAGCGGTGCAGAGTCCGGCCTGCGCCACCACGTTGGCGATTGTTCCTTTTGCCGCGGCTGTGGCCTGATCGCTCGGACGATATCCACTTATTGCCGCCGGTATGCTGAATGTATTCGGCCCCAAGGCCGTGATTGTCCAGACGCCGTTCAGTGACGGCGCCGCTTTCGAGCCCACAATCTGAATCTGACTTCCGGTCGCCCAGTTCGCCGGCAAGGCGGTCGTGACGACCGTGCCCCCCTGCCCTGCCACCGCGGAGGTAATCGTGAATTGCGTCGGGTCCCAGGCCGACCAGAACTGCCGCGGCTGGACCGCGCTTAAAGCGACGTTCGACTGATTGGCGGCCGTGTTTCCGGTGACATTGGAGACCGTCACGTGGTCGCCCGGCTGCATGTTCAGATCGTCCTGCGTGATGATCCAGACGGGAGCCTGCCCCTCCTGCGTGGTGGAGGCGATGGATACGGTGGGCCGGATGCCTGCCCAGAATTGCGCCGCTTCCGGCATGGGAGGCGATTGCCAGAGAACTCCCGTATAAGAACTGGCCAAACTATGAACCACGCCGCCATCCGAGCCGGCGGAAAAACCGATGGTCTTCAGCGAGCCGGCGGTGGAGTAATTCACCTGATAGCTGATGTTTGTGTTTTTAGGGCTGTTCCAGGCAACCTCATAACCCGGCGTATTTACGTTCAACCGGTCCGGCGCCCACACAATTGTTCGCGCGCGCACCAGTTCTTCCGGCTCGTTTAAAACTTTGTAGGAATCGATCTCGCCCAGGCTCATGAGGCCGGGATTCACGTTTTGGCCATACTCGAAGTTGATGTACCAGGTGGTCAAGCCGGCGAAGTAGTGCAACTTGCCGTATCCGTTGCCGCCCCAACCGGGGTACGACCAGACTCCGGAATACATAGGGTCGTTCGGCCACACGGCCGCGCCGGAAGCTCCTACTTCGTGCTCGGGCGCTTCGTTCCACTCGAACTTCAAGAAACGGCCGGGATACAAAGTAAAGGGAGGGCCATAGTGATAGAAGTGACTGCCGGCATCATGGACATTGCTAATAATCCCGCCATTCTTGATATAAGTTCCCACGTAGAACGGGCCCTCGTGGTTCCGGGGCAGATAAGTGGCAAAGTTGCTGTAGCTGATGTAGAAACTCATGCGGTTTGCGGCGGGATCGAAGTTATTGGTCTTAATGTAAGCGGCCATGTAACCATTCGGATAAGAGTAGATCCCACCGTAGAGCGCCGAAAACTCGAACAAGTAAGGGGCTGTCTGGCTGCTGGGCACCTGCAGCACCGGAGCGCTTCCGGTATAAGTTCCGGGCGGAATGCCAGGGTCCGCGCCACTCAAAGTAACCTGACTGTTAGAGGCCGTTGTTATATAGAGCGGCCGGATATTCAGCAGAGTGTCGTTGAAGCCGCTCAGGTATGCGATGCGGCGCGCCCCCAGTGTGTAGCCGGAGTCGCACTTGCGGCCCAGGTTACCATTGACGGAAAGAGTGGCTGTTAGCATGCCTTGTCCGTTCGCCACCAGATTCGTGATTGCGCAGGTGGCCGAATCCTGCAATACGCCCGGCCCATATTTGCCGGCGAAAGTGCCGGGAGTCCAGTAAGCCCGCAGGCATTGATGCAAATCCTTCGGATTGGTGCACACGAATGTCTGCTGCAGGTAATGGCTGTTGGTGGCGCCGTCATTCAAACTGCCTACTTCCGCCGTGTTGGGCATTGTCTGCTGATTGTCGCCGGTATAGCGCAGCAGATGAATGGTTCCGGAAAACGGCCCGAAGGCGTGCGAATCGAGCGGAATCTGCAGGGTTTTCGCGTCAATGACAGCGGCAGTCCAGGAGTCCCGGGCCTCGAAGTTGCACTGAATCTGGTCGGGTGCATCAGCGGACGCGCTGGTGCCGTTCGCACCGCGGGAAACGGTCAGGATATTATTTGTTTTGGCCGTGTAGACGATCTGTTCGCCGGTCGAATTGAGCCGCGCCGTGCCGGGGACGGTGCAAAGATCGGGGCGGTCGACGTCTATGGTCGTGTCGGTTGGTGCGATGGATAGGAGGGTATGCAACCAGGTTCGCGTCAGTATGGGAGTCCATGCCTGCGGCAGGTTCGCGCCCCAGATTTCGAATTGGGGGGTGAGGCCGGCGGCGTAGCCATGCCCATTGCGATAAATCAGGTTGGTGCACTGGCCGCCGGCCTGGCAAGTGGCCGAAACCACGCTATCGGGAACCGATTCTTTCCAGTCATTGAGGACCGCAACTTGCGCACAGGCCCCTCCGCATGCCAGTAACACGCCCCAAAGCAATCTTATTCGCATATTACTTTCCGCCCGACAACACTTCCGGTGTGCAGCGCGCCGCGCGTTTGGCCAAATACCTGCCGCGCTGCGGGGTCGATCTGCACGTAATCGCATCGAGCCATGCCGGCACAGACCCTGCCCGCCCCGGCACTCTATACGTGCCCGCGCCGAAGCTGCACACCGCTCCGGCATGGGAAGCGACGGCGCGTTTCGTGCAACGAATCGTCCCCTATAACGAGTGCCTGGAATGGGCGGCGCACGCCGTCCACACAGCCTGCCGGATCGCGGACCGCGAGCCAATTGCCGCTGTTATCTCCACCTCGCCGCCTTTGGGCACCCATTTCGCCGCCCTGTTCCTGAAGGCGCGCTATAACCTGCGATGGATTGCCGATTTCCGCGACCCGCTGTGCGGCAATCCCGGCCGCTCCCGCCGCTGGGCGCACCCCTACGATCTCTCGCTCGAACGCGCCATCTTCCATTCCGCCGATGCGCTGGTGTCTGTAACGGATACGGTGCGCGACGAGTGGCGAACCCGCTATCCGCGCTGGCGCGAAAAAATGCATCTCGTTTGGAATGGCTTTGACCCGGAAGAGACCATCCGGCCGCTGCCCATACCACCGCGTGCGCAACGCGTGCTGGCACACATCGGAGTGCTGTATCGGCAGCGTCATCCCTACAAACTGCTGGATGTTCTGGACCGGCTGATGTGCGCGGGCCGCCTCGATCCCGCGAAATTCCGCCTGGCCTTCCTCGGCCCGATCCAGGAGGGGGATCGCTTCGAGGCTCATGCGGCTGTTAAAGGGCTCGTCGGCCGCGGTAGCCTCGAGATCCGCGGCGAACTGGTTCCGCGCGCCGAAGCGAACCACGCCATGGCGACGGCGGATTTTCTCCTGCTGATCGATATTGTGAATCTGGGCGGCAGCTCGTATACCGTTCCGGCAAAAATTTACGACTACATCCTGATGGGGCGGCCCATCCTCGCACTTACCGGCCGCCAGTCGCCGGTGGAGCGGATCCTGTTGCGGAGCGGCGTTCCGCACGTGTGCGTCTATCACAACGATTGCGGTTCGGCGATGGAAACCAAATTGTTGCGGCTGGCCGCAATGAGTTCCGAGCCGGTCACGCCCTCTGCGTGGTTCCTGGAAAACTTCGATGGTGAGCGCCAGGCGGCTATGTTTGCGGATCTGGTCACACAGAGGGGGCCGGATTTGGTATAACTCGCGAGTGAGGGCAGCCGATGTTCGGCATCGGCTGCCGCAGGGTGCAAATAAGCAACACCCCTTTCGCCCCTTAGTATCGAGTGGGAGCCAGGGCTTCAGACCTGGCTCTTACTCAGGGGATTCCGGAGATCCCCCGTTAGTAAGGCCGATTCCCACTGTTCAGGAGCGAGAGCTTTCGATTTAAGCTGTATTGGTCATAGTTGACTCGATCATATTTGGCGCGATCATCGTCGGCTCAATCGTGCGCCAGGCCGCGGCGGCCATCAGAAAGATGTATGGCAGGTCCATACGCTGGCAGGAATAGAAAGTGCTTCCCACAGCGAAGACGATCAACGCGCCTTGAATCGCGAGTGGAATTGCCTCATACGCCGGATCAAGTTCCCGCATACGCGCCGCCGATCTTCCCAGCCAGATAATCGTGCGAGCCAGCAGGCCACCGTATAGCAGGAAGGCAAAAATTCCGGAATCCACCAGCATCTGCAAATAGCTGTTGTGGGCCACATGATTCAGCAGTTGGGGGTCATACTCGTCCATGTAGCGCGGAGCCAGCGCGGCGTAATTGAAGCCTCCGAAACCCACGCCCAGCAGCGGGTAGTCGCTGGCCATCTTCAGAGCGATGGAGGCATGCAGCAGGCGCGATTCGGCCGAGGCCTCTGCATGAACATTCTCCAGTGTCTCCATGCGGTTCAAATAGCGGTCCTGGACCAGGTAGACCGCTCCCGCCAGAAATGCCGCAATCACCAACAGCGGAACGAGATTACGCCGGTTCCGCAGAAACACAAATAGCAGTCCCGCGAGCATGGCTATCGACCCGCCGCGCGAACCTGTCATCACAATGCCGGCCATCGCCGCGCCGATCACCCCAACCCACAGCGCACGGATTAGTGACGACGATGTGAACGCGCGACAGTGCCAGGCGAGCGGGATCGTCATGGCCAGCGCCAGCGCCAGAAAATTGTTGTCGGCCAGCATCTCCCCGTAACCCGAATTGAGTTCGGCCCCGCCGTGAACCACGCCGTATACGCCAAACTTCAAAGCCAGCAAACCGAGAGAAGCGGCGGCCACCAGCAACAGCCGCCGGCAATCCTCCACCTGCGCGATCAGCAGCGGAATCAGGAGCAGCACCAGGATCATGCGGATGTAGGCCTGGTACCGTTCGAACGATAATTCCGGCTGCACAGCCGCTAGCACCGAAAGCCCCACCGGCAACTGTAAAACGAGCAGCCACAGGCAGAACGGATTCCGCAACCAAACCGTGGCTCGCGCCACATACCGCGACGCGCCGATTGCCGTGCACAAGGCCAGAGCCAAAGAATACGGATACTTGCCTTCCGCGAAGGCCAGCAAATCCGGCCGCATCAGGCCGAACCACAAGTAGCCATAAAGGCCGATGCGGGGCCAAAACGGCGCGGCCAGGCAGAGGGCGCCAATTACCGGTAAGAAGAGGGCTTCGCGTAGGCCCATGAGGTTGCCGGGGAGGCCGCGCTAACGACGGGGAGCAATTGGGTTTCGAGCGCCGGCTCCAGGCGCGCGGCCGCTCTGCCGGTCAGGTGATTACTATCGCGATACATCACTTGTCCTTCGCGGACGGCCCAGCACGTATCGGCGCCGCAAAACTGGCCG
>DATGKM010000224.1:0-19297 GCA_035294665.1 Bryobacteraceae bacterium | reverse complement strand
GCAAGCGATGATGATCACGGTTCTGGTGTCGAACCAAAAACCGAAGAAAGGAAGTCGGCCGCTACGCGGCCTCCTCATTCCTCCGTTTCCGGGCTCACCGGCAGTCCAGATTTCATGCTCATCCTTCGATTGGAAAATGCTAAGCCACGGACGAGGCGCGGACAGCCGTGCCGGCGCCGGAGAAATCAGAACTGGAACCGCGCGATCAGCGTGCCTGTGCGGCCCGGGTACGCATAGGCCGTGCCCGGCGCCACGTAGGCGTTAATGACTCCGAACCCGCTGGTGAGGTAGCCGAGGTTGTTATGAGTCACCGGGTTCTGCGGGTTGGCGGTCGAGGGGCTGCCAAAATATGTCCGGTTGAAGATGTTGACAAATTCGGCGCGCACATAGAAATCGTACTGCCTTTCTTTGCCGATACGGAAATGGCGGCCGATATTCGCATTCTCGCTGGGCATGCGGGGCCCGCGGAAATCTTTGTACAATACCGCCGTTGAAGCACACGTCGCGTTCACCGGGCATGGTTGCCACGCTGCGGGATTCAGCACCTGGGTGTAATACGGGTTGAAGGTGCCGTGATTATTGAGATCCACTCCGGGGGTGTACAAAGGCGCACCCGGAACCCGGATATCCTCGCTCGACAGGAAATTGAGGGTAGGGCTGGTAGGCGGTGTGAGATAAGTGCCGGTCTGGTAACTCGCATACCAGCCTAACTGCCAGTCGCGGCTGATCGCATTGACGAACCGGGGCAGGAAGCCGGCCTTGGGCACGGTGTAAATGGCGTTGAAGTTCAGGATGCGCGGCGGGATATTCTGCAGTTGCCAGGAGGAGCCGTTCGGGTTGAAAAAGTCCTGGGGCGCCGAAGTCGTGAGCCAGCGCTGAAAGCCCTGTCCCCAAGTGAAATTCCCGCCGGCCTGAAAATTGTGCGAGAGGCGCTTGGTTACTCGGATTTGCAGGGAGTCGTATTTGGTAGCCCCGGTCGGGGACCCGGTAATCACAAGGTTTCCGAACTGTGGGTACGGATAAAGAGCGCTCTGTAGCGAGTTGCTTACGGGGAAGCCGCTGTAAGGCAGGAAGTTCTTAAAGCCGTGCGCCGCCAGGAAATTGACCACAGCCGCGCTATTCAATGGCTGGGTGAGCAGACCACGGTCGTTGTAGTTGTTATAAGTGGTGCTGGGGCAGACACCGGAGCCGGAGGAACAGGGGCCGGTTCCGGGGTAGGGGTAGAGCCCATAGGTGGCGTATTCCTGCGGTGAAATCTGGCTCAACTCGCCCAAGGCGCCGGCCAGCCAAACCGCGCGATTCGCAACATATGAGGCCTCCACCAGCAAATTCGGTGTAATCTCCCGCTGGATGCTGACGCTGAATTGGTTGATGCGCGGCGGCCGGTTCTCGTTTCTATCGGGCGCCGTGGGCGTCTGCCCGGCTATGCCGGCGGTGCCGGGAATCGGATAGATCGAGGGGTCGGTAACCGGCCAGCTTGGCTGCACAATGGCTCCGGGCGTGGAGATATTGACATAGGGGTTGATGCCCGAGAGCGGATAGGCTCCGTTGGTGCCCACCAGACCTCCGGCGGGGTTCGCGATGAATTGGTAATTGAAACCCCATCCGGCGCGCAGCACAGTTTTCGGGGTCACCTGGTAGGCCGCTCCAATGCGCGGCCCGATCCCGTAAGGATAGGCCGACTGGTAGAAAGGGCAATTGCAGGTGCTGGCATAGCGATACCCGCCCATCCGTCCGCCGGCATTGGAGTTGGCCACGGTGGGATCGAGCTGTCCCAGGCGGCCGTACTGTTCGTGCTCCGGCGTGGCGTAATCCCAGCGAAAGCCGTAGTCTACGGTCAGCCTGCGAGTGACTTTCCAGGAATCCTGCACAAACAGTCCCCACAACTGATAGCCTTCCCGACTGTACAGATAACTCGGAGTCTGGGTACTTGAGGCGAAGTCGCCCAACAGAAAATTCGCGTAGCCATAGCCTTGCGTGAATCCATTGAAGCTGACAAGCGGTGTAAATGGCTGCGCGGTTGCGCCCTGGTTCGTAGTTGTAGTTGCGGCCAGCGTCACGCCTGAGAAATCCGAGTTCCCGCCGATCACCGACTCTAATTCCAGTTCCGCACCAAACTTAAACGTGTGCTTTCCCTTCACCCAAGTGGTGTTGGCATTGAATGTTGGCCTCTGCTCGTAGATTTGCGATTGTAATTGGCCGGAAGTCCCGATTGGTTGCATCCCGCCACCGGTACATCCCTGGAAAGCGCCGAGGATACTGATGCCCGGGCACAGCCCCGTGATACTCGGGGTCTGGCGCTGCTGGAGGAAGCCGGTGAGATCGAATTGAGAGGGGTTGAAGTTCAGAAAAGGCGCGCGGTCGCTGAAACTGGTGTCCAAAAAGCCGGCTCCCAGGTGTAGCAGCAGCGTGGGAGTCAGGGTGCGGTCGTAATTCAACCTCACTGTCGTAGTGGGAATGAAAGCGCCACGGTACTCCCCGATGCTCAGCGGCAGGCCATCGGCGGCCTGCGGCCCGATATTGATGGCACTCTCGGCATTGGTTCGCGACCAGTAGAACGACAATTTGTCTTTGGAGCTGATGATTTCATCGACCTTCACTCCGGGAATGGCCGAGTATTGTCCGCCCTTAATAGACGTCGCATAATTGCTCGTCAAGCTGCCGTTGCTCGCATTCGGCATGGGAATTAGATTTTGAAACGCCAGCGCGGTGGGGCTGAAGCGGCTGGCGGGAATGACATTATTGGGGAAGGGATTGGCATATCCCAGGCCAGTAGCGGCGACGGTGCCGCGCGTCAAAGGGTCGTAGATTTCATTGGCATACATCGGGCGGCCCAACGCATCGGTATAGTTACCGCCGAGAGGGCCGGTAGGAATGCCGTAGGTGGCGCACAGGCTGCAATTTCCATTGGGTGAGACAGCCGAGAAGTCGCCATTGCGAAAAGCGGCGGTAGGCACCGTATCGTTGAACGAGAAGAGCTGGCTGAGCACGTACTCCTCGTAGCTGAAGTAGAAGAACGTTTTATCCTTTCCGTTATACAGTTTGGGGATGCGAACCGGGCCGCCGAGGGTGCCGCCGAAATCGTTTTTGCGGCTGCGCGGCCGGAACTTGCCGCCATTTCCATTGGAGCTGAACGGATAGCCCGCATTGAGATCTTCATTGACCAAATACTCGAAGCCGCTGCCATGGAATTGATTGGTGCCAGACTTCATAGTGGTGTTGATGACCACGCTGCCGGCCTGTCCATACTCGGGCGCATAGTTGCTGGTCTGATAGGAGATTTCCTGAATAGCGTCGACGTTCGGCTCGTTCATGGTGGTGTATTCGTAGTTGTTGAAAAGCCGATTGCTGGCATCCTGGCCCTCGACGCGCACAATTTCACTCGTCACAAACCCCTGGCCGAGGCCGTTGATCAAAGTACTCGAACTGCCGCCGTATGTGCCCGGCAAAGTCTGCATGGTACTCAAAAAGTTACGAAGCCCGTTGGCTGTCCCGATGGTAATCAGGGGAAGCTCATCGAGTTGCTGGAGCGTGACGTTCTGCGACAGTTCGCCGGTCTCGGTTTTCAGCAGAGAGGCTTCGGCCTGCACGGTGACGGATTCGTTGGGCGCGCCCACTTGGAGCTCGATATCCTCTCGCAAGATCTGCCCTGCGGCGAGCGCCAGGTTGGTGTGCGTATAGGTTTTGAAGCCTGGCACCTGAGCCGTCAGGGTATAAGTGCCGACCGGTAAACCGGAGATCGTGTAGTTTCCGGCACTGGTGGTTGCGGCGGTGTACTGCGCTCCCGTTTCCACATTTCTGGCTTCGATGGGCGCGGCCGCGATGACCAGGCCCGACGGGTCGGTGACTGTACCTGTAATGCTTGCGTTCACACCCTGGCCGAACGCGAGCGGCGCAACGGCGGCTGAACACACAAGGAGTCCAATGGAGAAGATGGCGCGCATTCTCACCCCCCAAGTAGGATCTGTATTTCAGACACGGCTAGAGTACTTAGCCGTGGGTGAAAGTATATAGCAACGTGTTTTGGCAAGCAAGTAAATTCAGCTTGAAAAATTTAGCTTGCCGCGGAGGGAGCGGAGGGGAGCGGCACTACCGAGGCCCCAGTTGATTGAGATCGCCTTCCTCGTCCTTAACAGCGCGCCAGTAAGCCTTCTGGAGAACTCCCTTCAGATAGCGCCGGAAGCTGCCGAGTCCTCGATTAACCCACTCCACGAAATCCGTGTCGTAGAGGTCTTGGCTGGCGTGCCCATAATTTCCAACGGTACTGCTAAGCTGGAACTTCCAGGGCCTCCCTTCATCCATGTCCACCGCGGGCGAACAATTCCAAAAGCTGGTTGAGTTGATGGCGCGTTTGCGCGGGCCCGGCGGTTGCCCGTGGGATCGCGAGCAGACCTTCGAAACCATCAAGCCATACACTCTGGAAGAAACTTACGAAGTGCTGGATGCGATCGACCGCCGCGACTGGCGGGACTTGGCCGAGGAATTAGGCGATCTCTTATTGCAAGTGGTTTTCTACGCGCAAATGGCCAAGGAGCAGAACCTATTCACGATTGAGGATGCGATCGAGGCCATTAACGGGAAGCTGATCCGCCGCCATCCGCATGTCTTCGGCGATCAATCGGCCGAATCGGCCAGCGACGTCAACCGGATTTGGGGTGAAATCAAAGCGGCGGAAAAAAAGGACCGGGGCGAGCGGAATGCCGGCCTGCTCGATTCGGTTCCACGCGCCATGCCGGCCTTGGTGGAAGCGCAGCAGATCGCAAGCCGCGCCGCGCGCGCGGGCTTCGATTGGGAAACCACCGAACAGGTAATCGGGAAATTGCATGAGGAACTGGGGGAACTGGCCGAAGCGCGCCGCAACGCCTCGCAGGCGGAACTCGAAGGCGAAATCGGGGACCTGCTATTTGTTCTGGTGAACCTGGCGCGCTTCGTCAAAGTGGATCCCGAACAGGCCCTGCTGCGCACCAACGCCAAGTTCCGCGAACGGTTCGGCTATATCGAACGCAGGCTGGCCGAGCGCGGCCGCAAGCCCGCGGAATCGAACATGGCCGAACTGGAGGAGTTGTGGCAGGAAGCCAAGCAGACCGCCAAACCGTAATTGAGGTGCGGCGGCTTTCGAGTCTTGCCGAACTCAGCCAAGCGGTCGATTTGCAGCAGCGGGTTTGGGGATTCGCCGATCGGGATGTGGTGCCGTTGCCGCCGTTCGTGGTGGCCGCGCACACCGGCGGCCAGGTTTTCGGCGCTTTCGATCGGGGCCGGATGGTGGGTTTTCTACTATCGTTCGCGAGTCTGAAGCCAGATGGCAGGCCCTACCTGCACAGCCACATGCTGGCTGTGCTGCCGGAGTATCGCAATCGGGGAGTGGGCCGGCAACTGAAGCTGGAACAGCGGGCCGAGGCGCTGGGGCGCGGCATCGAACTGATCGAATGGACCTTCGATCCGCTCGAACTCAAAAACGCTCACTTTAATATCGTGTGCCTGGGCGCGATTGTCCGCCGGTACCTGGAGAACCTATACGGTTCCAGTTCGAGCCCGTTGCACGCCGATTTGCCCACAGACCGGCTGGTGGCCGAATGGTGGTTGAACCGGCCGGTTTCAGGCGCCATCCAGACGGCGGAGGAACGGATTTCGGTCCCGGCGGATATTGACCGGATTCGCCGGGAAGATCCGGCGCGCGGGCGCGAGATCCAGAGCGAGGCCGCCGGCCGCTTCCAGACGTGCTTCGGGCGGGGCCTGGCCGTTACGGGATTCGAGCGGGGGGAATCGGCGGGGGTGTACCTGTTGGAGCAATGGCTATGAAACTGGAGCGGATTGTTCTTCACCAGATCCGCATGCCGCTGGCGCATTTTTTTGAGACCAGCTTCGGGCGCACGACCGAACGCGACATCATTCTGGTGGAGGTTCAGTCGGAAGGCATATCCGGCTGGGGTGAAGTCACTGCCGGCGAGCACCCTTTCTACAACGAGGAGTGGACCGAATCGGCGTGGCTCATACTGCGCGATTATGTAGCGCCGCGAGTGGTGGGACGCGCGTTCGAAACGCCGGAGGAAATCGGGCCGGTTACGGCGCATCTGCGCGGCCACCTGATGGCGCGGGGCGGGTTGGAAGCGGCTGCCTGGGATCTGGCCGCGCGCCTGGAAGGCATTCCGCTGTGGCGCAAAATCGGCGGTGGGGCGCGCCGGGAAATCCCCTGCGGGGTTTCGATCGGCATTCAACACAGCGTGCCCGAATTGCTCGAGACTATTGAGCGCGAACTCGCCGCCGGCTATCAGCGCATCAAGATCAAAATCAAGCCGGGCTGGGATGTGGACGTGGTGCGGGAGGTGCGCGAGCATTTCCCCTCGATTAAATTGATGGCCGACGCCAATTCCGCCTACAGCCTGGCCGATGCCGCTCATCTGAAATGCCTGGACGATTTCTATCTCATGATGATCGAGCAGCCGCTAGGCCACGACGACATCATCGATCACGCGCAATTGCAGCGGGAGTTACGCACGCCTTTGTGCCTCGATGAATGTATACGGGCGGCGCATCATGTAGGGCAGGCGGCGCGCCTCAAAGCCTGCGGCATCATTAACATCAAGCTCGGGCGCGTGGGCGGCTTCGCGGAAGCGTGGCGGGTACACGATTGCGCGCAGGCGGCCGGAATACCCGTGTGGTGCGGGGGCATGCTCGAATCGGGCGTGGGCCGCGCGCACAACATTGCTCTATCTACATTGCCGAATTTCGTCCTGCCGGGCGATGTCTCGGCCAGCCGGCGGTATTGGGCGAGAGACATCGTGCATCCCGCGGTTGCAGTGACGCCGCGGGGCACTATCGAAATTCGCGAGGCTCCCGGATTCGGCTACGATCTGGACTTGGAGTACATTCGCCGGATCACCGTGCGGGAAGAAGCGCTTAGATGAGCCTGGAAGGCCGGGTGGTGCTAGTTACCGGCGCGGCCAAGCGGATTGGACGCGCCATCGCGATTCGCCTGGCGGAAGAGGGCGCCCGGGTGGCGATTCATTACTACCGTTCCGATGGCGAAGCACGCCGCACCGCGGCAGAAGCCGGAGGCGCCGCGCTCTTCCGGGCCAACCTGGAAAGCGTTGCCGAAATCGTGCGCATGTTCGAGGAGGTGGAGGAGCGGTTCGGGCGGGTGGATGGACTGGTGAACAATGCCGCCCGCTTCACCCGCTTCGATCCTTTGGCCATCACCGAACGCGACTGGGATTTCATCCACTCGGTGAATCTGAAGGCCGTGTTCTTCTGCTGCCAGCAGGGCGCGCGCCGCATGCGGCAAACCGGCGGCGGGCGGATTGTGAACATCAGCTCGCTGGGCGGTATCCGGCCGTGGGCGGAGCACGCCCATTATTGCGCTTCGAAAGCCGGCGTGATCATGCTCACGCGCGCGCTGGCGAAAGCGTTTGCGCCGGAAATCACGGTCAATTCCGTGGCTCCGGGCGTGATTCCTTTCGAAGATATCGACGAGCGGGGCCGGCGGCTGATTGAAGCCACGCCCGCCGGCCGTGGCGGAACGCCGGAAGAGATCGCCGACGCGGTAGTGTACTTTCTGAAAGCTTCGGAATTCGTGACGGGGCAGGTGCTGGCTGTGGATGGAGGATTGAGCCAGCGCTAAACGGCTGTCAATAGAACAGGTACTTGCGCCACTGCTCGTCGCCTTTGCCGAGCATGCGCATAAGGTGGCGGCTGGTATGCAGACTGAAGGGGCGGGGCTGGCGGGCCAGCTTCATGCCTGCCTCTTCCGGCGTACGGTTGCCTTTGCGGTTGTTACAGGGATGGCAGCAGGCCACCAGGTTTTCCCATGCCGATTCGCCCAGGCGGGAGCGGGGAATTACGTGGTCGAGCGTGAGTTCGCTCGAAGGCAGGGTGCGATGGCAGTATTGGCAGGTGTAGCGGTCGCGCATCAGGATGTTCTTGCGGGAGAGGGCGCGAGTCTGGTGGGGAATGCGGCGGTATTCGAGCAAGCGAATGACGGAGGGCAGGCGCATGCTGGAGCGGGCGGAATGAACATGATGCAGGGATTCCTCTTCGGCGGACGCCACGCCTTTCAGCACCAGCACCAGCGCCCGCCGGGCGCCGCAGATGTTGATTGGTTCATAGCTGGCGTTCAAAACCAGGACCGGCTTCTGCAGCCTCTCATTCGCCATGATGGTTCTCCTCTGGAATGGATTGGGGAATTACGGGAAGACGGCGGTCGGCGCGGGCGGGAGCCGCCACCGCGATGCGGACGGCTCCGGAAGCGCGCAAGGCGCGGGCACACGCGGCGGCGGTGGAACCGGTAGTCAGAACGTCGTCAATGAGAAGGATGTGTTTGCCTGCGAGCCTGCAGCGGGCGGCAAAGGCGGCGGCGACGTTTTTGCGGCGCGCCGTATTGCTCAAACCGGCCTGCGCGGATGTGAAGCGCCGGCGCCGAAGGGCGTTGACGACCGGAACGCCCCATTTGCGCGCCATCCCGGCCGCCAACAGCCCAGATTGGTTAAAGCCGCGCTGCCACCGTTTGCGCCAGTGCAGCGGCACCGGGACGATGGCATCGAAGCGCTCCGTGCGCGGCACGGCGGCTGCCAGCAGTTCTACCAGCGGCTCGGCCAGCGTGCGGACACGGCCATACTTAAAGAGATGAATCCAATCGCGCAGCCGGCCTTCGTAAGAGCCGAAGCAATAGGCCGCATCGAATCCGCGCATGCTGTGGCGGCATAGGGCGCATCGCCCGTCCGCATCGAGCGGGAAGGCATTTTCAAACGGCGTGCCGCAGCTTACGCAGAAATGCTCCGCCGCCAGCCGCTCGGGCGGCCGCAGGCAATCCGGACACAGGGGAATCCGCGAGGCCAGCCGCAAAGGCTCACCGCAAATGCGGCAATCGTCGGGGAAAAAGAGGGAAAAAAGGGCGTGGAGGGGTATCTGAACCGCTGAGGTACGGTAGCTGGTTAATCTGCTACTCGAGAAGACTCACCTCCGCACACCAATTTCCATTATACGGGGTTGCTGGAGGATGTACAAACACCGGGAAGAGTAGGGGCCGGGCCGATTTGGGCGGTACCGCAGCGTTCCAGCTCCTCCCGCGGATGGGACAGCGCTTGGCAACGTGCTGGCTCAATACTATGCGCTGGGTGGCCACGGTTTTCAACCATCGCGGCCTTTGCATTCAGCCCGGGTTGGGAAATCGGAGGCGCGGTGGCGTCGGGCAATGATGCCGGCTTGACGAACACTGGTAACTACACCGTTCCCAGCGGGAACCTTGTGGCCACTGTCCCCTCCGATCCGATCTTCAACGGAATCGATCTTTCGACGCTAGCATATTATGTCAACGGCAACTTCGCCAACCCAGGATTGGCGCCGGAGCCACCCTGCTGGCCACCGATGGGGCGGGGGTGAATATGATCGCCCGGAGCGCGGACGGAATTGTGGACTTCAACCTGTTTCCCGCCTACGGAAACAGCCATGAAGTGTATCAGCTCCTGGCTAACTCCTTTTCGCACAGCGCCGTGCCAGAACCATCCTACTTTGCATTCATGGGAGGTGGGCTGCTCCTGGTTGGGCTGTGACGGCACCGGCGCACAGTGAAAGCTGTCCGAGAAAGCTAGTACACGCAAGACCGCTCCGTTCCAGTCTTCCGAAGCGCGGCCAAAGAAAGGGAGCAGTTATCCAAATTCATGGGTCAAAACCTCGTCAAAACGATCCCCAGGCCGTTTCGCCGCGTTGAGTTTGCGGCTCTTAACCGCTATACTCTCACTCAAGGCGCGGTGCATCCGTGCGCCGCGTGAGGAGGGGTAAGCCGATGTTCCGTTCCAGTTGCGTGGCTCTGTTCGTTGCGATTCCGATGTTTGCGGCTTCCAGTGAGAAGCCTGTCACTTTCTACAAAGACGTTCTTCCGATCCTGCAGAAGAACTGCCAGAGCTGCCACCGCCCGGGCGAAATCGCGCCGTTTTCTCTGCTGACGTACACAGAAGCGCGGCCGTGGGCGAAGGCGATGAAAGTAGCGGTAGTCACCGAGAAGATGCCGCCGTGGTTTGCCGATCCCAACTACGGCCACTTCGCCAACGACCGCCGGCTGAGCCCGAAGGATATCAATACGCTGGTTGCCTGGGTTGATGGCGGCGCCATTGAGGGCGATAAAAAGGACGCGCCTCCGCCGGTCGCCTTCCCGGATGGCTGGAACATCAAACCCGACATGGTGATCGAGATGCCGAAAGATTTTCACGTGAAGGCCACCGGCACGATCAATTACCAGAACATTCGCGTGAAAGTGAATTTCCCGGAGGACAAGTGGGTGGTGGCCGCGGAAATGCGCGCCGGCAACCCGCGCGTGGTGCATCACATGCGAGCCATCGTGCTTCCCCCCACCTCCACCTGGCTTGCAAAGGCGGTTCCCGGCGAAGCATACGAAGAGGGTTCCGAGGAAATGGGCGGAGCGCGCCAGGGGACAGACTTGCTAGGCAAGTACAACCCGGGACTGGGCGCACAAAACTTCGATATCGACGATTCGGCCAAGTTCATTCCCAAAGGCTCCGATATCGTGTTTAACCTCCACTACACCTCAGTGGGGACGGAGCAGACCGACCGCTCGAAAGTGGGCCTGGTGTTCGCCAAGCATCCTCCCAAGCTGCGCTACTGGATGTCGCCGGGCACGCCCGCTGCCTTCAACCTGGCGATTCCGGCCGGCGATAATAACGCGGAAGTAGTCAGTGAAGTCACCGTCGGCATCGACGATGCCAGACTGGTCTATATCCAACCTCACATGCACCTGCGCGGCAAAGACTATGAGCTCCGCGTCATCTATCCCACGGGCGAATCGCAGACTGTGTTCAAAGGGAAGTGGAACTTCGATTGGCAGATCGGCTACCAGCTTGCGAAGCCGCTGCCCGTGCCGAAAGGCACGCGGATTCTGGCCATCGCCCACTACGACAACTCAATCAACAACAAGTTCAACCCCGACCCGACGAAGCTGATCCTGTGGGGCGATCAGAACTGGGATGAGATGCAGTCGGGCTTCCTGGGCCTGATCTTTCCGGTGACCGCGGATGTGAACAAGGTGTTTATACCCTCCGGGCCAAGCCTGCTGCCGCGTGGAAAATCCGGGCCGACCCTCAGCTCGGTGGAATCGCTGCACGCGTCGAATTAGGCAGGCGGTACTAGCAGTTTTGCATTTTGACGCCGAATTTACTATTACAAGGCGACAGAACCCCTGGCATAATCCGCCGAGAAGCTTACATCTGACATGTTGAGACTTGCTTGCCCCTGGATCTGGGTCCTGGCGGCACACTTGGCCAGATTACCAGCTACACCGTATCGGGTTTGGTGGCAATCTCCACCGCGACTACGCTGGCCTTCCTGGGACGGCAAGGTAACAATTGGGATGCGCTGGGGTTTGTCGATGTGGAACAGGCTTCGAGCGTTCCCGAGCCATCCTATTTGCTGGTGGGCGCGGCCTTCTGTTCGCTCTTTTGGACTGCGCCGGCGGGGGGAGCGGATCTTCGCGAACGGCTGATCGCGCCGAACGGCTGGTCGCGGGCTAGTCGCAGACTCCCAGCACGCTCTCCGAACTGACAGTGGCGCCCCAGTTCTCGATCAGCTTCTTGTATTCCCGCCCCACGGGACGGATGTTGCGATCGAGATCGCATAGTCCGAGCGGGTTGACGCGACCGTTATTTTCGCGCAGCGCGGTGTCCCAATCCACCTGGTCCTGCAGACTGTACCAAGTGAAGCCTAACAGCGGCACGCCGTCGCGCTTCAAGCGGCGCACGTTGGCGAATTCCTTTCGCAACCACCGGATGGCGTGTTCGCCCGGATAGTTGGTTTCGGTGTGCATCACCGGCAGGCTATAGCGCGCGAAGTATTGGTGCGTGATCGGGTAGTAGCCGAAAATCTCGCCGGAGGGGGAAATGCCGCCATCGGCGTGCACCAAATTTTCGTTGGCTTCGTAGTAGTCATTGCCCATGATGCAGCGGGAACGCAAGTGATGCTGGAGGAACCAGTGGTATTCATCGCGGGTCATGCCATTATCGAGCAGATATTCATAGATGGTTGCATTGACGTGATGGCCATAGGTAAGGTCCAAAGATAAAAAGCGCTTTTCGTTATACCGGCGCGCGTAGTCCTCGCAGTTGGGGGCTTCGGAATGGAAGTATTGGGTGGATTCGCTCTGAATGAAAACCGCCTCCGGATTGACTTTGAGAATGGCGTGCATGGCCAACACATTGGCCTGGCAAAGATGCTTCAGCGCGGTAACGAAAGCGCGGTCGCTCGAGAGCCGCTCATTCCACCAGCCGAACTGCGCGGAAAACGTGGCAGCCACGAAGATTTCGTTTACCGGCGTGTAGAAGCGCACCCAGGGGAAGCGCCGGGCAAAAGCGCTGGCATAGCCGGCAAACAGTTTCGGCCAATCCGGATTTTGAAAATTGCCGACCCAGTCCGGCACGCCGAAGTGGCACAGGTCCGCGATCACGGTCACGTTCTGCCGCTCGAGAGCGCGAAACGTCTCGCCGGTAAAGCTCCAGTCGTATTTGCCGGGTCCGGTGTGCACGGAAAAGTATGGCGGCCCGTAGCGCAGCGCCTGAACCCCGAGCTCTTCGACCAGGCAGAAATCGTCGCGCCAGCGGTCGTAGTGCTTTGTCTTGGCAAGTTCATCTTGGCGGACCGTTCTGCCTTGCCACTCGATAGTGGGATAGCTGTTTTCGATGCCCGTCGCGAAAAGGAATCGCCGCATGTTCCCTCGACTACGGCAGGATATCGAGCCGCCCGCCGTCCACCAATAACGTCGTACCGGTGATAAAACGGGCTTCGGGCGATGCCAGGAAGCACACGGCCGCCGCCACGTCCTCCGGTTTGCCGATGGCGCCTTGTATCTTCTCCACGCCGCTTTTCACGTTGGGGTTGTTCCAAAGCATCGGCGTATCGATAGCGCCTGGCGCCACGCAGTTGACGCGCAGCTTCTTCGGCGCAATTTCCTCCGCAAATCCGCGGGTGAACGCTTCCATGCCGCCTTTCGAGGAGGCGTAGGGCACCACATTCCGGGTGGTTTCGTGCGCGTGTACCGAGCTGATATTCACGATCGCGCTGCCAGCGGGCATGTGCGGCACCGAGTATTTGCAAAACAGGAACACAGAGCGCAGATTCACGTTCAGCACCTTGTCCCAGTCCTCATCGGGCAGTTCGGCGATGGGCTGGAAAGTCATCATGGCGGCGTCGTTGACCACCACATCGATTCGGCCCCATTTGTCGACTGCTGTGTTAACGGCGGCCCGAATGTCGGCGGGATTGCCGACATCGCACTTTACGTAAATCGCTTCGCCAGTCCCAGAGGCGATCTCCTGGGCCGTCTGGCAGGCGTGGCGTTCGTTTAGGTCAATGGTTTCCACTCTGCCGCCCTCGCGGCCGAATTGTTGGGCGACAGCTTTTCCGATTCCCGAGCCCGCTCCCGTTACCAAGCACACCTTTTTTGCGAAACGCATTACATCTTCCGGAAATGCACGCCTGCGGCCAATGGCCGGCGCCGCACGCAACGATCTAGTACGTTCATCAGTACCACCTTCTTTGTCTGGCCGTAGAGTGAGTACTGTCTCACCGTAAAGTGGCCAAAAAGTTCTTTGTAATTCGAGAGGATGCATGCTGGTGTATTTGCAAAATACTATCGGAGGCGAAAGCGATGTTACGTTGTGGCGCCATTACTTTGACTGCTGCCGCAGCTATTTGGACGTGTATCTCCGCTAAGGCCGACGTGATTGCTCCTCCTTACGCGAGTGACTATACATTGACCAATCTTGGTACGCCGGCTGGAGTGCCTGGGCCATTGGGTGGGATTACATTTCTCAACGACAATACCTTGCTGCTGGGCGGCAATGCCAATCGCAGCTCCGGCGCGATCTACGAGATCGGTGTCACACGGGACAGCAGTGGCACTATCGATGGGTTCAGCGGTTCGGCGACACTTTATGCAACCGCACCGTTCATTGATGGAGGTTTGGCGTTCGGCCCAGGCGGCGATTTATTTGCTACGGGATACCCCAACAACACCCTGCTCGAATACAAACCTGGAGACTCCTCTCCCGATAAGACGGTTGATTTGAGTTCAGCAGGGATTACCTCGTCAGTGGGGTCCTCCAGTTCGCGCCCAACGGTCAGTTCAAGATTCTCAGTTATACTGGCGGCGGGTTTTACACCGCCACTTTGACGCCGGACGGTTCTGGAACTTATGACGTGACCGGAGCGACGCTGGAGTCTACTCCGGGCGGAAGACCCGAAGGAATTTTTTATGTGCCTTCCGGATCGCCAGATTTCCCGCTAGCCTCCTTGTTGCTGGCCGAATTTGGCGCGGGAAAGGTAGAAGCCTTCCAGGTGGATGGCAATGGTAATCCGATCGTCGCTACCGGGACCGACTTCATTACAGGACTGTCCGGAGCGGAAGGCGCCACGGTTGATCCTGTAACGGGAGACTTTCTGTTTTCGACGTTTGACGCCGGAGATCACATTGATGTAGTGTCGGGGTTTGCCAGCCCTGTCCCGGAACCGGGCCAGTTTCGGCGCCGCCCTGGCTGGAGCCGTCACCGGCCTGCTAGCCGCTCAAACCGGCAACGGTTTGACGCATCCGGCGCAAACCCGAAAGGGCGAAATGCTGTTTCGCACCTTCGGGCGAACCGGGGAAACAGTGAAGCCCATGGGGGGAGGGTTTCTGCTGCGAAGTAAGGCCATCACTGCGGCGGAGTATCCCCAATATGCGCTGAGCCAGCCAACTTCGGTGGTAATTCACGGAATGGACAAAATGGAGCATCTCGAAGAGGCGCTGCACGTGATTCAGCATTTCCAGGCCATGCCGGCGGCCCAAAGCGACGCGCTGGCCGCCAGGACGAAGCAAGCCGCCTTATCTGGGAAGTACGAACTCTACAAAACGACGGCCCATTTTGATTCGACCGCCCAGCACCCGAACTGGCTGGGCTGCCCGTTCGTATCCAGCCGGGCTTCGAGCTTCCCCCAAAAAATCGCTGCCGGCCGCTATAAGGCCGAACACAACGGGCGGCATGCACGCAAAAATACCACCCACCTGCGATTAGTTCCACCGCGGCAATCCATGCACCCCCGATCACTTTTTTTGTTTTGGGGAAGATACGGCTTTCAGGGCGCCGGATGTGTGAGCCCGCGATTTAGGAGAGGACGTCTCTATTCATAGAGGAGCTCGAGTAACGGGAGTGCTTCGCATGTGAGAAGCTTATGAAAGTACCATTCCTAAGAATTATTGCACTTGCAACTCTGTTGGCTGCCGAGGGGACGATCATACCGGCCGCAACCGTGTTTGTAAGGACCCCGCCTCCGCGTACGATCGCGTCGGGGCCGGCCGGCAGAAGACCTGGTCCGGGGTGGGTTTGGACAAACGGCTATTGGAGGTGGGGCGGTGGAAGAAGAGGTTACGTGTGGTGCCCGGCAGATGGAGACGGCCGCCACGCCCCGGCGCAGTCTGGGTTTCGCCGAGGTGGCATCGAAGCCGCGGCGGATACGCATTCGTAGGAGG
The DNA here is from genome assembly GCA_035294665.1 of Bryobacteraceae bacterium. Classification (GTDB taxonomy): domain Bacteria; phylum Acidobacteriota; class Terriglobia; order Bryobacterales; family Bryobacteraceae; genus PSRJ01. Next base: position 3,795 of record DATGKM010000224.1, on the reverse strand, counting down.
GCGCTGGCGCTAAGATTGCGGATGGCCAGGCCGCCGGGCTGCCGGAGTCACTATTCGGCCGGCTCGATTCGCAACACCATTCCGTCCGAGTTGTCGCCACGGAAAGTCTGTTCGGTGGCAACGTAGATATAGCCACCCGGCCCTTGCTGCACGTCGCGAATGCGTTGATCGAGAGGCACGAGCAATCCTTCGCGGGGCTCGGCCTGCGAGGGCTGATGGAAAGCGATGCGGATCAGTTGCCGCGTGGTTAGGGCGCCCACGAACAGGTTATTCTTCCAGCGCGGAAATTTATCGCCCGTGTAGAAAAGGATGCTGGAAGGACTGACGGAAGGCACCCAGAAAATTCGCGGATTGTCCATGCGCGGCCGGAACCACGGCTGGTCAGAAACCAGTGTGCCGGTGTAATTGCGCCCCATCGACACCAGCGGCCAGCCGTAATTGTGGCCGGGGAAAAGAATATTGATTTCATCTCCGCCCATCGGCCCGATTTCGGCTTGCCAAAGCTCTCCGGTCTCCGGATTAATGGCCAACCCGTAACCGTTGCGGTGGCCGTACGTAAAAATTTCGGGCCGTGCGTCCGGCTTTCCCACGAACGGATTGTCCGGAGGTATGGAGCCATCGTCGCGGATGCGCAGAGTCTTACCCGCATCGTTATCGAGCTTTTGCGCTTTCATCCGCAAACTGTTGTCTTCGGCGCCGTTGCAGCAGATGCGATCGCGGTCGCCAACAGTCACTATGAGCGAGCCATCCGGATGGAAAAAGATTCTTCCCGCCAGATTGCCGCCGGTTTCCCAGGAGTCGGCAACGAAGATCTCTTCCACATTGGTGAGCTTTTGGCCGCTCAAGCGGCCGCGCGCGATTGCCAGCGTGAACCCACGGCCGCCGCGCTTGGGATAGGAGACATACACAAGCTGGTTCTGCGCGAATTTCGGATGGAGAGCCACGAAGTGCAGACCATCGACGCCATCGCCCGGAGCGTGGGCGAAGTCCAGATCGGCTCAGACAAAAGAACTCCGTCGCGAATCAATTGTAGCCGGCCATTGCGTTCCGTGACCAGAATCGTACGGGCGTCCGGGAACGCGAGACTCCACGGATGGTAGAGGCCCGCTGCCACCGGCACAACGCGGATTCTGCCGCCTTGCACATCGAGTATCCGCGGCAGTGCCGGCGGCGTAATGGACGGCTGGGCGCGTATTGCGTAAACAGAGCAAAGAAACAAAGCAGCGGAAATGCGTGAGATACGCTCGATCATGGGTTCCATAGACGCTATCCCGAAGGCCGGCTGGTATCAAGCGCTCGGCTTAAACCGGCGGAGTGACCGCGTGTTTTAATGAACCGTGAGCCTTTTCCGGACCAAAAGCATCGACGCACTGATTGCGGCTTCGGAAGACCCGGAAAAGAAGCTCCGCCGCACACTGGGACCTCTGAGCCTCACGGCTCTGGGGATCGGGGCCGTAATCGGCTCTGGCATTTTTACCCTCACCGGCACCGCCGCGGCTGGTAAGATTGTCCCCATCAAGTCCATTCTGAATGCCACCGTGCTCGACCTGCTGCTGTCCGGCTCGCATGCCGGTTCGCAATTAGGGCGGCCGGGGGCAGGGCCCGCGATTACCATTTCCTTCCTGCTTGTGGCAGTGGCCTGCGGGTTCGCGGGGCTATGTTATGCCGAACTGGCTTCGATGATTCCCATTGCCGGCAGCGCATACACCTACGCGTATGCCATTCTGGGCGAGATCGTGGCCTGGATCATCGGCTGGGATCTGATCCTCGAATACGCCGTCTCTAATATGTCGGTAGCCGTGGGCTTCTCCGCCTATCTGCAGGACCTATTTGAGAACCTTTTCGGCTTCCACTTGCCAAACCATTTCGCTTATCCGCCGTTTCCGGCGCCCGGCGGCCCGGCCGGGTGGTTCAACATTCCCGCGCTACTGATTACGCTGCTGGTCACGTGGGTGCTGGTCCGGGGAGTCCGCGAAAGCGCCGAGACCAACACCGCGATGGTCATCATCAAAATAGCGGCGATCGTGATTTTCTGCCTGGGCGCGGCGCGCGCCATCCGCCCGCCCAACTGGCATCCCTTCGCCCCGCATGGCTTCTCCGGCATCCTGACCGGCGCATCGATTGTCTTCTTCACTTATATCGGGTTCGATTCCGTTTCAACCGCCGCGGAGGAGTGCCGCCGCCCGCAGCGCGATCTGCCGTTCGGTATCATCGCCACGCTGATCGTCTGCACGATCCTGTACGGCGCGGTTTCATTGGTTCTGACCGGCATCGTGCACTACACTACGCTCGATACCGATTCGCCGGTTGCCGATGCGCTGCGCGCCCTCGGCTACAACCGTCTGCGGCTGGTGGTGACCGCGGGGGCCCTGATGGGTATGCTTTCCTCGCTGCTCGTGTATCAGTACGGCCAGGCGCGCATCTGGTTCGCCATGTCGCGCGACCGCCTGCTGCCGCGGATGTTTTCGATAGTGCATCCCAAATTTCGCACGCCCCACATCAGCACCTGGATCGCAGGCTTCTTCGTAGGCATCCCGGCGGGCATCTGGGATATCGATACGTTCGCCGAGCTTTCCAATATCGGGACGCTGTTCGCGTTCGTCCTGGTGTCGCTGGGAGTGATCGTGCTGCGCGCCCGCCAGCCCGATCGGCCGCGCTCCTTCCGTGTACCGCTGGTGCCGCTGTTTCCGATGATCTCTATCGCCTGCTGCCTGCTGCTGATGATGGGGCTGCCTTTGCTCACCTGGATCCGCTTCTTCCTCTGGCTAATCATCGGGTTCGCGATTTACTTTCCGTTCGGGCGGAAGTACAGCACTCTGGCGGAGGAGACATCCAAGCTACACTAAAAGAACAGCCGCCATCTCCGTGAACCCGAACGTACTCACCACAGCCATCAGCACCGGCTCGAGAGCATCGAGGTCGACCTCAAAGAGTTCTTCAAAATCCAAGCCGGACACGAAAAACGCATCCAGCGTCTCGAAGACAAGCAGTAGGTTCTTGAGTTAGCCGCCCACCGCTCGCCGCATCGCTCCGGGCGCCAGGGCCGGGTTCTCTAAACCAAACTCCGCCGGATGCACGTTGGTTCCCGGTGGCACGATCTGGTCGATGCGGTTCAGCACGTCCCCACTAAGCTGAATATCGGCCGCGCCGAGTTGCGATTCCAGTTGGTCCATGGTGCGCGGGCCGATGATTGCCGAAGTGACCGCGGGATGGTTCAGCACAAAAGCCACCGCCAAGTGCACCAGCGGCATTCCCGCTTCGTCCGCCAGGGCGCCCAGCCGATCGGCCGCTTCCAGTTTACGCTGGTTGTGGGCCTGCGAAAGATCGAACAATTGCGGTAACCCCGTGCCGCGGTGCGAAGAAGCCGCCGCGCCTTTCCGCCATTTCCCGGAAAGCCATCCGCCGGCCAGCGGACTCCAGGGAATCACCCCCATTCCATGCCGCAAACACGTGGGCAGCACATCCGCCTCAATCGAGCGTACCAACATCGAATAGGGCGGTTGCTCGCAGATGAACCGCGCCAGGCGCCGGTCGCGCGCCACCCATTGCGCCTCCACGATCTGCGACGCGGGAAACGTGGAAGAGCCGAGGTAACGAACTTTTCCATGCCTCACTAAGTCATCTAAGGCTCCCAGCGTTTCCTCGATCTCCGTGTCGGGCGATGGACGGTGGATTTGATAAAGGTCGATCCAATCGGTCTGGACTTGTCCCCGAAACTGAGACAAACGGTTAAGACACAATTTTCAGCGAATGGAGAATTGTGTCATGGGAACGCGACGAAAATTCACGAAGGAG
>DATGKM010000223.1:0-35620 GCA_035294665.1 Bryobacteraceae bacterium | reverse complement strand
TCCTTCCCCACCTGTTCCAAATACTGCTTGCGCGCGTTCATGTCCACCTTTCCTGGGTGTCATGGTTCGCGCCATTTTGGGTTACATTTTTTCGTGACCCAACCGAGCCGTTCCTGGTGACATTTTAGGCGACCCAATTCGTGCCTTTGACACCGGGCCAGCCTTTGAGTATGCTGTCCTCCAGTTAGACTGGCCTGAACAGGCCAAGGGAGGGCACCATGAGAGTTGCCTCTTTTTACGGGGTGGCGTTGCTCGTACCAGGTGTGGTGCTGGCCGCCGATCTTCCGCAGGTGACGTTTTCCCGCGATATTGCGCCGATTCTGCAGGAGAAGTGCCAGGAGTGCCATCATGCGGGGTCGATGGCGCCGATGTCGCTGGTCACTTATGAAGAGACGCGGCCGTGGGCGAAGGCGATTAAGGCACGCGTAGTCGCGCGGCAGATGCCGCCGTGGCATATCGATCCAACTGTCGGCGTGCAGAAGTTCAAGAACGACATGTCGCTGAGCGAGGACCAGATCCGGCGGATTGCGCAGTGGGTGGACGAAGGCGCGCCGGCAGGCGATCCGAAGGACATGCCGCCGCCCAAACAATGGCCGAACGCGGACGAATGGAAGGCAGCGAAGGAACTGGGTCCGCCCGACCTGGTGATCAAATCCGAGCCTTATACGATGCCGGCGCACCACCAGGATGTGTGGTGGCGTCCGACTTCCGATATTCCGCTGACGGAAGCGCGTTGGGTGAAAGCGGTCGAGATGCGGCCGGGATCGCTGGCAGGGCGACGGATTACGCACCATGCGGTGGCTTACCTGGCGCAGGACGATCCCGATAACGGCGGCCTCGATACGCAGGCCGATCTGCGCGGGCGCGCGCCGCTGATGGAGTGGGCCATCGGCAAAGGGTACGATCTTTATCGGCCCAACACCGGAAAGCTGCTGCTGCCGGGATCGAAGATTTCCTGGGACATCCATATTCACGCGGTAGGCGACGAGATTCGCGATCACGTGGAACTGGGGATCTGGCTTTATCCCAAGGGGCAGGAGCCGAAATACCGCACCTACCTGACGGGGTTCCAGGCGGTGCAGGGACGCGACCGCCTGCGGATTCTGGATATTCCGCCCAACACGATTACACAAACCCAGAACTTCACGGTGCTGAAGCACGCGGCGATCCTGGAAAATTTCCAGCCCCACATGCACCTGCGCGGCAAAGCCATGGAGGTGGAGGCCATTCTGCCGGATGGCACACGGCGGGTGATCAGCTACGTGGGCAAGTTCAACTTCAACTGGATGACTAACTACATCTACGCCGACGACGCGGCGCCGGTGTTGCCGGCGGGAACCATTATCAAGGTGACCGCCTGGTATGACAACACGCGCGCCAACGTGAACAACCCGGATCCCGACCAATGGGTGGGTTACGGCGATCGCACGGTAGATGAGATGGGACACGCGTGGATGAACGTGACCTACATCAGCGATCAGGATTATGCGGCGCTGATCAAGCAGCGTGAGACGACCCTGACAGCGAGCCGATAGCCTGTGAAACCGGGAACTCCGCTTGGGCTGGCTGGGGCGGCCCTGATTGGCACGGCGCTGGTGTGGGGGCAAGGCCTGCCATTCGAACCCAGCCATGAATCCGGCGCGGGAGTGACGGGCGCCTTCGAGGGATGGTTTAAATATCCCGACGGCAGCTACGGTCTGCTGCTCGGGTATTTCAACCGGAACACAAAACAGGAACTGGACATTCCGATCGGGCCGGAGAACCACATCGACCCGGGCGGGCCCGATCGCGGGCAGCCCACGCATTTCCTGCCGGGGCGCGGCTGGGGCATGTTCACGATCAAAGTACCGTCAAATTTTGGGGACGGCAAGCTGACCTGGACGATCGTCGCCAATGGCAACAACACCGTGATTCCGGCGAGCCTGAAGCCGGATTACGAAATTTCGCCGTTCGAAGAGGCGGCGGTTGGAAATACGCCCCCCGTGATCGGATTCGAGGAACACGGGCCGGCCATTCAGGGACCGGGAACATTGATCGCGGAGCGCCAGGCGAAACTGGGCAGCCCGCTGGCATTGACCGCGTGGGTATCGGACGACGCGAAGCTCACGACTTCTTCCGGCGCGCCGCCCAAGAATCTAGGGCCTCCCGTGACGCTGCACTGGTCGAAATACCGCGGACCCGGAAAGGTGACGTTCATGCCGGAGAGGCCGGAAGTGCAGAAGATCGACCGGCCGGGCTCGAAGGCGGCGTTCAACGGCAAGGGGACCACTTCGGTGACGTTCAGCGAGCCCGGCGAATACATGTTGCACGTGACGGCGAACGATTACTCGGGCGAGGGCGGCCAAGGCTTCCAGTGTTGCTGGACCACGGCGCTGGTGAAGGTTTCGGTGGAACGGTAGAAGCGCGGCCCGGCAAGAGCGCGATAAGCGCGATTCCACAAAGCCCCACTGCTCAGGTATAACTATAATTTTGATCGCAGGAGTGGCACGCATGTACCGGTTTCGTTTCCTGCTGCTGGCCGCGCTCGCCGCAGCCCCGGTTCCCGCTCAAATCGAGCTTTCCGGTGTCTGGCAAAATAAGCTGCACGAAGACTTCCCGGACCGTCTGGCCGGACCGGAGATCGGCGACTACACCGGCATCCCGCTGAACGCCGCCTCCCGTTTCCGCGCCGAGGCCTGGGACGCTTCGCTCATCACGCTGCCGGAATACCAGTGCCGCGTGCATCCTTCCGATTACGCCAACAGCTTCGCGGATATCCGCATCTGGGAGGAGTACGACAAAGACACCCAGAACCTGATCGCCATCCATATCCATCACTTCGCGTGGGGCACCGAGCGCACGATTTGGATGGACGGGCGGCCGCACCCTCCCGATTATGCCGCGCACACTTCCATGGGTTTCTCGACCGGCAAATGGGACGGCGATATCCTCACCGTTACGACGGATCATCTGAAAGAAGGCTGGATCCGCCGCAATGGCGTGCCGCGCAGCGACCGCGCGGTGGTGACCGAGCACTTCATCCGCCACGATAACGGGCTGACTTGGGTGGTGATCATCCACGATCCTACGTACCTCACGGAAGATATGATCCGCTCGCGCGATTATGTGTGGAGCCTGGCCGGCCAGATTGCGCCCTATCCCTGCGAGAGCGTGGAAGAAGTGATCCGGCCGAAGGGCGTGATTCCGCATCACCTGCCGGGCACGAACCAGTTTCTCAAGGAATATCAGAAAAACCACGGGGTGCTCGAAGAGGGAGCGATGGGCGGCGCCGAGACTCTGTATCCGGAGTTTCGCAAGAAGGTGATCGCCGCGGGGGACCTGGGAGGCAAGGCTCCGGGACCGCTTCAGTAGGCGCGAGGGAATCAGCTCATGATAAAGCGAAACTGGTTGTGGATGGCCGCGGCCGCGGTGGCTGGCGTTTCGGGACTTGCCGTGCAAATGGCGGCGCAAAGCCGGCCGCAGCAGCCGGATTTCAGCAAGGTGGAAATCCACACGCTGCAATTGCGCGACAACGTCTACATGCTGGTCGGCGCCGGCGGCAATATTACCGTGCAGGTGGGCAAGGACGGCGTATTGATGGTGGATACCGAATACGCCCCGCTCTCCGATAAGATTCTGGCGGCGATCCGCAAGCTTTCGAACGCGCCGCTGCGCTACATTATCGATACGCATTACCACGGCGACCACACGGGCGGGAACGAGAACCTGCGCAAGGCGGGCAGCACCATCGCCGGAGGCAACGTGGCAGGCGACCTGGGCGCGGAGGCCAGCGAAGGCGCGCAGATCGTGGCGCACAACAACGTCCTGCTGCGGCTCAGCATGCCGAACGGCAACCAGCCTGCGGCGCCGCAGGGCGGCTGGCCGACCGACACCTATCTCAGCGATAAGAAAAAGATGTGGTTCAACGGCGAAGGCATCGAGCTGATTCACCCCGAGCACGCCCACACGGATGGCGATAGCATCGTCTACTTCAAGCGCAACGACGTGATCGCCACGGGCGATATCTTCACGATGACCAGTTACCCGATCATCGATATCAACGGCGGCGGCAGTTATCAGGGTTTAATCGACGCGGTGAACCACATTATCGACTTAACCGACACGGTCTACGGACAGGATGGCGGCACCGTGATCGTGCCGGGCCACGGGCGGCTCTGCGATACGGGCGATCTGCTCAATTACCGCGAGATGATCACGATTATTCGCGACCGCATCGTGGACATGATTCAGAAGGGAATGACATTGGAGCAGGTGAAGGATGCGCATCCTACGTTCGACTACGATCCGCTGTTTGGAAACCCCGGAGGTTTCTGGAACACCGATACGTTTGTCGAGGCGGCATACAAGAGCCTGAGCCAGACCGTGAAGAAAAAGTAGGAAAAGACTGTGTTCAAAAAGATCAAAAGCAGGTGGGGTGCGGCCGCACTGATGTTATTGGCGGCAGCCGGGACTTCGCTGTACGCCCAGGGCTTCGGCGGGCGCGGGCGCGGCGGTCCCCCACGGCCGCCCAGAGAGGCCGCCCCGATCGATATCACCGGCTACTGGGTTTCGGTTGTGACCGAAGACTGGCGCTTTCGCATGGTGACCGCGCCCAAAGGCGATTTCGCTGGAGTGCCGCTGAACCCCGCCGGGCGAAAGCTCGCAGGCGAGTGGGATGCGGCCAAAGACCAGGCCTCGTCCGATCACTGCAAAGCGTACGGCGCGCCGGCCATCATGCGCGAGCCGGGCCGCTTCCATATCACATGGGTGGACGATAACACCCTGAAACTCGAAGCCGATCACGGCGAGCAGACACGCACGTTCCACTTCGGCGGCGCGGTTCCGGCGGGCACAAAACCTTCCATGCAAGGTTACTCGATCGCTATCTGGCAGCCGGCATCGGGCGGGCGCGCGGGCCGCGGCGGCCAGGGTCAGCCCGGGGCCGCGGCGCAGCGTGGCGGATCGCTCAAAGTAGTGACCACCAATCTCACACCGGGCTACCTGCGGCGCAACGGCGTGCCATATAGCGACCGGACCACAGTCACCGAATATTACGACTTGCTGCGCGAATCCGATGGCGCGCAGTGGCTGATTGTAAAGACGATCGTCGAGGACCCGCAATATCTGACAGAGCCCTTCATCACCAGCACGAATTTGAAGAAAGAAGCGGATGGAGCGAAGTGGCAGCCGACGCCCTGCGAAGTGCGGTAGAGGAAGCTGGCTGCCCAGGCTTGCCCCATCGAACCCAACTCCACCCCGGCGACACACAGAGGTCCAGATAAAGCGGCCTTGTGCCAGTGTAACGTCGAAAGGGCCTATCGCCAATCTTGTGCGCCGTGCCAGATATAGAGGATCTCAACGATCTCGTCTGTGTGACGAGTACACAACAACATAAGGCGGGACGACTAGCTCGCAAGTGCCTTTGACCTCCCCCCTGGCGGCCCATTCCGGGAAACGTTGCCAGTTGCTCAATGGGGTCAATAACCACTTGAGCGAGTTCCTGCGCAGCCTCAGGACTATCCTGCTGGATGTACCTGATAGCGGCCCTCTAATTGGCCGGCGGCTTCCGTCGTCCACCGAATAAGCCTCACGGTTCGAACAGCCGGTCAATGCGCTTCACCAGGTCCTCATGGTCGATCAGTTCACCGCATTCGGCTGCTGCAATTCCCTTCTCAACCCCGGCAACAAAGCGGGCCTGCTTTTCCAGCATGCGGGCAACGGTGTCTTTAACCAGTTGCTCGGCGTCCTTGCCACTGGCAAGCGCAACCTGCTGAAGCCGCGTTTCAATGTCGGGAGAGAAATGAACTTCCATGGCTCCAAGATAGCGAAAGGCGGCAGGGCAGGGAAGGAGTAAAAGCCAGCTATCTGCCCTTCCTCTCTTCCACCGCAGCCTCTTAGCCCGGCTTGGGCGATTCGGCGCCCCGCCTGGCGGAATCGCAATCCTTCCTGCTACATTTTTCGTGGAACTTGTACTTAGGCAAACCCTCCCTCAGCTATAATGATTTGCTTGCCCGAACTCAGAAAGGACCCCATCACAGGGCGGTGGGTCGCCATTGCCACGGACCGGGCCAAGCGCCCCGGCGATTTCATTCGCCAGCCGGTGCCTCCTGCCAGCACCCGAATCTGCCCGTTCGATTACGGCAACGAACACAAAACGCCTCCCGAAATATTGGCGTTCCGCAATAGCGGTGGGCGCGACCAGCCGGGTTGGCGCGTGCGGGTGGTGCCGAGCAAATTTCCCATTCTCCGTATCGAGGGCGATCTCAATCGCCAGGGCGAGGGCATGTACGACATGATGAACGGTGTCGGCGCCAATGAAATCATCATCGAGACCCCCGATCATGCCGCTACTCTGGGCGATTTACCGGAAAAGCAGATCGAGGAAGTCCTCTGGGCCTATAAAGACCGCGTCTGCGACCTCAAGCGCGACCAGCGCCTTCGCTACATACTGCTGTTCCGCAATTATGGGGAAGCCGCCGGCGCCGCGCTCGAGCATCCTCACTCCCAGCTCATCGCCCTCCCCGTGGTTCCCAAGCGTATTCAGGAAGAGATCGATGGCGCGAAGCAATATTACGACTTCAAGGAGCGCTGCATCTTCTGCGATATCATCCGCGAAGAGCACCGCGCCGGCAGCCGCCTGGTCACGGAAACGGAACGCTTCACGGTAATCGTGCCCTACGCCGCCCGCTTTCCCTTCGAGACCTGGATCCTGCCCAAACGCCATCTCTCTCACTTCGAAGACGAAGATGCCCCCGTGCTCGCCAACCTCGCGCGCATGATTCGCGGCGCTGTCCGCAAGATGGAAAAGGTGCTGGAACGTCCAGCCTACAACCTGATTGTCCACAGCGGCCCCGTGCAGGAACGGCCGCTCCCGTACTACCATTGGCATGTGGAGATCGTTCCCAGGCTGACCAGAATCACGGGATTCGAATGGGGAAGCGGCTTCTATGTAAATCCTACCCCTCCCGAAGAATCCGCAAGATTCTTGCGAGAGGTCGCCTTGTCCTGATACACCATTACACAAAGGCCCAGGCAGCGTCTACCGGCTCACACCGGTTGCATGCCGGTTTCCGGTCTGGTATAAAACCGTAGTTCCCCGGTCGGCAGGATTTTCCATCATGTCCGATAAAAAAAGAATTTCCGCAGCGAAAACCGACAGGTCCATGAATAACTCGTCGTCTTTCAAAAATCCGAAAGAGAAGGAGATTGTCCGTGCTACTTCGTCGCGGGACGGCGCCGGCGCGGCGCCCGAGCGCATCCGGCCCGACAAACAACTGGCGGATTTTGAAAGTGCCAGCAAACTGTTTCACTCGCGGAAGTTCCGCGAGGCCCGGGAGCTGTTCCTGCGAGCCGCCGAAGGCCCCGAGCGTGATGTCGCCCACCGCGCCCGCTTGCATGCCGCCATGTGCAACCAGCGTCTGGAACAGCCCGAGGTGCACTGCGAAACCGCGGAAGATTACTATAACTACGGGGTCGCGCTGTTGAACACGCGCCAGAGCCGCGAGGCCGCGTCCTATCTGGAACGCGGTCTGAAGATGGAGCCCGATTCCGAGCACATCCACTACGCCCTCGCGGCCGCCTACGGGCTGGCCGGAGATCAGAACCGCGCTTATGAACATCTGCGCCGGTCCATCGAACTCGAGCCAAAGAACCGCCTCATGGCGCGGCAGGATCCGGACCTCGTGGCGCTCAGCTCGCAACCGCAATTTCAAGCGCTGCTTTATCCTGAAAAGAAAAGCTGGTAGAGGCCCTGCCTCGCTCCAGACGCTTCCTTTTTCATGGATGATACGCCGCTCCGCGTGGTTTCGATCGGCGGCGGCACGGGTCTGTCCGCGCTGCTGCAGGGATTGAAGCAATATACCCGGCCGGCCGAGCCGCAAGCCGTGCCCATAGATCTCACCGCCATCGTTACCGTTACAGACGATGGCGGCAGTTCCGGCCGCCTCCGCCGCCAGTTCGACGTGCTCCCCCCGGGCGATATTCGCAACTGCATGGTTGCCCTGAGCGAGGATTCCGACTTGCTGGCCCGCCTGTTCCAGTACCGCTTCCAGTCCGGCCGCGGCCTCAAAGGCCATAATTTTGGCAACTTGTTCCTCATGGCGCTCACGCATCTGATGGGCGATTTTCCGGACGCGGTAAAGGCCTCTTCGGAAGTGCTCAAAATTGCGGGCCGGATTTACCCCTCCACCACCGCCAACGTTTCCCTCGAAGCCACCCTCGATGGTGGTTCCAAGGTGGTAGGCGAAACCCGCATCAGCCGCAGCCGCGGCCGAATCGCGAAGGTGCGCCTCCGTCCCCGCAAAGCGCGCCCGCTCGCCGCGGCATTGAGCGCCATCGCCGAGGCCGACGTGATCACCCTCGGCCCGGGATCGTTGTTCACCAGCGTGATTCCCAATCTGCTGGTGGAGGGCATTCCCGCCGCCATCCGCCGTTCTTCCGCCGTGAAGGCTTACTTCGTAAACCTCATGTGGCAGCCCGGCGAGACCACGGACTTCCGCGCCAGCGATCACATCCGCGCCATCCACAAGCACGCCGGCGGCAAGCTACTCGATTACGCAGTCGTCAACATCCGGCCGATCACTTCGGCCATGAAGCGCCGCTATGCCCGCGAATCCGCCCTGCCGGTGGAAAACGATATCGATGCCCTCTTCAACATGGGCTTGAAAGTCATGGCGGCCAATCTCGCGCTCACTTCCGGAAAGGTGCGCCACGACCCCGCCGCCAGCGCCGCCATTGCTGTCAAACTGGCTCAGGAAGGCCGCAGAAGGCGCAATGGCCAGACGTGAATTTAGTTAGGAGCCGGGAGACAGGAGTCAGAATGGTGCTCCGTCCTCCGCCACGGACATAATGAAAAGAATGGAAACGCACGTAACGGTTGTGATCCTGGCCGCGGGCCTGGGCACCCGGATGAAATCGCGCAAAGCCAAAGTTTTGCATCGCGCCGGTGGGAAGATGCTGATCGAGCATGCGGTGGCGACGGCTTGCCGGTTGGCGGCGCCCGAACGGGTCTTCGTCGTGGTGGGCCACCAGGCGGATCGGATCCGCGAAGCGGTGCAAACGCCCGGCGTTGGCTTCATCGAGCAGACCGAGCAAAGGGGCACAGGCCATGCGGTGCTGATCGGCCGCCGCGTGCTGGAGCCGCTCGGCGGATACCTGGTCGTCACCTATGCCGATGGCCCTCTTTTGCGCGCCGAAACGATCCGCCGCCTCGTCACCCGCGTAGAAGAGAGTGGCGCCGCGGGCGCGTTGCTCACCGCCATGCTCGACGATCCTACCGGTTACGGCCGTATCGTGCGCGGCCATGACGGCCGCATCCGCGCGATTGTCGAACAGAAGGCCGCCACTCCGGAACAGCTTCGCATCCGCGAAGCCAACATGGGCATCTACTGCTATCGCGCCGATCTGTTCTGGAAACATGCCGCCGAAATCCGCGACGACAACCCCGCGCGGGAATACTATCTCACCGATATGGTCGAGATCCTTGGCCGCTCCGGACACCCGGTTGAGGCAGTCCTGGTTGAGGATGCGCGCGAGGCCTTGGGCATCAATAACCGCATCGAGTTGGCCGAAGCCGATCGCATTCTGCGCCAGCGCAAAGTGAGCGAATTGATGCTGGCGGGAGTCACCATCGAAAAGCCCGAGACTGTGACGATCGACCCGGATGTTTCGATCGGCATGGATACCGTCATCGGCCCATTCGCCCAGATCCTCGGCCGCACCTCCATCGGCGAAGATTGCCGGGTGGGCGCCTGCTCCATTGTGAAGGATTCCGAGTTGGCCGATGACGTCGAGGTCGGCCCGTTTACGTTCGTCGGCTCTTCGCGCCTCGGCCGCGGCGCGAATGTGGGGCCGTTCGCCCGTTTGCGCTTCGGTAACCAGGTGGATGAAAGCGCGCACATCGGCAATTTCGTGGAACTGAAGAATGCGCACCTGGGCCCTGGGGCGAAAGCCAATCACCTGGCCTACCTGGGCGATGCGGAAATCGGCGCTAAGAGCAACATCGGCGCCGGCACCATCACCTGCAACTACGATGGGATGGCGAAACACAAAACCACCATCGGCGAACAAGTATTCGTAGGCAGCAACTCCACTCTCGTAGCCCCGCTCGAAATCGGTTCCGGCGCTTATCTAGGGGCCGGATCTGTGATTACCGACGCCGTTCCTGCGGACGCGCTGGCTCTCGGACGCGCGCGCCAAATCCTCAAACCGGGCTGGGCGGCTGGCAGACGCAAAAGAGTCCGGAGCGAAGCAAAGTAGGACGCGCGTCCGCAAATTTCTCATTGACATACACCTCTGGGTGGGTTTACAACGAAAGAAGGCAGGCAATACGCTCGCTTGCCCAAAGCTTGTATGCGATCAAACGACGATCAGCCTCCTAGTTGGGGCAGTTTTCCGGAATCGCAGGTCTTGATCGGTTAGGTTCCCCCTTACCCTTCATCCGCCGCGATTCCACGCAATGTTTCGCGGAGGATGAAGATAGTTTCTTCTCCCTCCAAAACGCAACGGTTTCCACGGAACCGGCTTTAGCCCGGTCCCGGCAAATTATTTTTGGGGGCGTGAGGTGAGCAATCGTGCCATCTTACTCGCCGCGGATAGCGCTGCCGTGCAAACGCGGCCCATCCGCGGCACAATCGTTAAATCCAGATGGGCGCGGGACCTGCTGACGTTTCTCGCGGTGTTCGGTCCGGGCCTGATCGTAATGGTGGCCGATAACGACGCCGGCGCGGTCGCTACCTATACCCAGGCGGGCGCGCAATACGGAAACCGCCTGCTCTGGATCATTCTGCTGCTTCTCCCGGTTACTTACTTCATTCAGGAAATGGTGGTGCGGCTGGGGATTGCTACCGGCAAGGGGCACGCGGCCATGATCTATCAGCGGTTTGGAAAATGGTGGGGCCTGTTCTCGCTGGTGGACCTGGAACTGGTCAACTTTCTGACTTTGGTTACGGAATTCGCCTGCATCAATCTGGCGCTCACGCAATTGGGGGTCGATCCGCGGCTGGGCATTCCCCTGGCGGCTCTGGGGCTGGTGCTGATTGCCATTACGGGCAGCTACCGGCGCTGGGAACGTTCGGTGGTGTTCTTGTGCCTGCTCGATTTTGCCTGGCTGTTCATCGCCTGGAAACTGCATCCGGAGGCGGGCGAAGTGGTGCGAGCGGCGCTCGTTCCGGGAATCCCGGCGGGTGGCCTCACTTCCAACCTGGTATTTTTGGTCATCGCCATCGTGGGCACTACCGTCGCCCCGTGGCAGCTTTTCTTCCAGCAAAGCTGCATTGCCGATAAGCGGCTGCGCTTTGCCGATATTCCCTGGGCTCGCCTGGATACTTTCCTGGGCGCCTGCGTGACCATTGGCGTGGCCGTGTGCATGATCGTCGCGGGAAATGCCTCGCTGGTCCATGGATTCCACTTCACCGATCCCGCCCGCATGGCTGTCGATCTGGGCAGCTTCGCGGGACCGTTTGTGCGGGACGCCATTCTGCTGTTGATGATCAACGCCGCCGTGTTGGGCGCTTCCACCATTTCGCTATCGAGTGCGTGGGCCTATGGCGAAGTGCGGAAATGGCCGCACAGCCTGCAGCTTCCGCCCGGCAAGGCCCGCGGCTTCTACGCGGTCTATCTGGTTTGCGTGTCCGCCGCCGCCGCCATCGTGCTTATTCCGCGGGCGCCTCTGCAACTTATCATCCTGGGAGTGCAAGTCCTGGCCGGGGTCATGCTCCCCTCAGCCATCATTTTCCTGCAGCTCCTGTTGAACGATAAGGAACTTCTCGGCCCATACGCCAATAAGCCCTGGAACAACGCCATTAACTGGACCATCATCGTCGTTCTGTTTGCCCTTTCCATGGTGCTGGCCGCGCAGGTGGCCGCGCCCAATCTGTTTCCCGCCGCGAGCGGCAGTAACTAAATAAATAGGAGAATGCCATGGCAGCCATGACCCAAGCGCTGAATGAAGAAATGGAACGCTACGTAGTGGTCCACCCGCTCGACGACGTGCCCGAACAAAAGATCGATACCGAGTCCCTTGGCCCAATGCCGATGACGGCGAGCGTGCGGTGGTCGCTCATCAGCCTGCGCGCCTACCTGGTGCTGATGATCGCGCTGGTGTTCTACCGGGTAGCCACCCTGGCGATCCGGTAAAGTCGGCAGCCGGCGGGGGGCCGGAACTCCAGTGGTCCGCCTGCCGCGCGCGCGGCTCTGCCGAGCCACGACTCTCAGGGCGTGAATGCGCCGATTTCCGCAACGTGGCGCTAAGCCGCAGCCACGGCCAGTTCCGCCGCGTCCTTCCGGAGTTGCGGGTTGCGGGCGGCGCTGTCTCGGAAACGGACGATGGCGACTGTTTGATCGTCGGCGGGATCGGAGCCGGCAAACTGCCCGGCGGCTTCGAGGATCGTGGCGCACAATTGCGCCGCGGGCGCTTCGGTGTGCTGGCGCACAATCCGCAATACCCCGTCTTCGCGGAACTCGTCTCCCCGGGGGCCCACGGCTTCGGAAACCCCGTCGGAAAAAGCCGCTACAAGGTCACCCGGTTCCGCCCGCAGCGTGTGCTGGCGGTAAGCCAAGCGAGCAGTGAGTCCCAGAACGGTTCCGGTGTTCTCCAGACGGCGCAGCCGGCGCGAACGGCCACTCAGCAGAATGGCCGGCTCATGGCCGGCGTTCACATAAGTGAGCTGGTTCCGCCGTGGGTCGGCAAAGGCACAAAACAGGGTCACGTAAAGGCCGTTCGGCGAAAGGTCGCAGACAGAGCGGTTGATCTCTTCTACCCGCGATTTCAGCTCACCCCCGCCGGATGAACGCAGCAGGTCACCAATGCCCGCCGCGACCATTTTCGCGCTGTGCCCGTATCCCGCGATGTCGCCGAGGAAGAAAAGCAAGGAGCCGTCGGGAAAAGGGACGAAATCGAAGAAATCGCAGTGCAGTTCCCCGGCCCGGCGGGATTGGCCATGGTAATCGATTGCGGCAGCCTGGGAGCATCTATCTCCCGTGTTTTCCAAAGTTTCTGGCGTATAAGGATGTTGTGTAGAAAGTCCGCTTGAGGCCAAAGATAAAAAATATGGAACCCTCATGCCCTTGCTGACGCTCGGAACCAGGGAAGTGCAGCTCACCGGGAGGTAAAGAATCGTAAAATCGGGCAAGAGAGTTTAGTGGAATCTTCGGCGCGAACTTGACAAAAATACGCTAAGGTTTAATAATGAGATTGTGCTAAGCATGGAGGCTTTCGACTAACATGGCAAAGATCATTGGTATTGACCTGGGAACCACGAACTCCGTGGTGGCTGTGATGGAAGGTGGGCAGCCCACGGTGATTGCAAACCAGGAGGGTGCGCGGACGACCCCGTCGGTCGTAGCGTTCACCAAGAGCGGAGAGCGCCTGGTGGGGCAAGTTGCCAAGCGGCAGGCCATTACCAACCCCGAGAACACGGTTTTTTCCATTAAGCGCTTTATGGGGCGCCGGTACGATGAAGTCACCGAAGAAATGAAAATGGTGCCGTACAAGGTCGTCCGGGGCGATAGCAGTGACGCGCGCGTTGAGATTTCCGGCAAAAAGTACTCGCCGCCGGAGATTTCCGCGATGATCCTCGCCAAGCTGAAGGAAGCCGCCGAGGCGTATCTGGGCGGCAAGGTGACCGAAGCGGTAATTACGGTGCCGGCGTACTTCAACGATGCGCAGCGGCAGGCGACCAAGGACGCCGGCAAAATCGCCGGCCTGGATGTTAAGCGCATCATCAATGAACCCACGGCCGCGGCGCTGGCTTACGGGCTGGACAAAAAGAAAAACGAAACGATTGCCGTTTACGATTTCGGCGGCGGCACGTTCGATATTTCGATCCTCGAAGTCGGTGAAGGCGTGGTGGAAGTGAAATCCACCAATGGCGACACTCACTTGGGCGGCGACAACATCGACCAGCGGATTATCGACTGGATTGTGGCGGAGTTCAAAAAAGAGAACGCAATCGACCTTTCCCGCGATCAGATGGCGCTGCAACGTCTGAAAGAGGCCGCGGAAAAGGCCAAGATGGAGCTTTCCACGCTCCTCGAAACCGAGATCAACCTGCCGTTTATTACGGCCGACGCGTCCGGGCCCAAGCACCTGCAAATGAAGCTGACGCGCTCCCGTTTCGAGCAGATGGTTGAGGACATCGTCCAGCGCTCGGTGGGGCCGTGCAAGCAGGCCATGGCGGACGCGAACGTGACGCCGCAGCAGATCGATGAAGTCGTGCTGGTCGGCGGCCAGACCCGCATGCCGCGCATCCAGCAACTGGTGCGCGAGTTGTTCGGCAAGGAGCCGCACAAGGGTGTGAACCCGGATGAAGTCGTGGCGGTGGGCGCCGCGGTGCAGGGCGGCGTGCTGGGCGGCGAAGTAAAAGATGTGCTGCTGCTCGATGTCACTCCGCTTTCGCTCGGCATCGAGACGCTGGGCGGCGTATTTACCAAGCTGATCGAGCGCAACACCACCATTCCCACGCGCAAGAGCGAGGTCTTCTCCACGGCGGCCGATAACCAGCCCTCAGTGGAAATCAAGGTTTACCAGGGCGAGCGTGCCATGGCGCGCGACAACCGGCTGCTGGGTGTCTTCCAGCTCGGCAACATTCCGCCCGCGCCGCGCGGTATCCCGCAGATCGAAGTGACTTTCGATATCGACGCCAATGGCATCCTGAACGTGACTGCCAAGGACCGCGCCACCAACAACGAGCAGAAGATTACCATCACCTCTTCTTCCGGCCTGTCCAAGGACGAAGTGGAGAAGATGGCGCGCGATGCCGAATTGCACGCGGCCGAGGACCGCAAGCAGCGGGACACCATCGAGGCCAAAAACCGCGCCGATGCGATGGTCTACAACGTGGAGAAAACGTTGAAGGAGCATCGCGGCAAGATCAGCGAGGCCGAGGCCAAGGAGATCGAAACGGCTATCGAAGAGACGAAAAAGGCGATTGCCGAAAACGATCCCGATCGCATCAACAGCACCACGGACCGGCTGACCACGGCCAGCCATAAGCTGGCGGAAGCCATGTACAAGTCGACTGCGCAGCAACCGGGCGGCCAGGCGCCACCTTCGAGCGATGGAAACGCGCCCGGCGGCGACCAGGGCAGAGGCAAGGATAATGTGGTCGACGCGGAGTTCGTCGACGTGGACGATAAGAAGTAAAGAAGCTCTCAGCCTTCAGCCGCCAGCTTTCAGCTAAGACCTGAAGCTGGCGGTTGCTGGCTGATAGCTGAAAGCGGATCGCTGACAGCTATGCCAACGGCATCCAAACACGATTATTACGAAACCCTCGGGGTCCCCAAGGGCGCTTCCGCCGATGAAATCCGCAAAGCGTACCGGAAACTGGCACGGAAGTATCATCCCGATCTGAACCCGGGCGACAAGTCCGCCGAAGAGCGCTTCAAGAACGTGCAGGAAGCCTATGACGTGCTGAGCGACTCCAAGAAGCGCCAGATGTACGATCAATACGGGTTCTATTCGGAAAACGGGTTTGCCGGCGCCGGAGCGGGCGGCCCAGGCCGCGGACCCACGCCAAATATGGATTTCGGCGGGTTCGATTTCTCCGACATCTTCAGCGGCGCGGGAGCGGGCGCCGCCGGGGGACGCCGCACCGAGACCGGCGCCGGCGGGTTCCGCGATATCTTTTCGCAGTTTTTCGGCGGCCGGGCGGCCGGCCAACCGCGGGCCGAAAAGGGCAGCGATCTTGAATACGTAATGGATATCGATTTCTGGCAGGCGATCCGCGGCACCCAGGCTCGCATGAATATCACCCGCTACGAGGTTTGCCAAACCTGCCATGGCGGCGGCAATGCTTCTTCCGGTGCGGGCGAATCCACCTGTCCGGAATGCAAAGGCGCCGGCAACGTCTCGCAGATGGCCGGGGCCATGCGTTTCAATCTCACCTGCCCGCGCTGCGGCGGCGCCGGTAAGTTAGGCAATCGCTGTCCCACTTGCGGCGGCGATGGCCGCGTGACCCGTACGGAAACCGTTGAAGTGCGGATACCGGCCGGCGCCCGCAACGGCTCGCGTCTGCGCGTGCCCGGCAAAGGAAACGCCGGCACGCAGGGCGCGCCGGCGGGCGATCTCTACATCACGACCAGGGTGGAGGAACATCCGTTCTTCCACCGCGAAGGCGATAACATCGAAATCAAAGTTCCGCTCAGCGTTTGGGAAGCGGCGCTGGGGGCCAAAATCGAAGTGCCTACCATCGATGGCCGCGCCCAACTGAAAATCCCCCAAGGGACGCGCAACGGCCAGCGGTTCCGCTTGCGGGAAAAAGGCGTACTGAACTCGCGCACCGGCGCGCGCGGCGATCAGATCGTGGAAGTGACCGTCGAGGCGCCCGATCCGCGCGACGAGCGCACCCGCGAATTGCTGCGCGAGATGGCCCGCCTCCACCCGGAAGATCCGCGCGCCGGAATCTGGTCTCAGGTGTGATCCCATGCCGAAACCGAAATCCGCCAGAGAACGCTCCTCCAGAGACCGCACCCCCAGGGACAGAACGAAAGCCGCCTACATGATCTCGGCGGTGGCCGAGCAATACCAGATCCACCCGCAGACCTTGCGGCTCTATGAGCGCGAGGGGCTGCTGAAGCCATCGCGCAGCGAAGGCAATACGCGTCTGTACACGGAAGAAGATCTCGAACGCCTGGAAATCATTCTGCATCTCACGCGCGATCTCGGCGTGAATCTCGCGGGGGTGGAGATCATCCTCAATATGCGCCAGAAGATGAACGAGATGCAGGTGCAGATCCAGGAGTTTGTAGCCACTCTGAACCGCGAATTCGCGGCCCATGCGCGGCCCGCGGAGCCGGAGGAGCGGCATTGGCTGGTGCCCGTGATCAATGCCAGGCCGCCGGCATCGAAAATTGCGCAGGTGGTTCCGTCCACCAACTCCAAAGTGGGGCAGGCGCTTTCGCCTGCCAACTCCAATAGCCGCCGCAACGCCCGATGAGCCCGGCCGGCCGGAATCCCACCGCAGCCTACGTCGTTCCCTTTGCCATTTACGTGGCGATGATCGCGTTGCCCCTGTCTCCGGAAGTGCTCTTCCCTGTCCGATCCGCCATCGTGCTCGGCGCCATTCTGCTCCTTTCGCGCCCCTACCTCTCTCTGAAACCCTCGTATGTTCTCGCCAGCCTTGGCGTAGGGATCGGTGTGTTTGCCATCTGGATCGGTCCCGATCTGCTGTTCGGACCTGCTTATCGCCACTTCTGGCTGTTCGATAACTCGATCCTCGGCCACCCGGCCAGTTCTCTGCCGCCTGCAGCTCAACGCAGTCCCCTATTCCTCGGCGTCCGCATTTTTTCCAGCGTGATCCTCGTGCCTATCCTCGAAGAACTGTTCTGGCGAGGCTGGCTGATGCGCTGGTTAATCGATCGGCAGTTCCTCAAAATTCCGTTGGGGACCTACCAGGCAGGCGCATTCTGGATTGTGGCGCTGCTGTTCGCTTCCGAACACGGGCCTTACTGGGAGGTCGGCCTGCTGGCGGGCGTGGCTTACAATCTCTGGATTGTTCGCGCCAGGAATCTCGCCGACTGCATTTTGGCGCACTCGGTTACAAATGGGGTACTGGCTGCCTACGTACTCATAGCCGGACAGTGGCAATACTGGCTATAACCAAACTGGCGCAGGCTGCATCCAATATATTGACAGGCGTCCAGAAGTTTCCTTCTCCCCTGTCGGTGGCTCCGTGCGATCAAGCGGTTCGTCGGGCCCCGCGGTGCGGAGCCACTCTTCAAAAAATCGATCTTTTCGAGACCGGCGCACTCCCCTTACAATCCGCTACAATCGAACCGGGCATGTCGAACGCCGCTGACCCCTCCCGCATGACAATTGAAGAGCTCATCCAGCGTTGCCGGAGTGAAATGATACCGCTCACCGGCAAATTCTCGTACTTCTCCATCACACCCATGCCGGAAGAAGATTTGCGCCACTACCTTCACGATCCCATTGCCGCGCTTCCGCCGGCGGCAATCGCTTCACTTCCGGCTTTGCACATTATTTTGGCGCCTTACCTCGAAAAGGGCACTGTGGGTAATGGGCCGCGCTCTTCCCGTGACGCCGTCAGTTTCGAGCGGCCTCCCGAATCGCGCCTGGCGCCCTATGCGCTTTGGGAGGAGGAAGACCTCATCGTGCTGGTATTTGGAATTAAAGATATCGAGGTGGCCGATTATCATTACCAGTTCTATAGCGCCATGGCTTCGCTACTCGCCGATCGCTGGCCGCAGGAAGTGCAGGAGCGCTTCTACCGCACCATCCGCGAGGAATTGACGGCGGAAGTGCACGGCGAAGTCGACGAGCGGAGCTGGCATTTGAAGCAATCGCTGCTGCGGCGGCAATCGAATGTTCGCAAGGAAACCAAGCTGTTCCGCGAATATGCCCGCCAGGCGTTTGAAGATACCATGACGCTTTATCTGCACGGCACCTGCTGCGACATCGACGTGGAAACCGGCCCGCGGCAGATGCCCAGCCGCTATCTGCGGCGCCGGCTGGAACTGCTGCTCACGCTCTATCCTCCGCCCGAAGGCTACGCAGTGCTGCCGGAGCAGTTGAAGGCTAAGTGAATTCTCAGCGTTGAATCAACTCGATGCGGTTGCCGGCCGGATCCATGGCGATGCCGATTACAATGCCGGTGTTGCGGAACGGACGAGGCTCGGAAACCATCGACCCGCCCGCGGCTTTGATCGCGGCGGCGGTTGACGCCATATTCTTCACGTTCAGGATCACGTGAGGGATGGAATCCTTGATATCGTCGGAGTCGCGATGCATGATCACGATCGGCTCGCTTTTGTTGGCTTTCGCGGCATCCACGGTCGTGCCGAAGTTCACGAAGATCTCCGGGCCCGCGGGCGCTTCGATCCGATTCACCTCGTGCATTCCAAACGCGGCCTCATAAAATTTCGCCACCGCAACCGTGTCTTTGGCGCCCACCCGCACCGAGTTGAGCGTCACCTGGGCCTGAGCGAGGCCGGCCAGCGGCACGGCCGCGGCGATCGCGGCTGCCATTGTGTAAACGGCTTTCATTGAGTTCTCCAGTTAGGATTATGACAATCAGAGCGGGAACCGGACATAAGCCAAATATACGATTTACAGATCGTACCAGAAGATCTAGTCTATACCCAGAGTGTCTCTTGAGATGTCTCCGGCTAATCGCACGCAAATCGAATTGGAAATGCGCCGTAAGTTGTTGGAAGCCCAACAGGCATACCAGTCTGCGGCGGCGAAAAGCAAAGCCCTCGCGGACAAATACAGGAAATTTCCGAACGACCCTGCCGGCGGCGAAGACTTGCAGCAGGCGCTGGCCGCGGAGGCGCAGGCGCTCGACCGTTACCGGGACATCCTAAAGCAATTCACGGATCTGGTCCTGCGTGGCAAGCGGGTCGGATAAGCGGGTTGGGCCCGCGCGTTACTAAGCGGCCATACTGGAAATTCGTGCCATGCCCTATGCCCTATCCGGCTGTGGAACCGGTGCGCTGCCCGGAGATGATACAAAGCTGGAACGATCTCACGTTTCTGCATTTCCGCTATCGCCCGGAAGCGGTCGAGCGCCTCCTGCCGCAGCCGCTCGAAGTGGACCGGTTCGATGGCATGGCTTGGGTGGGAATCGCGCCGTTTCGGCTGCGGCGTCTGCATTCGCCGTGGCTTCCCGCGCTGCCCCTGGCTTTCGAATTTTCCGGAGACCAATTGCCGCACCTATGTGCGGCATCCAAACGGCACTGGAATCGTGCCCTCGATCCCGGCGAATTCGATCACTTTCTAACCGCGCGCTTCCGCCTGTTTGCGGTGCGTCGGGGGCGGCTGGTCTGCGCGCGCGTGGAGCATCCGGTTTGGCCGTTGCGCCACGCACGGGTGATCGGCTTTGACGAAGATCTCACCAGAGCCGCGGGCTTGCCCGCTCCCGATTCATCGCCGGTCGTACACTTCTCGCCAGGAGGTGTCTCGCGCCGGCTGCCGGTCTGAAAATTCGTGCGGCTCTGGACCTAAATTTCGATGCTCCCCACCAGCGCTCGCACCGAGGCAATCTTCTCTTTGCGCAAAAAACTGCCCAATTCGCGCGCGATTCGCACGGGCGCGCGCGGGTCCCAGAAGGTCGCAGTGCCCACCTGGACAGCGGAAGCGCCGGCAATCAGAAATTCGGCGGCGTCCGTGCCGCTGGCGATGCCGCCCAAACCGATTACCGGGATGCGCACCGCGCGCGCCGCCTGCCAGACCATGCGCAGCGCAATCGGCTTGATCGCCGGCCCGGAAAGGCCGCCCATCCCCGCGCCCAGTCGCGGCCGGCGGGTATGCGGATCGATCGCCAGGGCGACAAACGTGTTCACCAGCGAAAGCGCATCGGCCCCCGCCGATTCGGCCGCCCGGGCCAGCGGCTCGATCGCGCTCACGTTCGGCGAAAGCTTAACGATCACCGGCCGGCTCGCTACTTTTTTGACCTCGGCTACCACTTCACTCAACAACGCCGGGTCGCTCGAAAAATAGATGCCGCCATGGCGGGTGTTGGGGCAAGAAACGTTCAGTTCGTATCCCGCCAGGCCGGCCTGTCCTTCGAGGATCCGCGCCACTTCCACGTAGTCCTCTGTCTCATATCCGAAGATGTTCGCAAATACTGCCGTATGGAGCTTCGCAAGTCCCGGCAGCCGGTCGCGCACAAAGGCCCGCACACCCATATTTTGCAGGCCCACGGAGTTAAGCATGCCCGCGCGTGTTTCCCACAGCCGTGGCGGCTGATTGCCTTCGATGGGCTCGCGCGAGAGGCCTTTCACCACCAGCCCGCCCAGGCGATCGAGGTCCACCAGTTTTTCGAATTCCAGGCCGTAAGCGAAGGTCCCGGAGGCGGCAATTACCGGGTTGCGCAACTGGATTCCGCACAGCGTAACCGCCAGCGCGGCGTCGGCGGCGTTCATCTAGAGACCGGCGGAGGCCCGGTTTCCGCCGCCAGGTCGTCTCCGGCGAACGCTTCGCCCAGCACGCGCCCCAGGCTCGAAGACGGCACCGGCATACCGCTCGCTCGGGCCAGGGTGGGCGCCACATCGATCGCCTGCACGGGGTGTTCCACCAGCCGCGGGCGAAACTGCGGGCCGTAAAAACACAATGGGACCCGGATATCGTAGTTGTAAAGCGAGCCGTACGAGACGCCGCGGCCCGCTCCATAATCCTCCACGTATTCGGGCCGGTAGGAAAGCATCACGTCCCCCGAGCGCCCGGGGTAAAAACTGTTGCGGAAGCGGTTCTCCCAGTCGTCGTGAATCGAACATTCCCCATCGGCGGTGTAATAGGCGGCCACGGCGGGCTGTTCGAGCGCAGCCCTGCCCGCCGCGCGGCGCGTGAGTTCGGGCGCGGCGTAGCCTTCCACATCGAGGTATAGGAACGGATACAAATAGCGCGCGATGTGCCCGTTGCCGCCCTGCTCGAGCCGCTGCTGGATGGCTTGCGCCAGTAATTCCCCATTCACCGCCATGCGGGGGCGGGATTCCGCGGCCGGCGCCGGCGGCGCCCCGTGTCCACCGGCAATCACCAAATTGTACTGGCCCGCTCCCACGGTGCGGTCCAGTTGGTTCAGGAACGCCTCGAGTTGGCGGTCCAGGTGAAGCGTCATCTGCTGCATCAGAGGCGAGACGGAGCCGGTCTCGTAACCCAGCAGCGCGGTCGATCCCAGCAGCAGCATGACAAAATCGAAGGTATTGGTCTGGCCAATACGCTCTCGCGCGATCAACTCCTGCGTGATCGCAAACTGCGCCGCTTGCGCGAAAGGCGACGCTTTATATAGTTGCACGAATTCGTGCGGGCGGGCCTCTTCATAAGTGAGCGTGCGCAGCGGCGGCGCATCCGCGGGAGCTCCCAGAGCCAACCAGGGCGCGTTGTGGAGCGACTCCACCGGCTTCGTCCGGTTGTACTCGCTCACCCAAGCCGCGTTCGGCGCATTCGCCGCAAACCCGCCTTCGTCGTCCATCCAATAAAGCCAGGCCGCCGGCGTGCCCGCGAACAGCGCCGCCTCGGCCCGGTCGAGCGAGACCGCAAACAGGCGCGAGCCTCCTGCTTCGGTGAACTGCGCCGCCAGCGTGGTCGCCCGCAAATCCTCCTCGGAAGGCCGGACCGGCCGCCCGGATGCCCGGTCATACCAGGTATCGGCCACTATCCCATGTTGTGCCGGCCATGCCCCGGTCGCCAGAGTTGCCAGCGAACTGGCCGTGAAGCTCGACGCCAGGTGGCGGCAATCCGGGAAAAATGTGCCCTGCTCGATCAGGCGCCGAAACCCACCAGTACCGAAGTCACCCCAACCGATATCGAGGTAATTGGAGCAAAATTGTTGTAGTACTATTAGTACGGAAAGTTGGGGGCGGGGAGGTAAAGCCAGCGCCCGGAATGCCATGCCGCCCAGAAGGGATGCGCCGAAGGCCCGCCGCGAAATATCCATGCGATAAAGAGTTTATCAAACGGACTCTAGTGATATATTGTTAGGTTATTAACAGGTCAGGGCTCGGTCCGAAGGAGCACCCCCCGTTCCCCCAGGCCGCGCAAGAGGCGGGAAACATGGAAGATGATCGCAGCGTCCTTGGCTTAGCCACCATCCGGCGAAATCGCGGAATTTCGCTTGCCCAAATAGCCGAATCCACCAAAATCAGCGTCCGGTCTTTGGAAGCCATTGAACGGGGGGAGTTCAATAAGCTTCCGGGTGGAATTTACAATACGAGCTATATCCGTCAATATGCGCGGGCTATTGACTATGACGAGAGTGCTATTCTCTCGTACTACCACCAGGCGACTAGAACTACCATAAATGAGGCTGCCAAAGAAGAACCGCGCCGCAACTTCCCTGGCGGGTACCACCCGCTATCCCTCCTCGGTTCCTAGCCGTTCGGGTTCAGAAAAGTTAGTTGGCGGACGCTGCGGCCTGCCAACTATTGATCCTGTCCGTCATTTATCTTTCCAGTCGATCACCGATTCTCAACTTGCAGTTCGTTGGTCACGGAAAACACGTTCGGAACCGCATTGGCGCGCGTGTACGCGAGCTGCTTATCCATTTGGTTCAGAACTACGCCAACCAGTGTCACGTGGCCGTTATCGACAATGATATGGATCGGTGGCACGGCCTGGTTGGCATATTTCTCAAAACCAGGCGCGCCGTAGATCGCACGGAATTCCGCCCGCCGGATCTGCCAATCCATGGGGGAAAGGGGTAGCACCTGGATCTGATTCACAACCCTCGTAACACCCTCAATGTGCTTCACGGCCGACGCCGCATCGTCCTTCGTGACCGGCTGGGTGACTTGGCCAGTAAGCGTAACCGTAGAGCCCTCTATTTTGTACCCAAGGTTATCGAAGACCGTGTAGTACGGCAAAAGAACCAGTTGATGGTGGACCTCCTGCGCGATTCGGGTCTCGGAAGCGTTTCCCGGCTGCGGACCGGCGCGGTTGGCGCTGCCGCTCTGCGCGAATCCTGTGACAACTCCGGCAACTGCGAGTGAGAAAACGCATAAACTTCTTGCGATAGTTCTCATCGAATCCTCCTCCACAGGTATTGTATAATCGAGGTTCCATTCCGGACAGCCCCCGCCGGTTGGAGCGGGTCTCAGCGGTTCCGTGGTAGGCTAACGGCCATGTGCGCTGGCTTGCTCTGCTCGCGGTTTCGGCGGCGCCTTTGTTCGCACAACTCCCGGCTCTCGAGGCGTTCCGCGACAAGCTGCAGACCGAGGGGGCCGCATTCCCCGTATGCACTACTTCCCCTTAGCTTGGCCCTTCCTGCTGCTGCTCGGGCTGCTGTTCTTCTTTCTGGTCACGTTCGTCGAAATCGGCCTGCTGGGGTACGCCTATGAGCGCATGGGCATCCCGCATCGCTACGTGCTGCTGGTCTTGCTGCTCTCACTGTTGGGCAGCGCGATCAACATTCCGGTTGCCCAAATGCGGCCCGAGCACCTGGTGACCCAAAGGTACATCGATTATTTCGGGATTCGCTGGGTCGTTCCGGAGGTGCAGGCGTACCCAGGCACGATCGTCGCGGTGAACCTGGGCGGGGCGATCATTCCCACCATCCTCTCGCTGTACCTGATGGTGAAGAACGATCTTTATGTGCGCGGCGTGCTGGCCATCGCGGCGGTAGCGGCCGTGACTCATGAACTGGCGCAGCCGGTCCGGGGCGTGGGCATCAGCGTCCCGACGTTTATTCCGCCACTTGTGGCGGCCGTTGTGGCCATCGTGCTGGGCTGGCGGCGGGCGGCTCCGCTGGCCTACATTGCGGGAAGCCTCGGGACCTTGATCGGCGCGGATCTGCTGAATCTCGGGCGGATTCAGGGTCTGGGCGCGCCCGTGGCCTCCATCGGAGGCGCGGGAACGTTTGACGGGATTTTCGTTAGCGGCATCCTGGCCGTGCTCTTAGCTTCTATTGTGGGGGGCCGGCGGTAGCCTGTTGGAGTGTTCAGCGCCTCAAGGGATTTCGGATTCCACGCCGCCAATGACGCGACCCTTTTCAAGGTTCTCCGTCCAGAGGCGCTTGCAACCCGCCGCCGCTGAAGTGGCGCCCGCCAGCCGCTACACTAATGGAATGCGCACTTGCTGGCCCGCGCTTTTCCTGCTGGCGGGAGCCAACCTTATGACCGGAGCCACCACACCCACCCAGGCCGAGTTCGGCAAGCTGCCCGACGGGAGCGTTGCTTACATCTACACTCTTGCCAACGCGAATCGCGTCGAGGCGCGGATCACCAATTACGGCGGGCGGATCGTTTCTCTCTCCGTGCCGGATCGCGCCGGAAAACTGGCCGACGTCGTGCTCGGCTTCGATTCGCTCGCCGAGTATCTTTCAAATGGCGGCACCTTCTTCGGCGCCTTGATCGGCCGGTATGCGAACCGCATCGGAGGCGCCCGGTTTACGCTCGATGGCGTCGCCTACCAGCTCGAAAAAAACGATGGCGCCAACTCCCTGCACGGCGGCTCCCACGGCTTCGACAAACGTCTGTGGGCGCCGCGTGTTCTGCCGGATGGCGGGCTGGAATTGACGTACCACAGCAAAGATGGCGAGGAGGGATTTCCCGGCAACCTGACCGCCACCGTGACTTACCATTGGAACGATGCTAATGAGTTGCGCATCGACTACCGCGCCGTGACCGATAAGGACACGGTTGTCAATCTCACCAACCACTCCTATTTCAATTTGAAAGGGGCCGGAGCGGGCGACATTCTCGGCCACGTGCTCACGATTCATGCGAGCCGCTTTACTCCTGTGGATAGCGGGCTCATTCCCACCGGCGAACTGCGCTCCGTGGCTGGAACGCCATTCGATTTCCGCGCTCCCATGGCAATTGGCGCCCGCATCGGGCAGAAGGATGAGCAGTTGCAGCGCGGGCGGGGATACGACCACAATTTTGTGCTGGATACTCAAGCGAACGGCAAGCAAGCGAACCGCCTGCAACTGGCTGCCCGCGTGGAAGAGCCGGAAAGCGGGCGCGTCCTCGAAGTCTCTACTACCGAACCGGGCGTTCAACTCTACACCGGCAATTTCCTCGATGGGAAGGTTCGCGGCAAAGGGGGCAAAGTATATCCGCACCGCGGAGCTTTTTGTCTCGAGACCCAGCATTTCCCCGATTCGCCCAACAAGCCGGAGTTTCCCTCCGTGGTGCTGCACCCCGGCCGCGAGTTCGAGGAGACCACGGTTTTCCGCTTTCTGGTGGCTCACTAAGGTGGCCGTAGAGGTTCCGTGAAGAAAGCTGTTTGCCTGCTGAGCGGTGGCCTCGATTCGGCTACATGCCTGGCCTGCGCGCGCCGCGAGGGCTTCGAATCCTACGCGCTTTCGTTCGATTACGGCCAGCGCCACCGGGTGGAACTGGAGGCGGCGGCCAAAGTGGCGGCTTGCCTGGGCGCGGCGCGGCACATCGTCGCCCGGATATCGCTGGACGCTATTGGAGGTTCGGCGCTCACCGGCGATATCGCCGTGCCCAAGGCGCGCTCGTTCGAAGAGATGGGGCAGGGAATTCCGGTCACTTACGTTCCGGCGCGCAATACGATTTTTCTATCGTTCGCGCTCGCCTGGGCGGAGGTGCTCGGTTCGGCGGATATTTTCATCGGCGTGAACGCGCTCGATTATTCCGGCTATCCGGATTGCCGGCGCGAGTTCATCGCAGCCTACGAGCGCATGGCGAATCTGGCCACCAAGGCCGGCGTGGAAGGGCGCACCCGCCTGCGGATTCATACGCCGCTGATCGATCTCACGAAGGCGCAAATCGTGCGGCTCGCCCACGAGTTGCGTGTTCCGTTCGGTCTCACCCATAGCTGCTACGATCCGCTGCCGGATGGCCGCCCGTGCGGGGAATGCGATGCCTGCCTGCTGCGGCGCAAGGGCTTCCAAGAGGCGGGCGTTGAAGATCGCTGAGCTGTTCTATTCCGTGCAGGGGGAAGGAACGCTGGTGGGCGTGCCTTCGGTGTTCGTGCGCGCCAGCGGCTGCAACCTGCGTTGCGTCTGGTGCGACACCCCGTACACGTCGTGGAACCCCGAGGGGCACGAACTCTCGATTGAACAGATCGCCGCCGAAGTGAAGAAGCATCCCGCGAGACACGTGGTGGTCACAGGCGGCGAACCCATGATCGCGCCGGAAATCGTGCCGCTTACCGAACGGCTGCGGGAGCTTGGATTGCACATCACCGTCGAAACGGCCGGGACCGTTTTCAAACCCGTTGCTTGCGACCTGATGAGCATCAGCCCGAAGCTGGCCAATTCCGTTCCCGCGGCCGATCCGCGATGGGCCGCGCTGCACGAACGGCTGCGGATCAACTTCGCAGCGCTCTCCCAACTCCTGCTCCGCTACCCGTATCAACTGAAGTTCGTAGTCGCCGCGCCGGCCGATCTGGAAGAGATCCGCCCGCTGGTGGCGCGCCTCCACGCCGATCCGCGGCGCGTGATCCTCATGCCGGAAGGCACGGATCGGGAAACGCTGCGGGAGCGCGGCGCGTGGCTTACCGGCATCTGCAAAACGGAAGGCTACCGCTTCAGCCCGCGGCTCCATATCGAACTTTATGGAAACCGCCGAGGTGTATAGCATGCCCCGAACGAACGCCACCGCTCTTTATGCCGACGCGCGCTGCCGCGAGCACCTGGCCGGGCGCCAACATCCCGAGCGCCCGGAGCGCTTCGATGCCGTTATGGACGCGCTGCGGAACAACCGTCTTCTGGACCGCCTGACAACGCTGCCCGCGCGTTCCGCCACCCCCGAAGAACTGCTGCTGGTGCACACTCCGGAATATCTGGCGGCGGCGGAGCACGATATCGCCTCCGGATATCCTTACCTCAGGACCGGCGACACCGATGTAACGCGGAATTCCTGGGAACTGGCGCTGCTCGCCGCGGGCGGCGTTTTAAACGCGGTGGATGCGGCCGCCACGGGCCAGTCCCGCAACGCTTTCTGCGTGGTGCGGCCTCCGGGCCACCATGCCACCCCCACGCGCGGCATGGGATTCTGCATCGTGAACAACGTCGCCATCGGCGCCCGCTACGCCCAGCGCCGGCACGGCCTCCAGCGCGTGCTGATCGTGGATTGGGATGTGCACCACGGCAACGGCACGCAGGACACTTTCTATTCGGACCCAACGGTCCTGTTCTTCAGCACGCACCAATGGCCGCTCTATCCGGGCACCGGCCGCGCCGATGAGACCGGCGAAGGGGCGGGCAAAGGTTACACCATGAATTTCCCGTTCCCCGCCGGTTCCGGCAGAAAGGAGATTCTGGGCGCGGTAGAGAATTCGCTCCTGCCCGCCGCGCGCAAATTCCGGCCGGACCTGGTGATGATTTCGGCCGGATTCGATTCCCGCATCGACGACCTGCTCGGCGCTTTCACCTTGACCGACCGCGATTTTACCGATCTGACCCGAGCCGTTATGGCCATTGCCGAAGAGCACGCCGGCGGCCGTTTGGTTTCGGTGCTCGAGGGCGGCTATAACCTTGCCGGCTTGGGTTCCGCGGCGGCGGCGCACGTAGAGGCGCTGCTCGGGTAGCGCCGAGCATGCCCGCCGGCCGAAAACGGTAGTGTCACACCCCTTCAGTCATCCTGAACTTCGGCGGGACCGGCCAGTTGCTACAATCGCTCCTATGGCCAATGAAATCTACGCAGCCTTCGATACCACGGAGGGCAAGTTCAAGGCGAAGCTCTTCGCCGGCGAAGCCCCCCACACGGTGGAGAATTTTGTCGGCCTGGCCGAGGGCGCCAAGACCGGCAAGCCGTTTTACGATGGCACCATCTTTCACCGCGTCATCGACGGCTTCATGATTCAGGGCGGCGATCCTACCGGTACCGGCCGCGGTGGCCCTGGCTACAAATTCGCCGACGAGTTTCACCCCGCGCTGCGGCATTCCAAACCCGGCATTCTTTCCATGGCCAATGCCGGGCCCAATACCAACGGCAGCCAGTTCTTCATCACCGTCGCCCCCACGCCCCACCTCGATAACCGCCACAGCGTATTTGGGGAAATCGTCGAAGGCTACGATGTCGTGCAGAAAATCTCCAAGGTGGCGCGCGACCGCCAGGACCGGCCGAATAAAGAAGTCCGCATCAACTCGGTCAAAATCGAGAGAACCTAAGAAGTGCGCCTGGCGCTCTTCGGCGGCACCTTCGACCCCATCCACAAAGCCCACATTGCCATGGCTCGCGAGGCGGCCGCCCGTTTCCGCCTCGATCGCGTGCTGTTTGTCCCGGCCGGCAATCCGCCGCACAAATCCGGGGCGACCTTCGCTCCTTACGAGGACCGCGTTCGCATGGCCGAACTGGCCACCCAGGGCGATGCGCGCTTCGAGGTTTCCCGCCTCGAAGCGGGCGCGGGGCGAAGCTACTCCATCGATACCGTGCAAAAGCTGCTCCCCACGTTGTCCCCCAAAGATCGGCTGTTTTTTCTGATCGGCGCCGACGCCTTCGCCGAAATTGGAACCTGGCGCCGCTGGCGCGAATTGATCCGGCTCGTAGCGTTTATTGTGGTGAGCCGGCCCGGCCACCGCTATCGCATTCCGGAAGGAGCGCGCGTGGAACGTCTGGAAACTCTGGAATTGCCGGTCTCCTCATCCGAAATCCGCGCGGCCCTCGCCTCCGGCCAACGGCCGGAACAGATCCCGGATGCCGTGTTGGAGTATATTTTCCGGCGCGGCCTCTATGGAGTGCCGGTAGGCGCTTGAGGGAGCGCGCGTGTCTCTACTTCGAAACCGCCACGGCCGTTACCGCGTTCCAGGCAAACTCCACAAACTGGTAAAGCGATGCTTCCGGAATCCGTTCCACATCGCCGTGCGCGCCGTAATTCGTCGAGTCCTGCTCCGTGCGGGCGGGGCCTATGCCGTAACACCGAACCCCTTTTGCGCGCAGTTGCGCCATGTCGGTCGCTCCCGTGGACATGGTAGGCAGAACGGTCGCGCCCGGGAACACGCGCTTGCTCACCTGTTCCAGCGCGTCCACAGGCCATTTTTCGCGCTGCACTCCCACCACATCGGTATGGCCAAGGATTAATATAGGGCGCTTGCTGCCGTTCCCCTGAGCCGCGCCCCCACGTTCGCGCGCGCAGGATCTCCGCCTTCTGCTGGTCCCAGTCAACCGGGGGGATCTGGCCGGCGGCCGCCGCCGTCAACGGCAGAGGCCCGGCTGTTATTCGGCGTAACCCAAAGTGCAATACCTACAGCTGCTGTGGTTCGCGACCTCGGGCACATAACCTTGCTGCCGGATTCCCCCCGTCGGGGCGATCACAGCCAATTCGAGTCTGGCTGAAAATTACTAACTCGTTTCCACTCTAATAGTTGCCGAGTTACCTGCAGCATTCCGGACCCGAAATTCGCCTGACCCTACGGGATAATAGAACCGGCAGTATTCGAGATGACCGGTACCCGCAATGAACGATTTCGCAAAAGCAAAAAATCGAAATTCAGCGTTGCATCCTCGCCCTCGTCAAATTGGCTTCGTTCGTCGCGTTTCGCCCATTCTTCGCCAGCCCGGTGCCGTCCGACCCGGTGCCCCGGCGGCCGCCGCTCGAATTGGGTTTGTTCGTCAAATTTCCGCTATTCCTCGGTGCCCTCCGCCCCAACCGGCTCCCCAGGCTCGCTCGAATTGGCTTCGTTCGTCGCGTTTCGCCCATTCTTCGCCAACCCGGTGCCGTCCAACCGGCTCCGCGCCCCGTCGAATTGGCTTTGTTCGTCAAATTTCATCGTTTCAGTTGCCTCGTTCCCTTCAAGCCGAATCACCCCGAGCCTGGCGGTGGGCCACGCTCTTTCCACCCGTCCCCAGCCCACAGCACCAGATCGCTTGCGATCGCAGTTCTACCAAAAAGGAACTGGGTGGCGGCCCACAACGCGCGGCTACAATAGAAATTCAATGAAGAAGCGGGTTTTTCTTCTGGTGCTGCCTCTGGCGGCGGGCTTTCTGCTTTCGCAACCCGAGCCCAGAGAGCAGGTCGGTCCATTGCCCGGCGGCGGCTTCCTCCTCAATAGCGGCTGGCGCCTCGAACCGGCCGGCAAACAAATTCCACTGAGCACGCTCCCCATGGCATCGGCCCTGTCTCCCGATGGCAAATATTTATTGGTGCTCAACGGCGGGTACGCGCCGCCTTCCATCAGCGTGATCGACACCGCATCCGCCGCCGTGGTCCAAACCGTGCCCGTGGCGGACGGCTGGCTGGGGCTGGCGTTTTCCCCCGCGGGCGACCGCGTCTACGTCGGCGGCGGCTCCACCGGTTCGGTCTTCGAATTTCTGTTCCGCGAGGGCAGCCTGCAGCCCGGCCGCGCCTTCACCGTCATCCCGCGGAACGAACGCTCCGCGCGCGACCTCGTGGGCGACGTCGCTCTCTCGCCCGATGGCCGCCTGCTGTACGCAGCCGACGTGTTTCACGATGGCATCGTCGTGGTGAATCCCCAATCGGGCGCCGTCATCCTGCGCTTCAAAACCGGCCGCCGCCCCTACCGGATTCTGTTTCACCCCGATGGCAAATCGCTATTCGTCACTCACTGGACCGATGGCACTCTGGGCCACTACGATGCCGCTACCGGCCAGCGATTGGCGCTGGTACGAATCGGCCAGCATCCTACCGATATGGTCTGGCGCGGCGGAGCGAGCCCGCCCGATGTAGCCGAAGGCGAGCCAACCTGGGATGCGCGCATTTTCGTGGCCGCGGCCAATACCAATAACGTGTACGCCGTCGGCGTCAGCAAGACAAAGGATCTGGGCCTCCTCGAGACCATCAACGTTTCCCTAACTCCGCGCCAGCCGGTGGGCATGACTCCCTCGGCTCTGGGCCTCAGTCCCGATGCGCGCTATTTGTATATTGCCTGCTCGGACGCCAACGCCGTGGCGGTGGCCGATGTTTCCGGTGAGCGCTCCACCATCCAGGGTTTCATTCCCACGGGCTGGTATCCGACGGCGGTGCGCGCCCTGCGGAATGGGACGCTCGTCGTGCTGAATGGCAAAGGCCTGCGCTCTTACGCGAATCCGAAGGGAACGGATTTAGTGACCGCCGGCGGCAAGTCGGCGGCCTATGTGGGCCGGTTGCAAACCGGCAGCGCGTCGTTTATTGAAGATGCGGCTTCCCCCGATAAGCTAAGCGCTAAATTAGGCGCCTGGACGAAAACCGTTTTCGCCGATACGCCCTATACCGATGCCAGGCTCGACCAGCCCAACCCGCTGCCGGCCATCGAGCATGTCATCTATATCGTCAAGGAGAACCGCTCCTACGACCAGGTATTGGGCGATATGAAAGAAGGCAACGGCGATCCTTCCCTGGTGCTGTTCGGCGAAAACGTCACTCCCAACCATCACAAGCTGGCGCGCGAATTCGTCCTGTTCGATAACTTCTACGTGAATGCCGATATCAGCGCCGACGGGCATCATTGGTCCACCGCCGCGATCGCCAACGATTACGTGGAAAAGCTGTGGCCCAGCAATTCCGCGCGGCGCCGCCAGGAATACGATTTCGAAGGCCAGGAGCCCACGGCCGCTCCTCCCGCCGGTTATCTCTGGACCAATGCCGCGCTCGCCGGTCTTTCGCTGCGCAACTTCGGTTATTGGGTGGAGAATAAGCCGAACGCCCCGGCAGGCGCCGAGCAGATCGCGGCGGTGCGCGATCCTGTTCTGGCGAAAGTCACCAACCGTTTCTTTCGCGGATACGACCAGGGTTTTCCGGATGTCGAACGCGCCAAGGTGTTTCTGAGCGAGCTGGGCGATTACGAAAAATCGGGCCAAATGCCGCGGCTGATCGTAATGCGCTTGGGCAACGATCACACCTCGGGAGCCCTTCCGGGGGCGATTGCGCCGCTCTCCTCGGTTGCCGATAACGATGCCGCGCTCGGCATGATTGTGGAAGGCGTTTCCCATTCGCGTTTTTGGGGTTCCACGGCCATCTTCGTAGTAGAAGACGACGCGCAGAACGGCCCCGACCACGTGGATTCCCACCGGTCGCTGGCATTCATCGCTTCCCCGTTCATCAAGCGCCACACGGTGGATGGTTCGATGTACAACACCGCGAGCGTGCTGCGCACCATGGAATTGCTGCTGGGACTGCGGCCCATGACGCAGTTCGATGCCGCGGCGCGCGTCATGGGCGCGCCCTTCCAGCGGACCGCCGATACCACTCCCTATATCGCCGAAAAACCGCGAATCCGTTTGGATGAGCGCAACCCCGGCAATGCCGCCGGCGCGCGCGCTTCCGCTCGCATGGATTTCCGCGAGGCCGATCTCAACGACGATGACGAACTGACCGCGGTCCTCTGGCAGGCGATTCGCCACCAGCCGCCGCCCCCGCCCACGCGCAGCTATTTCGGCCGGTAATCGCCATGGCGCAAATCTATCTTTGTTTCCTCTGGCACATGCACCAGCCTTTCTACAAGGACCTGGTCTCCGGCGAGTACAAGCTGCCCTGGACGCGCATGCACGCGCTCAAAGACTACTACGGCATGGCGCGCATTCTAGAGGAATTCCCGCGGATCCGCCAGACCTTTAACCTGGTGCCTTCCATGATGGCGCAGGTGGCGGAGTACGCCGCGGGCAAAGCCGCCGATCCGTTTCTGGCTCTCGCGCTGAAACCGGCCGAGTCGCTCAGCCCCGATGACCGCGCGTTTCTGCTGCGGCACTCTTTTTATTCCGACCCGCGGCACATGATTTACCGCTACCCGCGCTACGGCGAGCTGTTCGATATGTGGCAGGGGCAGCGGGCCAGCTTCGGCCCGGCGGGCAATCCGGGGGGGTTTTCGGTTCAGGAACTGCGCGACCTGCAGATGTGGTCCCAACTCGCCTGGTTCGACGAGGAGTTTCAGACTGCCGACCCCGAGGTCGCCGCGTGGGTCGAGCGCGGCCGTAATTTCAGCCTGGACGACCAGCGCCGCATGGGCGAAAAGCAGCGGGAGTTGATCGGTAAAGTCCTGCCCGAGTACCGCAAGCTGGCTGCTTCGGGACAGATCGAAATCTCCACCACGCCTTACTACCATCCGATCCTGCCGCTGCTGTGCGATTCCAATATCGCGTCCGTGGCGCATCCCAACGTGCCCTTGCCTCCGCGTTTTCGCTACCCCCAGGATGCGCGCGTGCAACTCACCATGGCGCGTGAGTACATTCTCGATCAGTTCGGCACGGCGCCCGTGGGGCTCTGGCCTTCGGAAGGTTCGGTTTCCGATGAGGTTTTAGCCATCGCCTCCGAAGTAGGTTTTACCTGGGCGGCCACCGATAGCGGCGTGCTCAACCGCACCCTGAACCGCGGCGTGCCCGTGGACGGGTTGTATCGTCCCTACCAGTGGCGGCAGGGCGGCCGCAAGATGCACCTGATTTTTCGCGACCATTTCCTCAGCGACCTGATCGGTTTCGTGTACGCCAAAATGGAAGCCGCCCAGGCGGCCGACGACTTCTTGCGGCGTATCCGCGACAACTGCGCCGGCATTGTGAACTCCGGCCGGGACGCGCTCGTCCCCATCATCCTCGATGGCGAAAACGCCTGGGAATACTATCACCGCAATGGCCGTCCGTTCCTCCGCGAACTGTATGGCCGCATCGCCAGCGACCCGCGCATGTGCGCCATCACCGTAAGCGAAGCGTTCGCGCGCTTCTTGCCGGAGAGCCTGGATCACATCTTCCCCGGCTCCTGGATTGACGCCAACTTCGACGTATGGATCGGCGCCGAAGAGGACAACCAGGCCTGGACCCAACTCCTGCGCGCCCGCCAGACTTACGATGCGGCGGCCACGCCCGCCGGCGAGCGGCGGCGCATGGCCATGGAAGAACTGCTCATCGCCGAAGGCAGCGACTGGTGCTGGTGGTACGGCCCCGAACACGATTCGGCCAACCGCGAAGAGTTCGATCAGCTCTACCGCGGCCATCTTGCCAACGTCTACCGCTTTCTGGATCTCACTCCGCCGGAGGAGCTTTCCCGCCCCATTCTGCGTGTCAGTCTGCCCGAAGTGCAGATTGAAGCCACCGGCCCGATCAGCCCCGTGATCGATGGCATGGTCACATCGTATTTCGAGTGGATGGGCGCCGGCATGTACACCGTGGATGGCCGCTCCGGTTCGATGCACGGCAAAAAATTCCTCATTAAGGAAGTGCAATACGGCAGCGACGGTGTCAATCTATACCTGCGCGTGGATTTTCATCCGGGCTATGAGGCGGAACTCGCCGGCATGGAAGCGCGGCTTACGGTGGAATCGCCGGATGGCAAACAATCGAGCCGCGTCTGTATTTTGTTTACGGGCGGGGGCGCGGCTGTGAAGGACTTGCAACTGGCCGGGCCCTCCACGGCCCCCGCGATTCAACCGATCGACTGTGCCTTCTCGCGCGTGCTCGAAGTGCGCCTGCTGCTGGCCGCCCTGGGCATCCCCGAAGGCGGCGGCGTGCGGTTCCAGTTTTCGCTCTGGCAAGGCGGCCTGCCGATGGACGCCGTGCCGCAGCAGGGCCACATCCGCATGGCAACCACCGATCCGAAACAACTGGTGGAGTAGGGCCTGCTGGAACAGGCACGGTTCCGCGCTTCACACGCGCATCACTTCGATCGCCTTCTCCAGGTCCTTGATCGGATCGTGTCCCGGCGCGGGGCGGTATTCGTGCGCGATATAGCCGGTGAATCCCAGGTCGGCTATGGTCTTCGCCACGAAGCGGTAATTGATCTCCTGCGTCTCGTCGATCAAGTGCCGGCCCGGCACGCCGCCTGTATGAAAATGGTCGATCCACTGGAAGTTGTCCCGGATATGGTCGCAGATATCGCCATCCATGATCTGCACGTGATAGATGTCGAAGAGCACTTTGATGCGCGGGGAATTCACCCGTTTGACTACGCCCACGGCCCAATCGATGTGGTTGCAGATCTGGTCGACGCGGCCCAATTCCGGCTGGGTGAATTTGTTGTTCATGATCTCGAGCGCAATGGTGACGCCCTTGTCTTCGGCGTGCGCCTTCACCCGGTTGAAGAAGGCCACGCAATTGTCGGCGCCTTCTTCGTAGGACATGCCTTTGCGCTTTCCGGCCACCATGATCATGCTGGGGCAGCCGGCCGCGGCGCATTGATCGAGGGTTTCGCCTACCGATTTTTCCAGCTTCTCGTGCAGTTCCTTATGGAGGAGCCCGTTCTCGAAATCGACGCCGCCGGTGGGGCCCATGGTCGGGATCAGACCGTACTTTTGGAGCGTCGGCCAGTCATTCGGGCCGATCAGGTCGAAGCCATGGATCCCCAGGCGCGCGG
>DATGKM010000222.1:0-2538 GCA_035294665.1 Bryobacteraceae bacterium | reverse complement strand
TTTCGTCTCGACATTGTCCGCCTGGGGTCCCCACTGGCTGCCGCGGCCCGCCTGGTTGGCCTGAATCTCTTCGCCAAACGGCAGATAATCGTGCCGCGCCACCACGTTTCCGTTTTGATCCGTCACTACCCGCGGCGTTCCCAGATGATCCCAACTCAGATAACACGTCGTGCAGGGAGCCGTGCTCGTTGCCGTCGAAGATTCCAACGCTAACCGCCCAAAGGCGTCGTACCGGGCATGATTGTGTTGTAGGTTGCGGGAGTTTGGCGAAGCGGCGCTGGGCCAGGCGCGGCGTTGTCGAGCGTTTTGCGATTTAGTAGAAGCTACCGGGCTTGGGGCAAGGTGTGAATCCAATACCAAGCCGGAGAGCGGGGCCGAACACCTTGGGGCCGGCCGGTTATGTTTATGGGTTTCGAACCCGCTGTCGTATGTGGCCGCCCCGCTGGTCCACCCGGTTGAGCTGCGAGCTCGCATAGGTAGTTACCGTTTTGCCCGTTTCTGGGCACGTGCTGTTGCCCGGCCCGCTCTCGCGGACAAGGAGGTAAATTCAGTATGCCATTTGCCGGATTGGATGTGCATAAAAAAGAGATCGAAGCGGTGATCCTCGACGATTCAGGCCGGGTGTTGCTGCGGCAGCGTTTCGCCACGCGGCGCGAGACGTTGGAGGAGTTTGCGCGCCGCCATCTGACGGACTGCCGGGTGGCGCTGGAGGCGACGACGAACACGTGGGCGATTGTGGCGATCCTGGCGCCGTTGGTGAAAGAAGTGGTGGTGTCGAATCCGCTGCGCACGCGCGCGATCGCCTCGGCCAAGATCAAGACCGACAAAGTGGACGATCTGGTGTTGGCGCAATTGTTGCGGAGCGAGTATTTGCCGCGCGTGTGGACTCCGGACGAAGAGACGCGGCGCCTGCGCCAGCAGACGAGCGAACGCGCGAATCTGAGCGCGGATCGCACGCGCTTGAAAAACCGGATTCACTCGGTTCTGCACCAGCGCCTGATCGAAGCTCCGATGAAGGATCTGTTCAGCAAAGCAGGAATGAACTGGCTCGCTCCCCTGGAACTGGACGAAGCCGGCCGGCGCGCGCTCGAACGTCACTTGCGGCAACTGGCGCAAGTGGAAAGCGAGTTTGCACTGCTGGACGACGAGTTAGCCCGCCAGGCTTATGAGCACCCGCAAATTAAGCTGCTGATGAGTCTGCCGGGCGTGGATTACGCCGTCGCCGAAAGTCTGCTCGCCGTCCTGGGCGACATCACACGCTTCGCCGATCCCGATGCCGCGGCCTGCTATTTCGGGTTAGTCCCTTCCACACACCAATCGGGCAGCCACTGCTATCACGGACGCATTACCAAGCAAGGTTCGGCGCATGGGCGCTGGATGCTGATTCAGGCCGCGCAACACGTCGCCACTCATCCCGGTCCGCTGGGCGTTTTCTTCCGCCGACTGGCGCGCAAGAAGAACCGCAACGTGGCGGTGGTGGCGACGGCCCGCAAACTGGTCACAATCGCCTGGCACATGCTCAAAAACAACGAGCCGTATCGCTACGCTCAGCCCAAAACGGTGGCAGCCAAATACAGCCGTCTGCGCGTGCGCGTGACCGCCGCCCGGAAACGCGGCGGCGGCAAAGGCCAGAAGCGTCCGGCCACTTATGGAACGGGGAAACGCACCCGGGCGGTGCCGGCCCTGGATCAGGTCTATGCCGCCGAGGGGTTGCCGGCGCTGGCCTCCGTTGCAGCCGGCGAACGGGCCATGCTCGAGCGGCATCGCGTGGCCGATTACGCGGCGCACATCCGCCAGAGCCATCGCGTGCCGCGCGCCGCTCCCTAACGAGCACGCCGCTTCGCCTCTCGCCATCTTGAGATAGCGCTCCGCTCGCCTTCCGAGTCAAGGCTGCCCCTGCGGGCTCGCTTCCGCCCGGCCTTGACTCCAGGCTCCCTGCGCGCTCAAATCCACTTACAAGCGAGGCGAAGCGGCCATACGCACCGCAGATAGTTACTACTGCACGAAAAAAAACTTATGCGCTTTGCGGATTTTCACTTGACACAATCATAGGTAAGCGTAGGCGACTTGATTCGTTGCCGCCGAGCCCCGGTATTCATCGTTGTCGTGACCGTCTGGACCGTCGAGCAATTCACCTCGCAGCTGTTTTGGGTGTATATAGTGCTGACCGATTCAAGAACGGTTGTGCCATCCTTGTCGTAATAGGTAGTGGCTGGCTGCTGATTGTACTGCGGAGCGTTGTAATTCGTTCCGGAGCTAGGAAGCGTTCCGCCGTTTGCGATGGTGTAAGTCTCTTTCGCCAGCAACTTGCCGCTGCCATCGTATTCGTCGACTTCGTTCCCGCCCACATAGGTGGTCTTTCTGATCAGAGTGCCTGCTGGATAGAACAGCTCGCGCTGGCTGATCTGGCGGGTTAGCGTGTACATATTGGCCGGAGGGACCGTGACGGAGTTTCCGCTTATGTTGATACTGCCGGGCGAGGTGGATGCCGAAACCCCAACGCTTGCATAGGCATTTGCGGGTTATGAACCGCGATAG
>DATGKM010000221.1:0-103260 GCA_035294665.1 Bryobacteraceae bacterium | reverse complement strand
CATCCAGATGCTGGACGTGGTTTTCCCAACCACCGATGGAAGACGTTTGGTCATGCCCCGCTATACACAACCCACCGCGGAACAGAAGCTTCTGCTGCATCAACTACAACTCACTCTGCCCGATCAGCCGCCTCCGAAAATCCAGATCCAGCCGGAAGTATTCGCTCCCGGCATGCTGCATTTGTAGGCCAGACCTTCGCAACAGGCTCACTGAAAACAAAGGTCTTACCTGGCGCGGACCGGCTGAAGTGCGAAAGTCAGGCTAATAATTTCTGACAAAGTTTCGCCGCCCGAGATTGTGCCGCAGCCAGTCTCATCCGCTTGCTCTGATCCGGGAGATCGCGCGCGATCTCGGCCGGCCCATCGATGTTACTGATCTCGGACATCGAACTGGGCGACACAAAAACGGGCATCGATCTGGCCGCCGAACTCGCCTCCGGCTGTCCTCTAATGAGAGTGCTTTTGATATCCGGACGGGACGGGCCGCCGCGCGACATTCCAGCCGAATCGCGTTATTTGGCAAAGCCGTTTGCCATCGCTGCATTTCTGGAATCGGTGCGGCAGCTGTGCTACCCTGTTGCGGCGGCTGCTTGACCTCAATCGCTGGCCTTCACCGTAGCACCCGGATCCGGTTCCCCTCGCTATCCGCCACATACAGCACGCCGTTGGCGAACAGCACCGCGTGCGGCCGGTTCAGCTTGCATTTGAGCGGATCGCCATCCGGCCCGTCGCCCAGTTCGCCCGTGCCCAATACCGTGCGGATGGTTCCACTCTTCAAATCGATGCGCCGGATGGCGTGGCTCTCGGTATCCGCCACGTACAACTCGTCATTGGGTCCGAGCGAGAGACCCTTCGGTCCCGCCAGCCGCGCCGCCGCGCCGCTCGCGCTGCCCCCGAACTTCGCCGCAAGCGCCGGGCCGCCATCCCCGCTGAAACCGTTTTCGCCGGTGCCCGCCACATGGTGCAGCGTTTGCGTCGCGCGGTCGATGCGGTAAATTGCGTTGCCTTCGCGCAGCGCCATGTACAAATCGCCATTCGCCGCCAGGGCCAGTGTCCGCGGCCCGTTCAACGCTGTGCCCTGTACCGGCGCGCCTTCCGGAATCGGTTTGGCTTCGCCAGTCCCGGCATAGGTCTCGATCGTGCCGGTATCCGGGTGCAGGCGCCGGATGCGGTGATTTCCCAAATCGCAAATCAGCAGCGTGCCGTCGCGGTCGAACAGAACGCAATGCGGCTGGCGCAATTGTGCCTGCGTGCCTGGCCCGCCATCGCCGCTGAAGCCCGGCTTGCCGGTTCCGGCAACCGTCGAAATGATCCCCGTCTTCATGTCCACTTTACGGATCACGTGATTGTCGCGCTCCGCAAAATATAGGTCGCCTTTGCTGTCGAACGCCAGCTCGTGCGGCGCGCTCAGTAATGCGGCCGTAGCCGGTCCGCCGTCGCCGCGGTACCCGCGCTGCCCATCTCCCGCGATCGTCGTCACCTGCCTAGT
The DNA here is from genome assembly GCA_035294665.1 of Bryobacteraceae bacterium. Lineage (GTDB taxonomy): Bacteria > Acidobacteriota > Terriglobia > Bryobacterales > Bryobacteraceae > PSRJ01. Next base: position 101,771 of record DATGKM010000221.1, on the reverse strand, counting down.
ATTTAAATCCAACCGCCGGATTCGCTGGTTGTCCACATCGCAGAAATACAGCGCCCCGTCCGGCCCGATTGCCATGCCGTATGGATTGTTTACTTGTGTATCTGAATATCCCTTCACCCCCGTCCCCAGCAGCGTGCTCACCGCCGGTTTCTCCGCCGGCATTGCCGCCTTGCCATCCAGCACAAACGTCAGCATCTTTGGTGTCACGGGCGCCCCCGGGGCGGACTCCCGGCCCGGAGGAAGCGGGGTGGTGATCGCGCCCGTTCCACCCATGAAAGTTACGTACTGCTTGCCGTCCAGCATGTAAGTAATCGGTGGCCCCATCCCGCCGCGCAGCCCGGTCTGAATTTCCAGAAGTTTTTCGCCCTTATCCGCGCTATACGCCATCAACCGGCCGTCGGGCACCACTTGAAACACCAGGTTTCCCGCGGTGGTCACGGTACCACCCCCGATCGAGCCTCCGCCATTCACCCGCCACCGCTCCTTCTGTGCGATCGGATCCCAGGCCATCAGCACGCCGCGCTGCCCTTCCACCGGCTCGGGGCCGATGGCCGGCGGCGAAGGCGGCGTTTTGCCCGCGCCGGCCGCCGGCGCTGCTCCGCGGTTAATTCCTAAATTCTTGCGGTCCGGGTGGTACTCGAATTTATCGTCGATGGCCAGGGTTTGACTGCCGTTCGGATTCGCCGGAATGTACACCAACCCGGTGGCCGGATTGAACGACATCGGCGACCAGTTATGGCCGCCGCCCGCGGAAGGCGAAATCGAAACCGCCGCGGTTCCGTAATGCGCTTCTTCGTTCACAATCGGCCGCCCCGTAGCTTCGTTCAACCCCTTCGCCCAGGTCACCCGCGCGAACGGTGCGCCCGAAATGAATTGTCCCGTCAGTCGGTCGATCACGTAGTAGAACCCGTCCTTGTTCGCTTGCATCAGCACTTTGCGGAGCCGCCCCTTGATCGTCAGGTCCGCCAGCAGAAGCTGCTGCACGCTGTCGTAATCCCAGGAATCGCCCGGCACCGGCTGGAAGTACCACTTCAGTTCGCCGGTATCCGGCTTCACCGCCAGAATCGATGCCACGAACAGGTTGTCCTTCCCTTTCGATTGCCGCAGCGGCTCCGGCCACGGCCCGCCATTGCCCGTCCCCACATACAATAAGTCGGCTTCGGGATCGTACGCCATGCCGTCCCACACCGTCGCGCCGCCGCCCATCTTCCACCATTCGCCACCCCAGGTCTGCGCCGCCATTTTCAGCGCGGGATTTTCGAACGGCTTCGAGGGATCGCCCGGCACCGTGTAGAACCGCCACGCGAAATGCCCCGTCTGCGCATCGTATGCGGCGAAGAAGCCGCGCACCGGATACTCAGCCCCGCTGACTCCCACCACCACTTTCCCCTTTGCAATGCGAGGCGCCATAGTGATCGAGTAATTTTCCTGCGGGTAGGCCACCCGCGCTTCCCACACCGGCTTGCCCGTCTGCGCATCCAGCGCTTCCAGGCGCCCGTCGATGATGGGCGCGATCACCATCCCGTTATAAAACGCCAATCCCCGGTTCACGATCCCGCAGCACACCTTCGGCGCCACTTTTTCCCGGTTGACTTCCGGATCCCACCGCCACCGCTCCTTGCCGGTGCGCGCATCCACCGCGAATACGATGCTCCAGTTAGTGATGCCGTACACCGTACCGTTCCAGACCAGCGGCGTAGCCTCCTGCCCGCCTCCCCCCTGGCCTACCGGGTACCACCACGCCAGCCCCAACCGGCTCACGTTTGCCGTGTTGATCTGTTTCAGCGGACTGTAGCGCGTCTCCTGCTGCGTGCGCCCATAGGTCACCCAGTCCTCGCCGTTCTGCGCGGCGTTCTTCAATGCGGCGTCGTCCACGCGGCGGCCTTGCTGGCCGACCGCCAGCACCGCTGTCAACCCCAACCCCGCCAGCAAAACCCAAGGTGTCCAGTGTCTGGGATGCATAGTGGGCGGTATTATATCAGGCTGGTTCATGCGCTCCGTTACCGCCGGCGGACTGGTGTATCATACGGCATCATGCGCCCACGCAAGTTAGCGATTCTCGCTTTTTCCGCGCTCGCCCTCTTCCCCATCTCGGCCCCCGCTCAACTGGCAGCCCGCAAGGCCCAGGATTGGGTCACCGTTCTCGAAAGTCCCAGCCGCGTAGCCGGTCAGAAAGTCGATGAGGTGCTTTCCAGGCTGCAATTGCATCCGGGCATGGTAATCGCCGATATCGGCGCCGGCACCGGGCTTTTCTCCCGTCCCATGGGTAAGGCCGTGGCTCCATCAGGGCTTGTTTACGCCGTCGATATCCAGCAGGATCTCCTCGACTACATCAACCAGCGCGACCTGAAGGAGCATATTTCCGATGTCAAAGCCGTCCTCGGCGAATTCAACGATCCCAAACTCCCGGCTCATAATGTCGATCTCGCCCTCATCAACGACGTCCTGCATCATATTCAAAACCGCGCCGCCTACCTCAAGGCGCTCGCCGGATACATGAATCAGTCCGGCCGCGTCGCCATCATCGAAATGAATAAAGACGACCCCAACACGCCCCACCGCAACCAGCCGGAGTTGCTCATCTCCCGCCAGCAAATCGATTCCTGGATGTCCGCCGCGGGCTTCCATCTCGCCCAGGAATTCCCCGACCTCTTTCCCGGAACCAAGTGGTTCCTGGTGTACGCGAAGAATTAGCATTTCGCTGCTGGATCGTGCCAGCCGCAAGCCCGGGCGTTTCTATCCGGAATACGCCACAGCGCCGCGTTTGACAAAAGGCAGGGCGACTTCGATGCGCGTTCCCTGGCCAGGGCCGGAGAGAATGCCGAGGGTCCCTCCCAGGCTTTCCACCCGCTCGTGCATCCCGATCAGGCCCAACCCCTTGGTGTTCCCCGGGCGAAAGCCGCGGCCATCATCTTGCACGCTCATTCTCACCTGCCCCTCGGAAGTTTCGAGCGCGATCTCCACCGAATCGGCATTCGCGTGGCGGCAAACATTGTTCAGGGCTTCCTGGGCGATGCGGAAGAGGCAGATCTTGTGCTCGTCGGGTATTTCTTCGGAAAGATTCGCCGCTTCCACGGAAATGCGCACGCCGGTCGAGCGCGAGATTTCCCGCGCCAGGCCCTCCAGCGCCGGAGCCAGGCCCAAATCGTCGAGCATGGTGGGCCGCAACAATCGCGCCATATTGCGGATCATGGCGAGCGAGCTTTCCACCAGTTCGCGGATGCGGTTCACTCGCGCTCGCAGCGGGCTTTGCCCCTCGCCCAGCACCACCGCCAGATCGTGCAGCTCGAATTGCACGGCCGAAAGCGACTGGCCGACCGCATCATGCAATTCGCGAGAAAGATTCTTGCGCTCGCTTTCCTGGGTAGTGACCAGCTTGGCGGAGAGGTCCCGGAGTTCCTGCCGCGCGGCGCTGACCTCAATCAGATGCGCGATGGTGCCGCGCTCCATTCGCAGAAGGTGAATCGTGCTAGCCGTGGCTTGCACAATGCCGAACAGGACCATGATGAGCAGGGCCAGCATGAGCCGGCCGCGAAAGCTGGAAAATAGCGATAATAGGCGGTTATCGCGTTCGAGTAGCTGCTGCTGGTTGACCGTGGCGATGGTGTCCGCGATATTGAGGGTATTCGAGCGGCGCGGGAAAACCTCATCGCGCAAAAACCGGTAGCCGCGGCTGTGCCTCTCCTGCGGGTTCCAGCGCAGCGCCGGGTCCATGCTGCGCCAATAATCGTCGATTTCACGCTGCAGCGAGGCGTACATCTGGTTTTTGGCGGGCGTTCCGGAAAGCAGCCCGGGCCGCGAGAGGATCGACACAGCCTGCGCACGCTCGTTGGCCAGCGCGGCGCGGCTTTGTCCGGCTTTTTCCGGGTCCGGTTCCAGCAGATAATCGCGCAGGTACGTGCCGGAAAGATAAATCGCGGAGCGAACCTTATCCAGCCGCTGCTGCTCCTGCAGGAAATCGCGCAGGATGGTTTCGTTGTTGGTCTGGAGCTGGGAAATGATTTCGAAGGCGTTCAGTCCGCAGAGCACCAGCAGACCCAGCAGAACGCCGAAACCTATCAGCAGGACATTGCGGGTCTTGCGAAGCCGGGGTCCGGAAAGCGATTCGGTGGAAGGCCCGGCGCTATGGGATGCGCCGAAGACTTCCTTACCCAGCCGGGCTCCGGTCGAACTGTGAGGCGATAACGCCCTTGCGGATGGCATAAAGAATCAAATCCGAAATATTGTGCAGGTTCAGTTTCTGGAAAATGTGCTGGCGATGGCAAATCACCGTGGTAGGGCTCAAATTCAAGATAGTGGCAATGTCCTTGTTGGACTGGCCCTCGGCGAGCAACTGCAGAATTTGCCGTTCGCGGCCGGTGAGCAGGTCGTACGTGTCGGGCACGCGCTTTTCTTCGAGAAAGCGCATGTAGTCATCTGCCAGAATACGGCTGATCTTGGGGCTGAAAAACGCCTTGCCTTCACTCACGGCGCGCACGGCGTCGACAATTTCCGATTCGGCGCTACTCTTCAGCACATAGCCGCGCGCCCCGGCGCGCAGGGCGTTCAACAGGTAGCCCTCGTCGGAGTAAACCGTGAGCATGATGAGATGAACGTTCGGCACGGCCCCGGAGATGCGCCGGGCGGCTTCGATCCCGTTCAGGCCGGGCATGCCGATATCCAGGATCGCCACGTGCGGCCGCTCGCGCTCGGCCGCCTCGATCGCTTCCTGGCCATTGGCCGCCTCGGCAACCACCTGGAAACTCGGCTCATGAGCCAGCAGCGCGCGCAGCCCGCTCCGAATCAGCGCATGATCGTCCGCGATGAGGATACGGATGGCATTCATCGATTTATAGCAGCCGTAACTTTAATTTTAGCCCCCGGAACAAGCCGGGCAATCCTGCGGGAACAGGAGTTTTCGGACAATGGCGGATGAGGGGAGCTTGCCGGCGCGTCCATCGAGTTAGGCCTGAAACTCCTGTAATCGTACGATAGCCTGGCGGCCATAGGCTGCTTAAGATGCGGGAAGAGAGGCTCGATGCGCTTCCCTAGCCTGCCGCCCGACACACTGGAAACTCTGTGCCGGTTCGATACGTGCACCATTTCGAATGCCATCGAACGCTTGAAAGTTCGCCTGCGCAACGAGGGATTCATTCACGGCACGGTCACGTGCCGCTTCCCGGATTTGCCGCCGGTCTTAGGGTACGCTGTCACGGGAAGGATTCGCAGCTCGACGGCCCCGTCACGCGGTAAGTGCTATTATGAAAACATAGATTTCTGGCGGTACGTGGAGACCGTTCCCCCGCCGCGGATCATCGCGCTGCAGGATTGCGATCATGTCGTCGGGCTGGGCGCATTGTTTGGGGAAGTGCACGCGCGCATTTGCCGCGCGTTGCGGTGCGTGGCCTGCGTAACCAACGGCGCGGTGCGCGACCTGCCGGCGGTTGAGGCGGTTGGCCTGCAACTGTTCTCGGGCAGCGTTTCGGTTACGCACGCGTATGCGCACGTGGTGGATTTCGGAGACGCGGTCGAACTGGGCGGTCTGCGCATCGCGCCGGGCGATCTGTTGCATGGCGATGTGCACGGCGTCCATTCGATTCCCGTCGAGATCGCCTCCCGCCTGCCCGCCGTGGCCCAACAGTTAGAAAATAGCGAAGAAGAGCTGTTCCGGTTGTGCAGCCGGAAGGACTTTTCGGTGGAAATGCTGGAGGCCAAGCTAATTGCCGTGGAAACAGAGGTGTGCGGTTGAAGGTTGCGATCTTCGTCAGGTGCGCGGCTCTGCCGCTGATGGTGTTGGTCGGCCTGACCGGCTGCAATCCTACCCAAAACGTGAACGCCGGAGGAGAACCGCAAGCGCAGAACGCCGCGCCGACTGTGGGAGTGATTCCCATTGGCCGCAAGCCGATTTTCCGCCAGCTCACTCTTTCGGCGGAGCTTGTTCCTTTCCAGGAAATCGACGTTTTCGCCAAAGAATCCGGATTCGTCAAGCAGCTCTATGTGGACTACGGAACCCGCGTGAGAGCCGGACAGTTGATGGCTGTGCTCGAGATACCCGAATTGGAAGTGCAAATCAAGCAGGACGAGGCGGCCGTGCAAAGCGCCGCCGACCAGGTGAGGCACGCCGAAAACAACATTAAGCGCCTCGAAGAAGAACAGAAAGTCTATCACCTGGAATTCACCCGCCTCAAAGCCGTATCCGACAAGCAGCCCGGCCTGGTCGCGCAGCAGGAACTCGACGACAAGGAAGGAAGGGATCTGGCGGCGCAGTCCCGCATCGAAGAAGCGAAATCGACTATGCAGGTGGCACAGGGCCAGCTCGAGGCCGCAAAAGCCAAAGAAGAGCGGGACAAAGTGCTCTTCGAGTACTCTCGAATTACCGCTCCCTTTGCCGGTGTTGTGACGCAGCGGTATGCCAATCTCGGAACTCTGATGCAGGCGGGCACCAGTTCCGCCACCAACATTCTGCCGCTGGTCCGGCTTTCGCAGGACGATAAGTTCCGCCTGCAAATTCCCGTGCCGGAGTCCTATGTAAAATACATCCGCATCGGCGACCCGGTCGAAGTGCGCGTGCCTTCACTCGATAAATCGTTTCCGGGCAAAGTAGCGCGCTTCTCCACGGACGTGACTACCGAGACCCGCACCATGCACACGGAAGTGGATGTAGAGAACCCGTCGCACGTTCTGATTCCCGGTATGTTCGCGGAGGCCACACTCGACCTGGAACGTAAAGACGATGCGCTGGTGGTGCCCCTCCAGGCAGTGAATCAGAACGGGAAGGAGGCCACGGTGTTCGTGGTGGGGTTGAATAACCGGTTGGCCTCGCGGCAACTGCGCTTAGGTCTACAAACGTCCAGCGAGGCCGAGGTGCTCGATGGCCTGAGCGAAGGCGACCGCGTGGTGGTGAGCGACACCAGCGGCCTGAAAGCGGGTACAACTGTGACGCCGAAAACAGTGGAGCAGGTCCAGATGCCGGATGACAACTAGGAATTCAGGAGACAGGAGTCAGTAGACAAGACAGGAGCCGGCGTTCTGACTCCTGTCTTCTGGCTCCTGACTCCTAGGTTTTGATTTATGCCGCGTTTTTCCATACGCAACCCGTACTTCATCGTCGTGATTTGTCTGGCGTTGGGAGTTATCGGCGTTAACGCCCTGACACGCATGCCGGTGGACCTGTTTCCGCCTATCAACTTGCCGGAAGTGGTGGTGGCCACGTTCTATAGCGGCATGCCGCCACAGGATATCGAAACGGATATCACCAATCCGCTCGAGCGCTGGTTCACCTTGGGTAGCGGTATCGATCATACGGAATCCCGCTCCATGTTAGGAGTCAGTCTGATCAAGGTCTTCTTCCAGCCGGGAACAAACGCGGATGCCGATGTCACCCAGCTTTCCAATCTCGCGCTCGCGGATTTGAAACGCCTTCCTCCCGGAACTCTCCCGCCGGTCGTGCTGAAGTTCGACGCTTCCAGCCTGCCGGTTTGCCTGGTGACCGTAAAGGGCCAGGGGCTAAGCGAGACGCAGCTCCACGATCTCGCCCAATTCACCATCCGTAACCAGATCGCCGTCGTCAAAGGCGCGGAGATTCCGCCGCCTTTCGGCGGCAAGTACCGCCAGGTAATGGTCTATGTAGACCCGTTCAAAATTTTTGCCCGGCAGCTCGATCCCATGGATGTGGTGAACGCCATCAATAAGTCGAATCTCATCATGCCCGCCGGCGACGTCAAGATGGGGCCGTATGACTATTACATTTACTCCAACAGTCTTGTCGACAAAGTCAAAGAGCTGAACGACGTTCCCATCAAGACAGTGGGCACCAAGTGGGTGTCGGTCGGCGATATCGGCCAGGCCGAAGATGCCAGCCAGATTCAGTACAACATCGTTCGCGTGGATGGACAGAAATCGGCCTATATCTCGGTTTCGAAGCAAGGCGGCGACACTAATACTATCCAGGTCGTGAACGATCTCCGGAACCTGCTCAAACATCTGTTCGATCTTCCCAAGCAGCTTGTCACGGACATCGTTTTCGATCAGTCCGTGTTCGTGAAAGAGGCTCTGGACACCGTCTTGCATGAGGGCTTGATCGGGCTGGTGCTGACCAGCCTGATGATTTTGATTTTCCTCGGGAGCATGCGCGCCACCACTGCGGTGCTGCTTTCCATTCCGCTTTCGGCGCTGGCCACCTTCGTGGTGCTTTCGCTGATGGGCAGCACCGTAAATACGATGGTGCTCGGCGGGCTGGCTCTGGCGTTTTCGCGAGTGATCGATAATTCCGTGATCTCGCTTGAAAATATTTACCGCCACCTCGAAATGGGGGCCTCGCCGGCGGTGGCGGCCGAAGAGGGCGGCCGCGAAGTAAACATGGCGGTGCTGGCCGCCACGCTGGTAGACGTGGTGGATTTCTTCCCAGTGACCTTCCTCGCCGGCGTCAGTAAGTTTCTGTTTACTTCGCTCGCGCTGGCTTTCTGTCTCTCGCTACTCGCATCTTTCGTCGTAGCCATGACGGTCATTCCGCTGTTCTGCTCCCGCTTCTTGAAATCGGCGCCCAGCCACGCTGCTGAGCCGGGCCCCGGCCATCGCGACGCGCTCCCGCCTGCCCGCCTCTCACCCGGTGCCCGCTTCAATCGCGGATTCAACCGCGCCTTCCACAAGCTGCTCGATCTATACGAATTCGCCGTCCGCCGCGCCGTCCGGTACCCGGTGCTGACCGTGCTCGTGCTCGCCGGTGTTTTCGTGGGAAGCCTTTCGATTTACAAGGTCCTCGGCGTGGCCTTCTTCCCGCAAACCGATGCCGGTCAATTCACCATCAACGCCAAAGTTCCCACCGGCACACGAATCGAGTTAACCGATCAATACATTGCCAAAACCGAAAACCTCATCCGGCGGGTGGTCGATCCGCAAGACTTGCGGATGATCGTTTCCAATATCGGAGTGGTGCCCGACTTCTCCGCCCTCTACACCACCAACGCCGGACCGTACACCGCCACCGTTCAGGTGCAGCTCAAAGAGCCTCACAAGCTGAGCAGCTTCGAATACATGAGCCGCGTGCGCAAAGCCATGGCGGCCCAATACCCGGAAATCCGCACCTTCTTTTCCACCGGCTCCATGGTCGATGCCATTCTGAACCAGGGAGCGCCCGCCCCCATAGACGTGCAGTTCAGCAGCCGCAATCTGCCGCTCATCTACTCTACCGCGCAAACCCTCGCGCAGCGCATCCGCGCGCTGCCCGGAGTAGGCGAGGTTTATATCCCGCAGGATATGAACTACCCCGCCGTGCAACTGAACGTGGATCGCATTCACGCCGGCGAACTGGGTCTCTCTCAGAAAGATGTGATCGACAATGTCATTACCGCGCTGAACTCCAATTACATGATCGCGCCAAACTATTGGGTAGACTACAAAACCGGCAATGACTACTACCTCACCGTGCAATATTATGAGCACGGCCAGAGCGCGATTCACAATCAGTTGGATCTGAGTAATATTCCATTGCGCGCGCCCAACCTCGCCAAACCCACAACCCTCGATTCGGTAGTCAGCCTGAAGACCGTAAAGACTCCCACGGAAATCGATCATTACCAGATCCAGCCGGTAATCGATGTCTTCGTGTCGCCCTCCGGCGAAGACCTGGGACGAGTGGCCAATCTGGTTCAAAAGACCGTGGCGGATGCGCACCTGCCTTCGAACATCCGAGTCACTCTGCGCGGCATGGTGAATAATATGAACGCCTCGTTTAAGAGCTTCGGCATCGGCATGTCGCTTTCCATCATTCTCCTGTTCCTGATTCTCATCGCGCAGTTCCGGTCGTTTATCGATCCGTTCCTCATCATGCTGGCCATTCCCATGGGGTTCGTAGGCGTACTGTTGATCCTGCCGCTCACCCATTCCACGCTCAATGTGATGTCGCTCATGGGCGTGCTGATGCTCATTGGCATTGCGGATTCGAACAGCATTCTGATCGTCGATTTCGCGCATCGCCTCGAAGAGCAGGGCCTTCCGGTTCCGGATGCTGTAATCACGGCCTGCCGCGTGCGCCTGCGGCCGATCCTGATGACCTCGCTCGCCACCATCATCGGCATGATTCCCATGGCCATGAAGCTGGGTACAGGCGCGGAACAGTACGCTCCCATGGCGCGCGCCATTATTGGGGGCCTGAGTTCTTCCGTATTGTTGACGATTTTCATCGTTCCGGCGGCGTACGTGTTGGTTTACGGACGCAAGCCGCGCGCCGCTGGCGTGCAGATGGTTCCGCCCGGCCCGTCGCGCGCGTAAAGCTGTAACCAGAGAGGCGAAAACATCGTGAAAAAAATTGTCGTAGTAGGTATGTTTGTCTTTGGTTCGTTGGCGGCCCCGCTGTTTGCCCAGGCGGGCGCGCCCATTCACCTGACTCTCCAAGAAGCCGAAGCGTTGGCGCTTAAGAACCATCCGCGTGTCCTCGCCCAGCAGAATGTCGCCGGCGCCTTCAACCAGCGCATTACCGAAACCCGGTCTGCGTATTATCCAACGGTTGACGGCGATATCACAGGTTCGGCGGGCAACATCGGCGCGCGCATCGGCGCGGGCTATCTCACCGATTCCCGGATCATCAACCACATCGGCCTGGGGTTCACGGTCAACCAGCTGATCACCGATTTCGGCCGCACCGCGAACCTCGTAGCGCAATCCCGCCTCCAGGCCAACGCTACCGAACAGGATTTGCGGGCCACGCAATATGACGTGCTGATGGCCGTGAACCGCGTTTACTATGCCATCCTGCGGGCGCAGGCTCTCATTAAAGTGGCGCAACAAACCTTGTCCGCGCGCCAGTTGGTTCTGAAACAGATTACCGCGCTTGCGCAGAATAAACTTCGCTCCGATCTGGATGTCAGTTTCGCCGGCGTCAATGTTGCCGATGCGCAGCTCCTCCTCATTTCATCCCAGAACGAGTTACAAGCCTCGTACGCGGAAATGGCGCGCGCGTTGGGCCAGGATCAGCCCGCCACTTATGACCTCGTCGAAATGCCGCTGCCGCCCAGCCCGCCCGAAAATGTCGAGCAACTGGTGATCGAGGCCATCCAGAACCGGCCGGAACTCGCCAGCCTGCGGTTGAATTTACAGGCGGCCCAGCGCTTCGAGCAGGCGGAAAGAGACCTCTCGCGGCCGAACGTCAACCTGCTCGGTGTCACCGGCTATCAGCCCTATATCGATCAGATCACTTTGCCTCGCGTGATTCCCAATGAATACGCCGGCGGCGCCGTCAACATTCAGATTCCCGTGTTTAACGGCCATCTCTTCACCGCCCGCCAGGAGGAGGCCCGCTACAAATCTCTCGAAGCGGAACAGCGCCTGCGCGACAGCATGCAGCAAATCGAGCGCGAAGTCCGCATCGCCTGGGCCACCTCGATGACCGCCTACCAGCAACTCGACGTGACCGCCACTTTGCTGCGCCAGGCCACGCTGGCCATGAATCTGGCGCAAGGCCGCTATGACAACGGCCTCTCCACTGTCGTCGATCTGACCCTCGCGCAAACCAACCTCACCAATGCCGAAATACAGAACCTCAGCGCAAAATATAACTACCAGGCCGAGTATGCGGGTCTCCAATACACCATCGGAGCGCTGCGGTGAGTGATGCCGTGTTCCACGAGGTGCAGCGTCTGCGCCAGTGGCACATCCGCATCGTTCTGGCGCTTCCGCCGGCCGCCCTTTTGTTCATCACCATCCGGCAGGTCGTATTTCATCATCCCTGGGGCGAGCATCCGATCTCCAACGGCGGCCTGATCTTTCTCACTGTGTTGCTGGTAGCGGTCTACTTGCGGCTGATCACCGTGCGGCTCGTGACGAATGTGAGTGCGGGCGAGTTGGCCGTGGGCCTTCGCGGCCTCTGGAAGCTCCGGCGCGTGCCGCTTTCCGCCATCCGTTCGGCCAAGCCGGTGGAGTACAGTCCGCTCGATTATGGCGGCTACGGCATCCGCTCCGGACCGGGCGGGCTGGCCTATATCGCCGACGGCAATCGGGCCGTGCAACTGGAACTGCGCGACGGAAGCAAGCTTCTGATCGGTTCGCAGCGGGCAGAGGAACTGGCCCGCGCAGTGGGCCAGGCACACTAACGATCGCGCGCGTTCTCTTCCCGCTACTACCAGTACAACAATCAGTTGCAGTTGTGGCCTCTCTTTCGGCGCCGGCAACTGATCGACGCCGATTCCGATTTTTTCCACGCCATAGCCTACTGGAACATCGGCCAGGTCTTCCTGTCCTCCTGCAGCGTGCGCCTTCCCTGACAGTCGTGGCTTAGCGGTAACTGCCAACCCTACCGCGCTGGCTCCTCAAACCGGTATTCCGCCAGCGCGGGGTTCGGCCGGTCCAGTATGGGCTCCGCTTTTCCTTTCAAATAGCGGTCGAAGAAGGCAATTGCGTAGCTGTCGATTTCCCGCGCCACCGGCGTGTCCTCGCACGCCGGCACCGCCCCCAGCCGGCTGCAATGAAAACTGCTCCAGTCCAGGTGGTTGGCAAACCGAATGTCCTCGAAGAATTTCGGCGGATTCGACACGTCGAATGCTCCCCCCGGATTGCGAATGAATGGCGTGATTCCGATATCCAGCGTCCCGCCCTGGTACAGCAGCGGAATTTGGATATCCCGCAGCGTTTTGTGCGCCTGAAAGGGCATCGTGTAGGGCGATTGGAGCACCGCCGCTTGAATCCGCCCGTCCTTCCAGGAGCGCCAGCCCCCCACCAGCCCCGCGATTGTGTAGCCGCCCAGTGAATGTCCCGTGGCCCCCACGTGCTTCATGTCTATGTGCCCGGCGAACATCCGTTCTTTCGGCAAATCGTCCAAAACCCGCTCAATATCGTCCGCCCGGTCCTTGTATGTCGCCGGCGACCAGTCCTGCGGTCTGAACAACGAGACCGGTGTCACTGGAAACTGCCCGTCATACGGCTTGTCCACTTTGCAAACCGAATCGCGATGATCCGGCGCGGCTACAATGTACCCCGCCCGCGCCTGCGCCTCCGTGTAGAAGGTGGCAATCGTGCCGCACCCGCTCAGCCCGTGCGAATACACAATCAACGGATACGGACGGCCGCAATCGGCCACCGGCGCATCTTTGGCCACCGCCGTAGCCAACCACGCCGCCGGGTATTCGTAGTCCGATTCCGCCGCCGTCGCCGGATACCACACCGCCACCTTCAGCCCGCCCGCAAAGGTTTGGATATGAAACCCAAGGTTGAGGCTGGACCCGCACGCCGTCGCCGGCCGCGGCCGGGGCGGGTTTCTCGCCGCTAAAGCCTGCTCCTTGCTCTCTTCGCGCGCCAGTCTCGCCTTGTCCGCGCGGCTGCCCACCTGCGACCGCGACACCAGCACCCCCGCCACCAGAATCAACGGAATCGCCCACACTGGTTTCGACTTCATCAAAACGTCCGCCTTTTCACCTTAAAGCAAATTCGGGGCCGAACCCACGGCATCCGGAGGCTTTTCGCACCACCATTTCGAACCGGACCCCATTGGTTCGCCGGTTGCAACTCGCTTTTCCGTGACTGCCGCGGCTCTGTTCTCCCGCCGGTCTTTTGGGATGCTTGCCCGTGGGATGCTTGCCGGCGCCGGTCTTGGTGCCGCTTTCGCCGCCGCCAGGCACATTCGGATAGGCCTGCAACTGTTTTCCGTTCGCGACCAGTGCGAGCGCAATCTTTCCGATACCCTCGCGTCGGTTCGCCGGATCGGCTAGTGTGCGGCTCGCATACCACGCTCGATCAACTTTCCGGTTCCAGCTTCGCGCACACCGTCGCTTTCAATCGCGAAATCGGAAACCGCAATCTCATCCTGCCCGGCCTTCCACCCGAGTATCATACCCTGGACGGCTGGATGCGCGCCGCCGCCCTTTTGAACGGCCTCGCCGAACGCCTGCGGCCATTCGATATGCGCATCGGATATCATAACCACGCCGTAGAGTTCACGCCCATAGGCAACGAGGTTCCGTGGGATTTGCTCTGCCGTGCCACGCAGCCTTCCGTTATCATGCAAATGGATCTGGGCAACGCGCGCATCGGCCGCGCGGACCCGATCGCGTTCCTCCGCCGCTACCCCGGACGCACCTGGTCGATTCACGTTAAGGACTGCCGCCCCGGCGAACCGGATCTCATGCTCGGAAGTAGCAACTTCGATTGGAGGGTCCTCTCCAACACCTGCCAGACCGTCGCCGGGACGCACTGGTACCTCATCGAACATGAGAGCAAAGAGCAGCCCAGTATTGCCGCTGCCGCGGAGAATCCCGCGCGATTCCGCCGGCTTTGCCCGGAGTGAATCCGCATCGTCCATCTGGTCGCATCCCGGTCTCGATGACACGCGCTCCATGCTAATGACCCGCCGGAATGCGAACTCCGAAAAGCTTCGTTTTAGGATGAAACCGGCTACGCCTGCCACGCTTCGCAAGCAGCGGCTATCGTGCGCCGGATATCGGCTTCGGTGTGCGCGGCCGAAAGGAAAGCCGCTTCGAACTGCGAGGGCGGCAGGTAAATGCCGCGCTCCAGCATGGCATGGAAAAAGCGCGCGAAGCGATCGGTGTCGGCATGTTGCGCCGACTGGTAATCGAATACCGGGCCATCCGTAAAAAACCACGTGAACATGGAACCGGCGCGGTTCACCGTTACGCCCTTGGGCACGGACTCGCACAGCGCCACGCCCAACTGCTCCAGGCGGGTGTAGATTTCCGGATGCGCCTTCAAGTGCCGCAGCATCGCCAGACCGGCTGCCACGGCCAGCGGGTTGCCGGAAAGCGTGCCGGCCTGGTAAACGCCGCCCAGCGGAGCAAGATTCTGCATAATGTCCTTGCGTCCGCCGAATGCGCCCACCGGGAGACCGCCGCCGATCACTTTGCCCAGCGTGGTCAGGTCGGGCCGGATCCCGAATCGCTCCTGCGCCCCGCCATAAGCCAGCCGGAAACCGGTCATTACCTCGTCGAAGATGAGGATGGTCCCCTGCCGCGCCGTGATTTCGCGCAGCGCTTCGAGGTATCCCGGCTCGGGCGGGACCACGCCCATGTTGCCCACTACCGGTTCGATAATCACTGCCGCGATGCGATCGCGGTACGTGCGGAACACCCCTTCGAGCACGTCCACATCGTTATAGGGCAGCGCCATCGTAGTGTCGCAGAACGATTGCGGCACGCCTTTGCTGCCGGCCAGCCCAAGCGTCGCCAGCCCCGAACCCGCCTTCACCAGCAGCGAATCGACATGACCGTGATAGCAGCCTTCAAATTTGATCACCCGCTCGCGGCCCGTAAACCCGCGGGCCAGGCGAATCGCCGACATCGTAGCTTCGGTGCCCGAATTGACCAGGCGCACCATCTCGATCGAGGGCATGGCCTCGCGGATGGCTTCCGCCAGCTCCACTTCCTGCTCGGTCGGCGCTCCGAAGCTGGTGCCAATGGCGAGCGCGCCTTCGAGCGCGGCCAGAATTTCCGGGTGGCGATGGCCGAGCAGCAAGGGCCCCCAGGAACCCACGTAGTCGATGAATTCGTGGCCATCGGCATCGTACACCCGCGCCCCTTCCCCCCGCACCAGAAAAGGTGGAGTGCCGCCAACACTGCGAAAAGCCCGCACCGGCGAGTTGACCCCTCCGGGTATCAGTTCCTGGGCCCGGCGGAACAGTTCTTCCGATCGCGGCTGCTTCATCGGGCGCTCGCCTTGCGAGGCATCATTCTTTGAAATCCGAAACTCATGGCAATTTCGTACAGGCTGCCGTTCAGGCTCTTGAACAGCCGCCGCTTCAGTTCGCGGTAGGATTGGCGGCCGGCGAACAGGTCCTGCATGATGGCGCAAAACCGCGGGCTGCGGCGCGTGAACTGCACCATGCGGGTGGGCACGGAGCGCAGCAGGAACCGGCCGTGAAATACGCGCTTGGCCAGCCGGGAACCGAATTCCAGATCCGCCGCGAAGTCTTTCTGCAGCGCCCGGCGGTATTGGTTTACCCGTTCGGCCAGCGTGCTCACGTCCGAAAGCACGGCGCGGGCCGCCAGGTCCGCGGAACGGAGCGCGTAGTAGAGGCCTTCCCCGGTAATCGGATCTACCAGGCCCGCCGCATCTCCCACCGCCAGCCAGCCTTCTCCGCCCACCCTGTTGGTCCGCCACGAAGCGGAATGGAGCGAGGGCAGCAAATGGCTGTAGAAGCGGGCCCCGCGGAACGGAATGCCACGCTCTTCCATAAACGCTTCCAGGCGCTTGCGCAGCGCGCCCGCCGGCTCGCCTTTCCCGCAGATGCCCACCGAAAGGTGCCCGCAGCGCGGAAAAATCCAGATGTAGCCCTCCAGACTCGGCAGGAACCGGATATCGATGCGCGCCTGATCGCCGGGCACATAGTAGCCCAGAGCGGACATAGCGTCTTCCGCGGTGAGCTTAGTTCCCACATCCTGCAGGCCATTGCGCGCGCCCGTGGCGATGATGCAAAAATCCGCATCGGCCACGCCCGCATTGGTGCGCACCCGCCAGCCCGGGCCCGAGCGTGTAATTTCCGCGACATGCGCTTTCTCAATGCGCGCCCCGGCGTGTTCGGCGCGCTCGAGCAGCATGCGATTCAGGTCGAACCGGGAGTAGATCAGAAGCGGATCGTCCAGCTTCAGGCTGGCTTCGCCCGCGGCCGGCGCCGAAAGCACGGTTTCCGTGACGAACCGCTTGGCTGTCGTGTTGTGCAGCAAAAATGGATATTGGCTGTAGGCCTTATAAGTCAAGCCGCCGCCGCAGGGCTTTTCCCAGGCCAGCTTCTCGTCGAAGAGGCTGACGTGCAAACCGGCGGTAGCCAGCCGTTCCGCGGCAAACGCGCCGGCCGGTCCGCCGCCCAGAATCGCGACGCGTTTCATTTCGTAGTGGGCGGAAGGTCGTCCGGAGATGGCATTACCGCCACCGCTCCTTCATGCGGATCGCCGCTTGGCAACCCGCCCGCGCCGTGCGGGTTTGCCACGCCTTCAGGGACATTGCCGGCATGACCCGAATCCTGAATGCTCACCACCGCCCAGCGCCCGCCTTTTTGCTGCATCCGGTAATGCAGCGCCATGCCCTGCGCGACTGTCATTCCTTTGGGTTTGAACGTGACCGTCGCGTCGGCATTGTTGCCACTGAATTGGACGTCGGAGACGTCCATGTCCATGGCAGCGAGATTAACGCTGCTGTTTTTCAGGTGATCCAGCACACCCTGCCGGATCGCTTCTTTGCTTTGATTCCCCCGGCTGCAGGCTGCGCCCACAAGCAGCAGCGGCATCAGGAGAGAGACTTTCCACACCCCTCAATTATAGCGGCCGGAGACGTCGGGCTTATAGCGGCCGCCGGCCGCGGGCTAAGGCCTAGGCGTTTTCTCGGGCGGTGCCTGCGGAGGCCAGCCTTCGTCTTTTGCGTAAAGCTCTTCGTCGGATACCGGCATACCCCCACCCGCCATGCGCACACGCGGAGCCAGTCTTTCCGGGGTGAGCGGGCTCCGCGGCATCGGTTTATCCGCGTTGGCGAAATCGCCCGACTTCTCGCCTTCCACTCCGATATCCTGCGCGCCCGACCGCTCCAGGATTTCCTTGGCGCGCTTGACCCACTCGCGGCTGTCGCAGTGGACCGAAAGCAGGATCCCGCCCTCGCGAATGCGGCCTTCAAAACGCTTGGCCTCGTATTCCGGAATCCCCAAGCCCATCAGCCCGCCCACGATGCCGCCCACCGCGCCGAGCGTGCCGATGCCCGCCAGCGCCGCTACAATCGGCCCCGCCGCCAGCAGCGGCCCTACACCCGGAACCGCGAGCAATCCGATTCCCGTAAGCCAGCCGAGCACGCCCCCGGCAATGCCGCCCGCCAGGCCGCCCGCGGTGGCCCCTTCCGGCGCCTTGGAGCTTTTCTCATGTGCCAGGTCCTTCGTGCCGGGATTCTCAGGCACCAGCACCGAGACATCGGTGTTGCGGAAGCCTGCTGCGCGCAAATGATCGACCGCTTCCTCGATCTCGCTGCGGTTTGCGTATATGCCGAAAACGGCGGTATTCTTTCCAGCCATGCCGTGATCCTCCTTCCGGGACGGTTTACTCGTTCCGCGCTTCCCTTTTACAGCAAGCCGATTGCCTCGGTACGATACTGGACGCAGTTAGAATAAGGAGCGCATGGCTGAGATTCCGGCTGGAACTAAAGGCGAATTCACCACCGAAGTGACCGATCGCATCGCGACCAGTTTTCTGGGCCTCGAAGACGCGCGGGTGCTCTCCACCCCGGCGATGATCGGGCTAATGGAAAGGACCTGCCGCGACACCGTGTTGCCGCTGCTCGAAGCCGGCTACGACACCGTGGGGACGCACGTGAATGTGGCGCATCTGGCAGCCGCCCCTCTGGGAAGCACCGTGCGGTTCGCAGTGGAGGTGATCGCCGTGAACGGCCGCAAAATCGAGTTCCGCGTGGAAGCCGCCACGCCCCGCGAGAAGGTGGCTGAGGGAACCCACGAGCGAACGGTCATCAATGTGGCCAAATTCGCAGCCAAGCAGGCGGCAAAGAAGGAGGCCGTCTAGCCCGGTTTCGCGGCCATCCAGTAACCTGGCCGTGTCACGACCCGTTTCACATCGGGCCGGCCATCCACTTCAACCTGAATCTGGTGGAAGCCGCCTTCCAGCTTGTTGTTGGGGCTGTACGTCAGAAGGTACTGGCTGTGCAGTTCCTCGCCGATCTTCTGCATCGCCTCTTCGAGGCCCCGCTGCTTGTAAAAGCTGAACTCGCTCCCGCCGGTGCCCTTGGTGAACAGCTCGATGGGATTGTTCTTGAAGATGTATTTGACGTCTTTCAGAACTTCGAGCATCAGCGGCATGAACTCGGCGCGGCCCCCGTTGCCGCCGTAGGTCTGCGCGACGGTTGTAGGCGTCGAAGGAACGCCGCCCGGCAGGCTATACGCCGTGGGCGGTTGCGAGAACGGCCGCGGCTCCTCCGGCGGCGCGGTCAGCGTGGAAACGAACCGCGACATATCGACGCCGTAAAACACGATATTGCCAAGCTGCAAATCGATCAGCGCTTCCCGCGCGCGGCTCTCGCTGCCCAGATCGCGCGTCTCGGAAATCAGCAGCAGAATGCGGCGGCGGTTCTGGGGCCGGTGCGTCAGCATGCGCGCGCCTTCCACCGTGGCGTCCACTATGCGATTGGCGTTGCTGCCGGGCTGGATCTTCTTGATGGCTTGCGTGATCTGGTCGGGGTTGGAAGTGAAATCTTGCAAGGTGCGGATGCGCGAATCGAACGCGATCACCGCCGCTTCGCCCTGGTCGCCAATCACCAGCGGCGCGATCATATTGCCGATCTTCTGCACCTGCGGCAGGATCGCATCCACGTGCGAGCTGCTCTCGATAGCGATCACCAGCGAAATGGGCTGGAAGCTGACATCCACCTCGATATTTTGCTCTTTGCCGTTATCGTAGAGGTGGAACTGCTCGGGCCGGATGCCGTTTACGAAGTTTCCGTCGCGGTCGAACACGGTGACCGGCGCCACCACGCGCTCCGTCGTCACCACGAACGGAGGAATCACGTCGGGAGGCAGATCTTGCGCCAGCAACAGGCCGGCGCAAAGCAGGGGAAGGATGAGTTTTCGTCGCATAGCTACTCCTGCCGGGCAGCCGCATGGCTGGTGTGCCCGCGTAATAAATCGAGCACGTGCGGCACCACTTCCACGATAGCATCCAGCGAGTCCACGGCCCCTTTTGGCGAGCCTGGAAGATTCACGATCAAAACCTGGCCGCGCGTTCCCGCGACCGCGCGCGAAAGCACCGCCATGGGGGTGGCGCGCAGGCCGCGGGCGCGCATCAGTTCGGCGAAACCCGGAATCTCGCGGTCGATTACGGCACGGGTGGCCTCCGGCGTCACATCCCGCGGCGCCACGCCTGTTCCGCCCGTAGTGAAAATGGCCGAAACCGCACCCCCATCGGCCAAGGCCTTCAGGCGTTCGCTAATAATGGGGGCATCGTCGGGCAGGATGTCCATAATGCTGACGCGCCAGCCCTCTCGTTCCAGGCGATCGCGCACCGCCGGGCCGGACAGATCGGTCCTTTGGCCCGCTGCCGACGAATCGCTGATGGTCAAAACGGCGAAGCTCATAGGGCCTCGCGGCGGTACTGCCCGGATTTCCCGCCGGTCTTTTCCAACAGGTACACATCCTGAATCTCAATCGACTTGTCCAAAGCTTTCACCATGTCGTACACCGTGAGCGCCGCGACCGAAGCGGCCGTGAGCGCCTCCATCTCTACTCCTGTCTGAGCGGTGGTCGCCACGCTGGAGAAGACCCGCACACCCGCCTCTTCCACAATTACCTCGACATCGGCGTGCGACAGCATCAAAGGATGGCAGAGCGGGATCAGTTCCCAGGTGCGCTTGGCCGCCGCGATGCCGGCGATGCGTGCGATTTCGAGCGGATTTCCCTTGGGATTCTCAGGCAGTTTCCGAAGCACCTCGGGCGCGATCCGCAGAAACGCGTGGGCCCGCGCCGTGCGCCGCGTTTCCTGCTTATCGCTGACGTCCACCATGCGCGGGCTGCCGGCGGCATCGAAATGCGAAAGTTGGTTCATGTTCCGTGTTGCTTCACTTCAGCAGGACCTGAATGAATTCGCCGCTCGAGTACTCCGGCCGATGGGCATCGGCGACTAGGTAGGCATTGGCGCGGGTGAGCGCGGGAACGTCGCTCGATCCATGCCAGCGAACCGGCGTGACTTCGGTTCCATCCGCGCTCAGGCGCGCCGGCAGAAACCGCGTCAGGCCGGCGCGGTGGCGGAAATCGGCGGTGAGCCGCGCGAACGGCATGTGTAGCACTGGCTCCGCGAGGCCGGAAAGCAGTTCCACGGCCGCGCGCGCGAAGATCTCGAACGTCACCATGGTCGAGGCCGGATTGCCGGGCAGGCCGAAGAAGAACTTCCCCCGCACTTGCCCGAATACCAGTGGCTGGCCCGGCTGGATGAGCACGCGGTCGAAGAAGAAGCGGGCATCCAAGGCCGCCAGAACCCGCTCGACCACGTCGTATTTGCCGGCCGAGACGCCGCCCGAAAGCAGCAGCAGATCGGCCCCAAGCGCCTGCGCGATGATCTCGCGGGTGTGGGCTTCGGTGTCGCGCGCCACCGGCAGCGGACAGGCCACCCCGCCCGCGCGCGCCACCTGCGCAGCGAGCGATTGTATATTGGAATTGCGAATCTGAAAATTTTTAGGCGTTTCCTGCACCTCCACGATTTCATCTCCGGTGGCGATCAGAGCTACCGTGGGCTTCCGGAATACTCTTACTTTTGCGCGGCCGAACGTGGCCAGCATGGCGATGCCCGTGTAATCGAGGCGCTGGCCCGCATGGAGGACCACTTCGCCCGCCGCCGCTTCCGATCCCGCCTGGTTGATGTTCTGGTTCGGCTCCGCCGCGCGGCCAATTGCCACCTTCCCGTTCACGCGATGCGTATGCTCGACCATCACGACGGCATCGGCGCCCGCCGGAACCGGCGCGCCCGTCATAATCTCCACCGCCTGGCCGCGCCCGATTTCGCCCGTGAACCGTTCGCCCGCACGCACCTCGCCGATCACTTCCAACTCGCCGGGCAGATCGCGCGCGCGCACCGCGTACCCATCGCGCATGGAACGCGCGAGCGCGGGCGTGTCGCGATCGGCGGCGACATCTTCGGCCAGCACCCGGCCGCACGCCTGAGCCAGCAGCGCTTCTTCCACCGGCGGCGCGAGGCCGGCCCCGCGCACTTCGTCGAGCACGCTCTGGCGCGCTTCTGTGAAACTCTTCGGCGGCACAGAGCTATTTTACCGCCGCCTCAGTGTGCCCCTTCACTTTGGCCAGAGTGACGGTCTTGAATCGCCCACCCCGCCTTCGCAGAATGAAATTGTAAGGAGATTTTAGATGGCAGAAGCTAAGGTCCACAATCAACCATCCCAGGAACAACGAGGTGTAGCACGCTGGGAGGAATATTTCCCGGCCGTGCGAGACTTCTTCACCCTAGACCCGTTCGCCATGATGCGGCGGCTGTCCGAGGAAATGGATCGGGCAATCTCCAGCAGCTTCGGCCTGACGCGCAGCATGGGACAACGCGGCATGTGGTCGCCCGCTATTGAAGTCCGCGAACTCGATAATCAACTGGAAATCTCGGCCGAATTGCCGGGCCTGAACAAAGACAACGTAAAACTGGAAGTCACTGAAGACCAGATCATTCTGGAAGGCGAAAAGAAGATCGAAGAAGAGAAAAAAGAGAAAGGCTTCGTCCGCAGCGAGCGCTCCTACGGGCATTTCTACCGGGCCATCCCGCTGCCCGATGGCGCCGATCCCGAAAAGGCGAAGGCCGAATTCAAAGACGGCATTTTGCGCGTTACAGTTCCGATAGCCGAAACCAAGCGGCAGGCGAAACGCATCCCGATCAGCTAATCGGCGTGGGCCGTCCGGCAGGCGGATGGCCCTCCCCACACGTTCCGGAGAAAGTTACACTGGCTTGGTGCCGTATCGTGCATCGGCCTGCCTGATGGTTTCCATGGTGCGCGACAGGGACGTTTCCCCTGTTGAGCTGGTGGAAGCGCATCTTCGGCAAATCGAAGCAGCCAACCCGGCGATCAACGCGTTCGTCGCGGTGAGGGCCGAGGAGGCGCTGGCGGAAGCGCGGCAAGTGGAGGCAGTTCACCGCCGGGGCGAGCGCATGGGCTTGCTGGATGGCGTACCGGTTACGGTGAAAGATAGCTTCGACGTCGCCGGCCTTCCCACACTTGCCGGCAGCCGTTTGCGTTTGGGCCACCGGGCGGGCTGCGACGCCGCCGCGGTGGCGCGTTTGCGAGCCGAAGGCGCCATCATTGTAGGCAAAACGAATACGCCTGAACTGCTGGCCGCCTACGAAACCGATAATTTCCTCACCGGCCGTACGAATCATCCGCTGGACAGGGAGCGGACACCGGGCGGATCGAGCGGCGGCGAAGCCGCGGCCATCGCGGCCTTTTGCTCGGCCGGCGGACTCGCAAGCGATGGCGGCGGCTCCATTCGCGTGCCCGCGCACTTTTGTGGCATCGCCGGCCTCAAGCCCACGCCGGGACGCGTTTCCACTACCGGCCACTTCCCCTCTCTCGGATATCCCGCGGGCCTGACCACCGTTGCGGGACCGATGGCCCGCAGAGTGGAAGATGTGGAACTGCTGTTTTCCGCGCTCGCCGGCTTCGATCCGCAGGATCCATTCTCCACCCCTGCGCCGTTACGCGAAATTTCGCCTGCCGGCACACGGATCGGGTTGTGGGAGCAGTTCTACGATGTGCCGGTGATGCCGGAGATCCGGGCGTCCATCCAAAAAGCGGCGCGCGCATTCGAGGCATGCGGGATGGCAGTGGAACCATTTGCTCCGAAGGGTTTGGAACGCGCGCCGAACCTCTGGGCGTTCCTCTTCAGCCAATGGCCGGCCGCCGCGATCCGGAAGTTTATCGCCGGCCGCGAATCCGAGCTGCATTGGACGCTTCTCGAAAATCTGAGCGATGCCGAGCCGAGCGGCCACGACGTAACCGTGCAGCTTGCGGCCCGCGACCGCATGCGCGCCGATCTGCTGCGCCAGATGGAAAGCGTTCCCGTGCTGCTGATGCCCGTGGCCGGCATTACGGCGTTTCGCCACCGCGAGCGCAAATGGTCGATTGACGGCAAGGAAATCGGCTTGTTCCGCGCGATGATGCCGGCTGTGGTGGCGAACGTGCTAGGATTGCCCGCGTTGACTGTGCCGGTGCAGACCGCGCCTGGACAGCTACCCATCGGCGTGCAGTTGCTGGGCCGGCCGTTCGAGGACGAGCGGCTGCTGGAATTGGGGCGGGTGTTAGAAGAAGCGGTGAGCGGCTCCGCGCCGGCGCCCACGGCAACAAACCGGTTATCCGGCGGCAGTCTCTGAATGCTGTCCACCATTTGCCCTGGTTGAATTAGAAGTACTGAGGATCACACCCGCACCCCCGGGTGCCGGACGCTCTTTTCTGTCGCGGACGGTTTCATCCGCGCCGCTTGTACGGAGCGCCCCAGTCCCCTTGATGCGAACGCGATTCAACATCTGTTTCACTCGCGGCTTCGCAGGGTGTGCTGTTGCACCGCCCACCGAGGGTGAACCGAAGTAATCTTGTTACTCGAAGGCGGTATGAGCCGTGATCATCCGGCCGATATCCGTATGTTTGGCCATCAGTGGTGGTGAGAGGTGCAATACGTCAAAGCGCCGCTGCCGGACAACATCATTGCCGCGAACCAAATCCATATTCCCGTCGGGCAGCCTGTCGACATCGATCTCACCAGCGCTGACGTGATCCACTCATTCTTTGTGCCCACGCTACACGGGAAGGTCGATCTGATACCTGACCAGATGAACCGGATCCGTATCCAGGCCAGCCAGCCGGTCGTGGCGCAGGCCCCCGCCGATTATGAGGCCTGGTACGCTCACCAAGTTCGGGACGCGCAGCAGCCTGTTACGGCCCAGGAGCAACAGGGAAAAGAATTGTTTGAGACCAAGGCGTGCTCGCTCTGCCGATACGATTCGCGGTACGCTTGCCCAGGGCCGCGTCGGGCCGGATTTGACGCACGTCGGCAGCCGCCATACGCTTGCCGCCGGCACGCTCAATAACAACACGGCAAATCTGGAGGCTTGGATCATCCGCCGCGGGCTGCTCGGATCTTCCCGGCGTCAGTGAACTCAAATCTCTTCTGGCCAAGGCACCCACGAATGGCGGCGATGAAGGGGGCCTTTTTCACGGCCGGCGTGAATGGGCCGTCGTAGTAGACCGGCAGGGACAGGCTTGCGCGGTTGCGGCTTCGACGGCGGATCCCACGCAGGTTTGGCCCGGAATCCTTGCCATCGCCAAAGCCAAAGCATACACCGCGAATGCATTCAGTTTGGATGACGCGCCGCTTTCCACGGCGCGGCGGTACACGCTGGTACAGCCCGGGCATTCGCTCTGGGGAATCGCGGCATCGAACCCGTTCGTCGCGGGCGATCTTGTGCCCCCCAATCAAGGTTCCGGCAGCAGCACGCCGCGAATTGAAGGAGGATTGATTACGGTCGGAGGGGGAGTGCCGCTTTATAAAAACAACAGGATTATTGGCGCCCTCGGAGTCAGCGGCGACACGGCCTGCGCGGATCACGAAACAGCCAAGCGAATGCGCAATGAAGCGGGCCTGAACCCGGCCGGCGGGATGCACGCCGACGACATCGCCTATCCAGCGGTAGACAAGCCGAGTGTTTACTTGCACCCGTATTGCGCGAATACCTATAGGAATGGGAAGTTTCTCGGGCAGGAGTCGCCCGGGACGTACGATCTCGGGAACGCGCCGCGGAACGCCACGCGACGAAAGAACGGACAGCCGGCAACAGCGCCGAAGAAGTGACGGCGCGCCTCCGCCGGTAGAAGGCCATGGATGGGATGCCCGCGCGAAACTCTGTGAAACACCCCCTGAGAAGCCACCGGGCTGAAATGCCGCCTGCGGTGACATTGGCCGGAGCGGCTTTCGAAGAGAACTCTCCCTTTCTGCGCCTGAGCACTAATAAGTCAACAGCTTCTCCATTTCCGTGGCGAGTTTTTCCGTCTGAGGCAGGATGGCGGCCTCGAGCTGGGGATGGTATCCCACCCAGGTATCGAGGGCGGCGGCGCGGCGGACGGGGGCATCGAGAAAGGTGAACAGCTCATCGGCAATGCGGGCGGCGATTTCCGCGCCGTAGCCCCAGGAAAGGGTGTCTTCGTGGGCGATGAGCACGCGGCTGGTTTTCTCGACCGAGGCGCGAATTGCCCTCCAATCGTAGGGGGCGAGCGAGCGGAGGTCGAGGATTTCCACGCTGCTCCAGGGGTAGCGGCGCTCGATCTGCGTAGCCGCCGCGAGCGATTTCTGGACCAGCGCGCCGTAGGTAATCACGGTGAGATTCTGGCCCGGCTTGACGAGGCGGGCGCGGCCGAAAGGGATGCTGAAATCTTCTCCTGGGTGCGGCGAGCGGTTGTAGGGTTCGCGATAGAGCCGCTTATGCTCGAGGAAGAGCACCGGGTCGGCGGAGCGGAGAGCGGTGCGCAGCAGACCGCAGGCATCGAGCGCGTTCGAAGGCATGACCACGCGCAGGCCGGGGATGTGGGTGAAGGTCACTTCGCCGGACTGGCTATGATAGATGGCGCCGCCGTTCAGATAGCCGCCGATGGCGACGCGAATCACCGCGGGGCAGGAGAAGGCGCCGTGCGAGCGCCAGCGCAGCGTGGCCAGCTCGTCGCGAAGCTGCATCATAGCGGGCCAGATGTAATCGAAGAACTGGATCTCGGCTACGGGCTTCAATCCGCGCGTGGCCATGCCGATGGCGCGGCCCACGATCGAGGCCTCGGCCAGCGGCGTGTTGAAGCTGCGGGCCGCGCCGAACTCCACCTGCAGCCCGGCGGTGGCTTTGAAGACGCCGCCTTTGCCTTTCACTTCGCGCAGATTCTGCTCGCGGCTGCAATCGGCCACATCTTCGCCGAAAACCAGCATACGCGGGTTGCGGCGCATCTCTTCGCGCAGGGTGGCGTTGATCAGATCGACCATGGTCATGGGCTCGCCGCGAAAGGCCGGCTCGGCTTCGAAGGCGGGGCCCGCGGGATCGATGCAGTTCGAATAGAGATGCTCGAAAACGGAAGCGGGCGCGGGCGGTGCCTCCCGCAAGGCGCGCTCGGTGGCCTGCTGCACGTCCTGTTCGACTTCGTGCAGCAGCAATTGGAGGCGCTGCCGGTCGAGAATGCCTTCGCTGACCAGCAACTGGGGAAAGCGCAAGACGGGGTCGCGTTCG
This sequence comes from Bryobacteraceae bacterium, assembly GCA_035294665.1. Taxonomy (GTDB): domain Bacteria; phylum Acidobacteriota; class Terriglobia; order Bryobacterales; family Bryobacteraceae; genus PSRJ01. The sequence goes on along the minus strand of DATGKM010000221.1, from coordinate 75,069 downwards.
GCTTCGGCGTTTCGCTCGGCGGCCGGTTTATACAGGCGCTCATCGTCGGAGAGCGAATGGGAATATGGGCGGATGACGCGGGCGTGCACCAGCGCAGGCCCGTGGCCTTCGCGGCACCAGGCGGCGGCCCGTTCCATCGCCTGATACGACGCAGCGAAATCGACGCCATCCACCTGCTCACGCAGCAGGTCTGGAAATCCGGACACCAGGTTCGCGATGTCGCCGCCGGCGGTCTGACATTCTATGGGCACCGAAATGGCGTACCCGTTATCTTCGATCAGGAACAGCAGGGGCAGCTTCTCGAGGCAGGCCGTGTTGAGCGCTTCCCAGAATTCGCCCTCGCTGGTGGCGCCCTCGCCGGAGGAGACCAGAGTCACTTCATCCAGCCGCCCGAGATAGCGCGATGCATCCGCGCAGCCCACAGCCTGCACGAACTGCGTGCCGGTAGGCGAAGACGCGCTCACGATATGCAGCGGCGCGTGGCTCCAGTGGGAGGGCATCTGCCGCCCGCCCGAAGCGGGATCGGCGGCGGCGCCGACCGCGGCGAGCAGCATTTCGTAGGGAGTCACTCCGAGGGTGAGGCACAGCGCGCGGTCGCGGTAATAGGGATAGAACCAATCGTGCCCCGCGCGCAGCACCATGCCCGCCGCCACCTGGATGGCTTCATGGCCGGCGCCGCTGATCTGAAAGAAGATGCGGTTCTGGCGTTTGAGCGCAATCTCGCGGTCGTCCAGGCGGCGCGCCGTCTGCATGATCCGAAACGCGCGGATGAGCTGTTCCGGATCGAAGCCTGCCAGTTTGCCCGCGCCGCCGCGGGTTTCGGGCGTGCTGCTGAGAGTGGCCACGCGAAGCTCCTACAAACTCAGTGTAACGACTCGGGGCTCGGGCTAGCGCCATCGCCTGCGCCCTGGCTTGGCTTGACAGCCCAAAACCGCACGGCATAGGATGAAAGCCTGCTTTCAGGAGACCGTATGCACCGATTCTTTTCCCGCGCCGGGTTGCTATGCGCATCCGCCGTGATGACCGTTGCCGGGCTTTCCAGCCCGGCGGCCGCGCAGGAGGCCGGCAATGCCGCGGCCGGCAAACAGATCTTCCTCAAGTACACCTGTTACGGCTGCCATGGCTTTTCCGGACAGAACGGTCCGGGAGCGCGCCTGGTTCCGATGCGGATGACGCAATCCGGCTTCATCAGCTACGTGCGCAATCCGCGCACCCGGCAGATGCCTTCCTATTCCACCAAGGTGCTGTCGGACGCCCAACTGGGCGATGTGTATGCTTATATCAAGACGCTGCCGGCCTCGCGAGCCGCCAAGGACATTCCGGAACTGAATCAGTTCAAGGAACAGTAGCCGCGTGCAGTGGCTCGGGAACGTGCGGTATCCGCCCGTGGACCTCACCGATTTAAGCGACGCCGAATGGATTCAGGCGCTCAAAGAGCGCTACGGCGAAGACAACATCTGCTTCTATAAACCGCAAGCCGGTGGCGTGCCGTGGCGCCCGGCCGAGGAATGGGAAAGGCTCGGCATGATCGGTGTGTATTTGAAATAGGGCTGGCGGGCGCCGCGCCACGGACGAGATTCGTGAAGACAGCCGCGCCGTAGTTGGCGGACAACGCCGGCGGGAGGGCGCCACCTATGCTTTACCATCTCGCCATTGCGGCCGTGGCGTTGCTGGCGGGCGGCATCGCGTCCCTCGCCGGCTTCGGCATCGGCAGCCTGCTCACGCCGCTGGTGGCCGCCGGTTTCGGCATGAAGACCGCGGTGGGCGCGGTTTCCATTCCACACCTGATCGCCACCGCGCTGCGCTTTTCGCGGCTCAATCGCGAGCTGGATCGCGGGGTGCTTCTGGGATTCGGGCTGATGAACGCGATGGGCGCTTTGGCGGGCGCGCTGATCCATGTTTATGTCTCCAGCCGCGCCCTCACCACCGTGCTGGCGATTCTGCTGATCTTCGCAGGCATGGCGGGCCTTTCCGGTATGGCCAAAAAGTTCCGGCTACGTGGAGCGCCGGCGTGGATTGCGGGCGCGCTATCCGGCGGTTTCGGCGGACTGGTGGGGAACCAGGGAGGCATTCGTTCGGCGGCGCTGCTGGGCTTCGAGTTGCCCGGCCTGGCCTTCGTGGCCACGGCGACCGCCATTGCGCTGGCGGTGGATGCGGTTCGCATGCCGGTGTATTTCATTACCGGCCACAGCGCGATTCTGGCGGCCTGGCGCGCCATTGTGGCCGCCACCATCGGGGTGGTCATCGGAACACTGGCCGGCGAGCGCATCCTGCGCCGCATTCCGGAAACATTCTTTCGCAAGCTGGTAGCGGCTCTGTTATTGGCTATCGGCATCCTGCTGCTGGCGATTCCGCCGCGGAAATAAGCGCCATTCTCGAGATGCTCCCCAGCCAATGTTCGCGCGAAAAGTTTTGTACTCTGTCGATATGCCGCTGGTCTTCCAATATGGCTCGAACTGCGATGCGGAGCGATTGAATAGCCCGGAACGCCTGGGAGGCGCGGCGGTGGACCGCGGCTTGGCGCGCACGGTTCAGGAATACGATATCGGGTTCGATGTACGTAGCCAGATAAACCAGTGCGCCGCGTCTGATCTTGTGAAGGCAGAAGGCACTGGCCGCGCCGGACTTTGGCCCAGCGCTGAATATGTCAGCCACATCGTCGCTGGTCTCCGTGCTCATGAATGTCCCGAGCGGTACGTGCGGCACGTTACCGACGTCGCTGCGCAGTCATGCACAAATGCCGATAACGAGGCCGCCGCCAAGCAGCGCGCTATGATTGAAGCGTTGCGCATGAGAATCTCTCCGAAATAGACGATTTGCGACTGGAAGGCGGCTTTCCGCGGCGGGACAGACTGGGACAAGGCTATTGACATCGTACGGGACCGCATTGAAGGCCGGTTCTTCGAATGGATTGATCCACTGATTAAAAAGAGGTTCGCCGGTTTCGCTATCGTCGCGCTGGATTGCATGCTCATTGAGACGCTCCGGGGATTCGAAACGGGCCGCGGCATCCCGAGGAACCAAACACGGCACGCGTACGAGGCCATGTTAACGAAGCCGGCATTTGGGCTGAGCGGGGAGGAGGCTCGGGAGTTTTATTGCTATGTGCGAAACGGCATTTTTCACGGCACCGAAACCCGTAACGGTTGGGTGATTCGGAGGGAGCCCCAACAGCGGATAGTGGAGAAGGCCGCCGAAGGCTATATAGTGAACCGGACCATGTTACACGCGGCAGTGAGAAAGGCATTCGAGGCTTGGATCGAGCGACTCCGGGAGGGCGATGAGACCGCACGCGAGAATTTCCGCCGGCGCATGGACCAGGTAATAGAAATCTCTGGCATTTGATCTTCCCTGCCTCCAGCGGTTGCCGTTTACGCGCGGGCGCGCAGCCTCCGCCATGCCAGATACCCCGCCGCCAGGATCGCCACGCCAATCGCGATCCACCGCAGGTAGTGATCGACGGTGCGCTCGACCACCTGCCACTGGTCGCCCAGAAAATATCCCAGGCTGAGGAAGCTGGCGACCCACATGGCCGCTCCCACATAGGCGAACACGGCGAAGGTGTGCGGCCGCAGACCGCTCATACCGGCGGCGTAGGCGGTGAGGTGGCGCACGCCCGGAATGAAGTAGCCGAAGGTGAGCGCCCAGTGGCCGACGCGTTCGAACCACTGGCGCGCGCGCTCCAGGCGCTCCGGAGTGAGGTGCAGGTACTTGCCGAAGCGGTGCAGCAGCCTCATGCCGAAGTAGCGGCCGAGCGCGTAGCTGATGGTGATGCCGGAGGCGCTGCCTCCCAGGGCCGAGGCAAATGCCATGGGGGGCGAAAGGCTCGACTTGTAGATCAGGTAGCCGGTAAAAAACAGCAGTGTTTCGTCGGGCACCGGGAGGCCGGCGATTCCGCAGGCCAGCAACACGAAGATGGCCGCGTAGCCATAGTGGGAAATCCAGCCGAGAATTTGCTGTTCCACTAAACCGCCAGATTCCCGATTTCCACTGGCGTGCGATTCCCCTCGACTACCACGATGCCGCTCGCCGTCACGTGATGAAACTGGCGGTCGTGATCGAGATCGTAGCCGATGCAGGTGTCTTCGGGCACGCGCACGTTTTTATCCAAAATCGCGCGGCGCACCCGCGCGCGGCGGCCAATATCGCAACTATCCAGAATGATGCTGTCCTCCACCAGCGCGCCGGCGTGCACCTTCACGTTGCGGCCGAGCACGGAATTGCGCACCACGCCGCCCGAAAGAATACTGCCGCCGGAGACGATGGAATCGATAGCCTGCCCACGCCGGTTTTCTTCATCGAAGGTGAACTTGGCCGGAGGATCCGGGTAGCTGGTAGTGCGCACCGGCCACTGGCGGTTGTACAGATTAAGCGAAGGATTTACGGAGCGCAGATCCATGTTGGCTTCGTAATACGCATCGAGGGTGCCCACGTCGCGCCAGTAGGGCACCGCGTCGGGCAATTCGCCGGGAATGCGGTTTGTCTGGAAATCGTAGGCGTAGATTTCGGAATGGCCGGCCAGCTTGGGCAGGATATCCTTTCCGAAATCGTGGCTGCTGCGCGGATCGGCGGCGTCGTCATGCAGAAGCCGCAGCAGCGTGCGGGTGGAAAAAATGTAGTTGCCCATGGAAGCGTGGACGCGGCGCGGGTCGCCCGGCATAGTGGGCGCGTTGGGGTTCTTCTCATGGAAGGCTACGATGTGGCCGTCTTCGGAGCACTCGAGCACGCCGAACTCGGCGGCCTCCTGCTTGGGCACGGGAATGGCGGCCACGGTGACTTCCGCGCTTTTGTAAATGTGGTATTCGACCATGCTGGCAATGTTCATGCGGTAGACGTGGTCGCCGCCGAAGATGGCCACTACGCGCGGGTCGGCCTGCTCCACCAGGTTGATGTTCTGGTAAATGGCGTCGGCCGTGCCCCTGTACCAGGTTTCTCCCGCCCGCATCTGGGCAGGGACCGGAATGATGAACTGGGTTTTCAGCAAGCCGCCAAACTGCCAGCCTTCGCTCAGGTGTTGGAGAAGCGACTGGCTGCGGAACTGGGTTAGTACGTAGACGGAATAAATTCCGGAGTTGATGAAATTACTCAGCACAAAATCGATAATGCGGTACTTCCCGCCGAACGGGACCGCCGGTTTCGCGCGTTCCTTAGTCAGAGGGGCCAGGCGCGTCCCCTTACCCCCGGCAAGCACAATTCCCAGGACTCGGATATGCATAGCCTCCGCTCAGTTATTTCAAATTGTTGGTTTCCTCCGGCCGCCAGGATTTTCCTCCGGCCGCACGATGCTCGCCTGCCGCAACAGCAGGAATTCGGACACATTTTCCGCGGTCACCATGCCCAGCAAACGCCCGTCGCGATCGATCACCAGCGCGCAGGAGCCGGAGGGAGTGAGCTGGGGCAGAACCTCGGTCAACGGGGTGTCGGGAGAGAGGGTGAGGAAGTCGCGGTCCATGGCGCCGGCCACGTAGGCGTCGGCGCCCTGCGACATCATGGCGCGGACCAGCCGCTGGCGGGTCAGCAGGCCAATTACGGTCTCTCCATGCAGCACCGGGAAATCGCTCTGCGAAGTGGCCAGCAGCAAATTGCCGGCATCGCGAATGGTATCGCCGTGCTGCAGCGTGCGGAAATCGGTAATCATGGCGGCGCGCACCGGAAAGCCGGCGCTGAGCAGCCGGCCGCGGGCGGCGTTGTCCTCCTGCGCGGCGCCCAGGTACACGAACAGCGCGATGAACACCAGCATGAAATTGCTGGCCAGCAGCCCCGCCATCCCCATGAAGATGGCCAGGGTGCGGCCGGTGAGCGCCGCCACGCGCGTAGCTTCTTCGAGCGAGCGCTTCCGCGCCAGCAGCGAGCGCAGAATCCGCCCGCCATCCATAGGCAGCGCCGGCAGCAAATTGAACACGCACAGAATCAAATTGCCAATGGCAATGCGCTCCGCAAGGTTGGCGTCGGTGGGCTGCCGCAGCTCTTCCAGTGCCACGATACCTTGCCTCGCCGCGAAGCCGAACCACAACCCGACCGCGATCAGCAGGTTCATCAGCGGCCCGGCCAGCGCGATCCATAGCTCCTCGCCAGCCTTGGGAATCCGCTCCGGCCGCGCAACCCCCCCGATTGGGAACATCACGATCTCCACCGTGCCGATACCGTATAGCCTGGCTACCAGCGCGTGCGCCAGTTCATGCAACAGCACCGACGCAAACAGCGCCAGGATGTACAGCGCGGTGGATAAACCGGACTGCTGATCGCCCACCCCGATGAACAGCAGAAAGATCAGCAGCAGGACGAACGTAAAGTGCAGCCGCACCGGAACGCCCAAGATTTTTAGCGTTCCCAGGCCGGGGCTGGGCTTGCCGTTCTTTTCGGGAGGCACTTCCTCTATTTTGCCCGATGTGGAACGAGCGCCGCGACGGCCTGCACCAGGCCGGTAACCGCCAGTCCTCCGAGTTCCCGCCGGTAGCGGTAGAGTCTACGGTATTTCCAAATTGCCCGGCGGTACTTCCATGCGAGCTGAATCTTCTTCGTGGTTGTCAATCGAACCGCCTCCGCCAGTCAAGCCGCGGCAGTTTCATAGCCACCGTTAGATTGGCGACAAGTTCAGCCCCCGGCTTCCGGGTCGTGCGAGGCGTGATGGTTGCTTCCGGTCGCCGAGCCGTTGTTTTGGATCGCCGATCGCAGATCGTTTCCGGGAGCGAAGCGCGCCACCCGCCGCGCCTCCACGGCGATCGCTTCCCCGTTGCGCGGATTCCGCAAAGTGCGAGGCTTGCGCTGCGAAACGCCGAAGCTGCCAAAGCCGGAAATCGTGACCCGGTCCCCCTTTGCCAGCCCTGCCTGAATCCCCGCGAGACAGGCGTTCAACGCGCGCGCGGCTTGGGTGCGCGTCAATTGGGCGTCCTTTGCCATTTTGATGATGAGATCTTTCCTGTTCACGAATCACCCGATGCCCGCGCAACTTATCAGGATCGGCAGCCGGTGTCAATGATGAATGGATAAACATGAGGAATTGGATAAACTGAGTGGCCATGGCAGTTTCCGCGGGTGACCGGCTCGGACCGTATCAGATTTTGAGATCGATTGGCGCCGGAGGAATGGGGGAGGTCTATCGCGCGCACGATCCGCGCCTGGGTCGGGATGTGGCCTTGAAGCTTTCGCGGGAACAGTTCAGCGAACGCTTCGAAAGAGAAGTGCGATCCGTGGCGGCGCTGAGCCATCCGAACATCTGCACGATTCACGATGTCGGGCCGAACTATTACGTGATGGAACTGGTGGAAGGACCTACGCTGGCCGACCGGATTGCGCAGGGACCGATTCCGCTGGAGGAGGCGCTGGAGATCGCCGGGCAGATCGCGGAGGCGCTCGAAGCGGCGCACGAAAAGGGAATCGTGCATCGCGATTTGAAGCCGGCGAACATCAAGCTGCGGCCGGATGGCGTCGTGAAGGTGCTGGATTTCGGCCTTGCGAAGCTGGCCGGCAGCCCGGCAGCCGCGCCGGCCGGCAGGGCCGAAAGCGCAACCGTAACCATGGGCGCGACACCCATGGGAGTGACCCAGTCCGGAGCGATCCTCGGGACCGCGGCATATATGAGTCCCGAGCAGGCGCGCGGGAAGACGGTGGACCGGCGCACCGATACATGGGCATTTGGCGCGGTGCTGTATGAAATGCTCACCGGGAAGCAGGCATTCGGGGGCGAGACCCTCACCGACGTGCTGGCAGCGGTAGTGCAGGGCGAGCCGGATTGGAAGCCGGTTCCGGATGCCGTGCGGCCGCTCTTAGAGCGGTGCCTGGAGAAGGATCCGAAGCGGCGGCTGCGCGAGGCGGCGGACGGGCTGTTGCTGCTGGAGAAGGGGGCGCAACCGGCGGCGTCGGCGGGAAGGCAGTTCGGGACGATCTCTTCGGTAGCGGCGGCTGTGTTGCTGATGGCGCTTGCGGCGCCGGCGTTGATTCATTTTCGGGAAAAGCCCCAGGCAGGCGAACCGGTGCGGTTTCAATTTGCGCTGCCGCCCAAGGCCACGTTTACACAGAGCGGCATTTTTGCCATGTCACCAGACGGGCGCAAAGTGGCGTTCTCCGCCTTCGGGGCCGATGGCGTGCCCCGCATCTGGATTCGCGATCTGGCCTCTTTCACCGCGCAGGCGATCCCGAACCTGGAAACTCCGCAGGCGCTGTTCGCGCTGTTCTGGTCGCCGGATAGCCGGTTTCTGGCGGTGCAATCCGGCGGAAAGTTGAAGAAAGTCGATATTGCCAGCGGCATGGCACAGGATATCTGCGATGCGCCTGGCGCCATATTCGGCGGCTCGTGGAACCGCGATGGCGTGATCCTGTTTGCGAGCAATCAGGGCCGCGGCATTATGCGCGTACCCGCCACGGGCGGCACGCCCGCGCCTGTCGCGACTGAGGCAAAGGACGAGAGCTTTCTGCCGATATATCCGGTGTTTCTGCCGGATGGGAAACATTTTCTATACTCGCGCGGCGCGGGCAAAGATAAGCGCGGCATCTACGCCGGTTCACTGGATGTCAAACCTGAGCAGCAGAGCCTGGTCCCGCTCGTCGAATCGGATTACAGCTTCGCGTACACATCCGGCCATCTCTTTTTTCTCCAACAAGGCATACTTTTCGCGCAGCAGTTTGACGAAAAGCGCCTGAAGGTGGCCGGGGAACCGGTCGCCGCCGCAAACCCGGTTGCGTCCGAAGATGCTGGAGCGCTCGGTTACGTTTCGGCTTCCGCAAATGGCTCGCTCGTATATTCGCCTGCCGCCAGCAGAATGTGGCGGCTTACCTGGTTCAACCGGAAGGGCGAGGTGATCGGCAAGCCCCTCGAGACAGAAGAATTCACTTCTCTGAAGCTCTCGCCGGACGGGAACAAAGTAGCCGTGGGGCGATTTCAGGTGTTTGGCCGCCAATCGTCCATCTGGGTGATCGACCTGGTATTGGGCACCAATAGCCGGCTGGACTCCGGCCCCTGCTGCAATGGCGCGCCCATATGGTCGCCGGACGGCGAGCGCGTCGCCTGGGGATCCTTTCGCGGCGGAAAGGCCGCAATCTATGCACGGGCGGCGAATGGCGCCGGCAAAGAGGAACTGCTGTACCAGTTCAGCGGCGACACGGGAACTCCAGCCCTGACGGACTGGTCTCATGACGGCCGCTTCCTCATATTTCGACGGGGCGCGGATATTTGGGCCTTACCGGTGGGACCGGGCGCCGCCGGCGACCGCAAGCCGTTTCCCCTGATCCAATCGGCGGATTTCAAACAGGGCGCTTACCTTTCCCCTGACGGCCGCTGGCTGGCGTATCTTTCGAGCGAATCCGGCAGGCCCGAAATTTACGTTCAGGGCGTAAGCCTGTCCTCGCCGAACAGCGGGAAATGGATCGCATCCAAGGGCAGCGCCGGGCTGGCACGCTGGCGGGCGGACAATAAAGAACTGATGTTCCTCGGCGCGGATGGCGTTTTGATGGCGGTTCCACTCGCGGGCGGCGCGGTATTTCAGCCTAGCCCGTGGCAAACCCTGTTCAAGCTGCCGCCCGAATTTCTGCGATTAGCCGCGAATCCGGGAGTGCTGGCCGATGTGACCCGCGACAATCAGAAGATTCTGCTGAGCATGCCGGCCGAAGAGGGCGGCGGGCAGCAACTTTCAGTAGTGCTGAACTGGACGGCTGCCACCGGGAAGTGAACCTGTCCCCGCCAGCACGCCCTCAAAGAAAAACCCGGCGGGAACTTACGCTCCGCCGGGCCGCGTCGATCTAATTTGACCCTATATTAGTAACTTCCTGGTCCCCTACGCATCGGGGTTTTCTTAACTATATAACAAGCCTTGCACCCTAAAACAACCTTGGCCGCTTACGACGATTTCGCCTGGTTTTACGACCGCTACTGGAACGAGGAATTTCACAGCCTCGCGTTTCCCATCCTGCGGCGCATTTTTCTGGCGCGCTTGCCGGCGGGAGCCCGTATCCTGGACGTGTGTTGCGGAACCGGGTACCTGGCGGGCCTGCTGGTGCATTGCGGCTACCGCGTGACCGGATTCGATGCCTCGTCCGAAATGATCCGCTACGCGCGCTTGAACGTGCCCTCCGCTGATTTCGAAGTGTGCGGCGCCGCTTCGTTCCTGCCGCCTCTCCGCGCGGACGATCGCTTTGAGGGAGCGGTCTCCACCTTCGACAGTCTGAATCACATCCTCGAAAAAGACGAACTCCACGCCGCTTTCCGCAACGTCGCCCAAGCCCTCCGCCCAGGCGCGATCTTCGCTTTCGACATGCTCCTGGAGGAGGCGTACCGCACGCGCTGGGGCGAAGCCTTTGCGCTCGTGCGCGACGACCACGTCCTCACCATCACCGCCTCCGGCTACGATTTCCGCTCCCGCCTGGCCTCCTGCACCCTCACGATGTTCCGCCTCCTCGAAGGCGCCTGGCGCCGCTCGGATTCGGTGATTCACGAGCGCTGCTACACCACCAAGGAAATTGGAGCCGCCCTCGAACAGGCCGGTTTCGAGCAACTGGTCTGCTACAGTGCCCAGGATCTCGGCATGGCCGGGCAGCTCGGCGAAGGCCGCACGTTTTTCGTCGCGGTGAACTGCCCGGAGTCGGATCGTCCCCGTGCCGCGGCCGCTTGGTAAAACAGACTTGCGCTGAGGCGCACCGTTCCAATCGCCTTTGCCATCTGGCGACCGTATCGTGCCCCATTGCCCGCGGTTCAGCGGCAACTCGACCGGAAGCTTCTCATCGAGCTTGAATCTCACGCGGGTCTGATCGGCTCGCGCCTTTCCTCGTGCGCGGCTTCCGCAGGAACCCCGTTCTCCCTTACGCCAGATACCGCTTCAAATCTTCCGCCCGGAAGCAGTGCGCAAATGCCGTTTCCTCGCTGATGCGGCGCGCGCGGACCAGCTCGGTCAGCGATTGCTCCATGGTCATCATGCCTTCGGCGCGGCCCACGGCGATCTGCGAGCGAAGCTGGTGGTCGTCGCCCTTGCGGATCAGCGCGCGGACGGCATCGGTGGCAATCATGATTTCCGTCGCGGGCCAGCGCGCGCCGCTATCTTCGCCGGGCACGAGCTGTTGCGCCACCACCGCCAGCAGCGCCAGCGAGACCTGCTGCCGGATCTGCGGCTGGTTGGCCGTAGGGAAGGAATCGAGGATGCGGGAGACGGCTTGAATCGCGTCGTTGGTGTGCAGCGTGGAGAGCACCAGGTGGCCGGTTTCGGCCGCGGTCAGCACCGTGGCGATGGTTTCGGCATCGCGCATTTCGCCCACCAGGATCACGTCCGGTGTCTGCCGCATGATGCTGCGCAACGTCCCCGCGAAATCGGGTGTGTCGCGGCCCACTTCGATCTGCTCGATGACGGCGCTGCGGTTCGCGTGCTGATACTCGATGGGGTCCTCTATGGTGACCACGTGCGCCGCGCGCCGGGTGTTCACGATATCCACCAGCGCGGCGAGAGTGGAAGTCTTGCCGCAGCCGGTCGGGCCTGTTACCAGCACGAGTCCCTGGCGGCGTTCGGCCAGGCGCGCCAGCGACACCGGCAGGTGCAGCGATTCCAGCGAGGGAATTCGCGAGGGGAGCAACCGGATGCTCGCGGCCAGCGTCCCGCGCTGGTGATGGACGTTGATGCGAAACCGGCCCAGCCCCTCGCGCTCGAATCCGAAATCGACGGCTTTGCGCTTTTGTAGTTCTTCCATCTGCGCCGGCTCGAGCAAAGGGAGAACCGCGCTCCGGACATCTTCCGCATCGAGAACCGCCGCCTGGCCCAGAGGACCCGAGACCGGCGCCAGCCCGCCGTTCACGCGCAGAATTACGGGCGCGCCCGCGATGAGCAGGATATCGGAAGCGCCGCGCCGGCCGGCAAAGTGTAATAACTCCTCAAACGAAGCCGTGGATTGCGGGCCGCGCGCCGCGGCCTTTTGGCTCGGGGCCGCGCGGTTCAATTCGGCGACGATTTTGGATAATTCGCGATCGTAGTCCGCCAACCTCAAGTATATAAGGGGGTGTGAGAGACAGGACGTGCGAAACTCGGCCGGCCCGATATCCGGAGCTATCATGAAGCCATGTCGGCAAACCCTCCCGCCGTTCCGCGTGTCGATCCGGAAGTCGAGCGGTCGCGCGAAACGGCCGCCCGCCTGTTGGACGCATTCGCACGGAAACTGCGCCGGAACCGTGTGGTGCGCGACGCCGCCGGCAGAGTGGGGCGGGCGGCACACTACGTGCAAGCGTATTCGTGGAAGGAGATGACAGCCGGAATCGAAAAATACGCGCGCCGCAATCCGGTGGCGGCGATTTCTCTGGCGGGTGCGCTGGGTTTTGTCGTGGGCCGCGCGTTGGGTCGCAAGATCTTCCGGTGAAGTTGTTGGCGGCAAAACGCGCCGTTTCGGAGGTGAGGCATGGCCGATGAATTGGGAATCGTGGAACCGCGGCGGACTACGAGCACGATTCTTCGCGACATTATTCGCGATATTGAACAGATCATTCGCGCCGAGGTCGAACTGGCCAAAACCGAGATGCGCGAAAAAGTTCGCACGGCGGGCGAAGCGAGTGGCTGGCTAGGAGCGGCGGCCGGCCTGGGGCTGCTGGCCGGCGCCTGTGTGGTGATGACGGTGATCGTGGCGCTGGCGCTCATATTGCCCCTTTGGCTGGCGGCGTTGATTATGGCCGTTGTGCTTGGCGCCATCGCCGGGGCCTTGTTCTTGCACGGCCTGGACCGTATCAAGCGGGCGCAACCTGTACTTCCGGAGACGACGGGGACGCTTAAGGAGAACGCCGAATGGCTGAAACGGCAAGCGAGCTGAAGGAGCGGGTGGATTTGGCGCGCGGCCGCCTCGAGCAGGACCTCAACAGTTTGCAATATCACGTCCGGGCTTCGCTCGATTGGAAGACACAATACCGCCGTTTCCCCTGGGCGTTTCTGGGGGCCGCATTCACGAGCGCGCTGATGTTGGGTTTGGCTTACTCGCGAATGCTGCCCCGCGCGCCGATCGTGCTAGTGGACCCGGACTCACGGGCGCTGCGCGGGCTGCGGCGCAACCGGTGAGCTTTCAAGCGCCGCCACCAGTCCTCCGCTCAGCCGTAACAGATTCCAGTGAGCCTTCTCCACCGCATACATCGCGTCGTAGAAGGCCATCCATTTGTCGTTTTCCGCCACTCGCGACTCTTCCACCTGCCGCAGGCTGGCCCGGCCCTCCTGCACCTGCGCGAGCAGCACCGACAGTTGCTCTCGCGCGACTTCCAGGTCGAGCCGGGCTACATCGGCGGCGGTGGATGCTTTTTTCATATCCCGGTAAGACTGCTGGATATCGGAGATCAGGCGATCGCGGGTGGAGTTCCGCTCCGCCTCTAAGCGCGCGATTTCGGCTTCGGTTGCCGCGGTCTGCGCGCGAATGGCGGGGCTGGGAATGAGCGGCAGTTGCACGGAGACGCCGAGCTGGCCATTGTTCCGCTGGAAGTGCTTGAAAAATTCGTCGTAATTATTGAAGCGGGCGAGCATGGCGTATTGGGCCACCAGGTCGACGCGCGGCAGGCGGGCGGCGCGCTCGCCGCGGATTTCGAGCTGTTTTGCGGCAATTTCAGACTCCAATTGCTTCAATTCGTTGTTCGACGCCAGCGCTTGGTCGATCGCCTGCTGTTCCGGAAGAGTTTCCGCGGGGGTGCGCTCCTCGGCGATGGGTTGCACGCGATCTTCGGCGCCTAAGCCGAGGGCCACGGCCAGGGCGCTCTCGGCGGCCGCCCGATCCGACTCTAGGTCTTCGGACGTTTGCCGCGCGCGGGCCAGATTCAGTTCGGCCTGTTTTTGCGCAAGGGGCAGGGCGCGGCCTTCCCGGACCTGCGCCTCCACGGTTTCGAGGACCTGTTGGAGACTCTCCGCGTCCTTGGCCGCATAGCCGCTCAGGCGCGCCGCGCGCTCGGCATCGGCAAACAGCGTGGCCGCGCGATACGCCACCTCTTCGCGTTTGGCTTCGGCTCCCAGTTGCGCGCTGCGGACATTTTCGCGAGCCTGGGCCACCGTGTAGCTCTGCGGCCGGTTAAAGAGAAACTCGCTGGCATCGGCCCGCGCCACGCTGGGAGCGGCGCCTTCAATGCTCAGCGGAAAACCGTTGCTATAAGCAAGGCCGCTGCCCACAACCAGACGCGGAATGAATGGCGCCTTAGCCAGCAGGACAGCCGCCCGGGTCTTCTGCTCATCCAGGCGCGCCAACACGATATCGGGATTCTGTTTAAGGGCGGTTTCGACGGTCTGGCGCAGTGTCATCGAAATCGTTTCCGCGCTGAGCAGCGATGCGAACGCAGCTACGGCAACAGTGCGAGACAGGGTTGGGAACATGAGCTAATTCTAGCGAGGGCCCACCCGTCTTGGGCGGAAGCTAGGAGAATCGCCACGGAGACACGGAAACGCTAAAGAGATTCCCGTGTCTCTTCTCCGTGGTGAAGATTCGACTCGTTTACACCGAGTCCGGCCAGGCAAAATACTTCAGCCAGGCTGCGCCGCGGAACGGCGCGGGCGGGTGTTACGGCCCAGGCAGCTTTCTCCCGATAACGCAATAATCCAGTCCCCCGAAAAAACCCTCGCGGAACTCTGGCGGCAAAGTGGCGAGCGCGGGCATTGAATCGAGCGCTGGGGAAAGTTTTTTGACCTCGATTGCGCCAATCCCAAACTCCTCCAGATAGAAGACCAGCAACGGGTGCGGCACGGGGCGGGTGTGAGTGGGATCGAGGTAAAAATAGGTAGCGAAGATGGCCAGGCATTCCGGATTCGGCGTCTCAATCGCAATTACACCGCCCGGTTCCAGGCAGCGCGCCGCCAGCTTGAGGAATTCGGGTAGCCGCTCCGGCGGCAGGTGCTCGACCACCTGGGCGCAGAAGATGCCGTCCAGGCCCGCTTCCGGCCGCCCCGCTAAATAGAGAAAGAGATCTGCTTGTTCCGCTTCGAGTCCCTTGCCGCGGCAGAGGGCGACGGATTCGGCGCTCCGATCGATGCCGCGCGCCTCCACCCCGGCGGCGCGCATCAGCTCCAGAAATTCTCCCCGCCCGCAGCCGATATCGAGCACCCTGCGGCGCCCGGTAAAATACGGCACATACACCTGCTGCCCCGCTTTCACGCGGTCCTCGGAGCCGCGAAACCGCTCGGCAAATGCGCCATAGTCGAAGACCGGCGCCGGAGGAAGGGCCGGTCCCTCAGTCCCCAATCCCCGCTCCGCGCCCCCCAACCCGGCTCGTTGCCGGATGAGCTTTAGCTCCGCGTGGATCACCCGTTCAAACTCGCGCCGCGTCTGCTCCATGCCTTCCCGCAGCGCGGCCGTGAAATCGGCATGCTGCGCGCGCACGGCTTCGCGAAACGTGGCCTCCAGCAGCGTCACCCGATGCTGAAATGCGGCATGCAACTCGCCCACGTTGCGCAGGTAATGCACCTCGTTGTCGCGCAGTTTCGTTTCCCATCCGCCGCGCCACTCGGCCCAATGGCGGCGAATGTCCTGCAACTCCTCCCATCCCTGCTGATGGGCCTCGATCCGCCCCGCCAATTCGGCCAATGCCCGGTTGCTTTGGTTGAGCGCATCGAGCGCGGCATCGATGCACTCCACGGTTTTCCGGTTGAAAATCACCTGCTCGCGCACGTGCCAATCGAGCACGCGCGCCAGCAGCCGCTTCCACCCCTGGACCAGCGCGTTCAGCGGACCGCCGCGGCGCGGGTTCACCGTGCCGATGGCCGCCGCCTTGCCCAAAGCCGCATCCCGCGCATGCACCAGCGGCATCAAATCGGGCAGCGGCACATTGCCCGGCGCCGAGGTTTGCGGATTACGCGCGCGCACCTGCTCCCGCGCTTGCTGCAGGAGCGCGATCAGTTCAGCGCTTTCCACGCCGCGACCTCCGCGGCGGCTGGCTCCAACTGGCGGTCACCACGGTGCCCAGCCCGCCCCGCGGCGTGAATTCGCCGGTCACCGTGGCGCGCACCGGATTCGCCGCTTTCACTACGTCCTCAAGCACCCGGTTCACCACGTTTTCCTGAAAGATCCCCAACTGGCGGTAGGCCAGCAGGTACATCTTGTAAGATTTCAGTTCCAGGCAGCGCCGGCCGGGCACATAGCGCAGCACGATTTTGCCGAAATCCGGCAGGCCGGTTTTTGGGCACACCGAAGTGAACTCCGGCATAACGATTTCGATTTCGTAATCCGCGTACTGGTTGGGCCAGGTTTCAATTTCCGGCAGTTCGGCGCGGATCCCCGCTGCGGCATGCTCGTCTGTGTACGCCCGTTTCATGCCACCGCTTTTTCCGGCAGCAACCGCGAAAGCAGGTCGAGAAACAGACCCACATCGGCCACCACGCCCACCGCCTGCCCGGTGCCGCGATCGCTGACCTTGGTGGCTACGGCGGGGTTGATATCCACGCAGACGATCTTCACCCAACTCGGCAGCATGTTGCCCGTAGCGATGGAATGCAGCATCGATCCCAGGCAGAGCACCAGGCCGGCATTTTCCAGTTGCGCGGCATACGCGTCCTGCGCGCAATTCATGTCGGTGATGGTGTCCGGCAGCGGCCCGTCGTCGCGCAGGCTGCCGGCCAGCACAAACGGCGTGCCGGCGCGGATGCACTCGTACAGAATGCCGGAGCTAAGCGCGCCCGATTCCACCGCCGCCCGCACGGAGCCGGCATGGAAAATGGCATTGATGGCGCGCATGTGATTGCGGTGGCCGTGCTCCTCCTGGCGGCCGTCGGCCAGCCGCACGCCCAGCGAGGTGCCGAACAGCGCGGCTTCCACGTCGTGCACGCCCAGCGCGTTGCCGGCCAGCAACGCCTGCACCCAGCCGTTGCGGATTAAGCGAGCCAGGCCATGCGCCCCGCCGGTGTGCACCACTACCGGTCCGGCTACCACCACCACTTTTTGCGACTGCTCCGCGGCCTGCCGCACCAGCGCCGCCGTCTGCCGCACGGCCGTCTCCACCTGCCGCTCCGAGGAGATGCCGTTCGACATGAAAGCGAACGCCAGCCGGTCCCGTTCCTTCGATTCGGGAATCACACGGATGCCGCGCAGACCCACCACGATGCGGTCGCCGCGGCGCAGATCGCGCAGGCGCCGGCACACAGCTTTGCCGTCCCGCACCACGATCATCGCGTCCATGCGCTGCTTCTCTACTTCAATCCAGTCGCTGCCGTGGCGGACATACGTGCGATGGTTGGTGGTGGAGTAGAAATCCTCCGGCGCGCAGCGGTCGCGTTCCACTTCCCGCAGCACCGCATCGCTCGATTCCACCGGAGCGCAGCCCAGGCCCAGCAATTCCTCAAGCAGGTGATCCAGGGACTCCTTTGCGGGCGCCGCGACTTTCAACCGCAAGTAGGAAGGCTCGCTGTTGGTCCGCCCGATACGGAATTGCTCCACCTCGAAGCGCGCGCCGTGTTCCACAACTTTGTCGAAAATGTCCTCCATCACGTGGGAGTCGATGAGGTGGCCTTCCGCCTCCACCAGTTCCTCAAATGGCATAGAAAGCTTTATTGTAAGGGATCGGAAAGAAGCGCACGCCGGGCGAAGTGGCGCGGCGCGGCTCGCAAATGGTAGATAATATCAGGACCAGTTAAACCAGCAGGAGATCCCGTTATGCTCCAGAATCGAAGTCTCGGCCTCGCCGCCGTGGCGTTTGCCTTTTCCGCCGCCGTTTTCGGACAGCCGCAGCCGCAGCCGGAAATTCCCGTGCCGATGCCGGACATCTTGCGCAACTACCAGCCCGTAACGGCCGAGCGCCTGAAGGAGCCGGAGCCCGGCAACTGGCTCTCCATCCGCGGCACCTACAACGGCTGGGGCTACAGCCCGCTCGACCAGATCACGCCGCAAAACGTGAAGGGCCTCCACCCGGTATGGGTGTTCTCCACCGGAGAAGCCAAAGTGCACGAAGCCGCGCCCTTGGTGAATAACGGGGTGATGTTCGTTTCCACGCCGAACGACCAGGTAATCGCCATTGACGTCACCACGGGAAACCTGCTCTGGCGCTATCGCCGGCAGAAGCCCACGGGCTCGGTAGTGTTGCACGATACCAGCCGCGGGGTGGCGCTGTTTGACGACAAGGTTTACTTCGCCGCGGGTGAGGCCGTGCTGGTGGCGCTCAATGCCCGCACCGGCAAAGAAGTCTGGACCACAACCGTGGCCGACTCGAAGTTGGGCTATTACATGACGCTGGCGCCCCTGGTCGCGGGCGGCAAGGTAATGGTGGGCTGCTCGGGAGGAGAAACCGGAATCCGTGGTTTCGTAGCCGCCTTCGATCCCCAGACCGGCAAAGAACAGTGGCGCGCCTACACGGTTCCGGCGCCAGGCCAACCCGGCAGCGAAACCTGGCCGAAAGGCAACCAGTGGAAGACGGGAGGCGGCCCGGTATGGGTGACCGGGAATTACGATCCGGAAACCAACATCGCCTACTGGGGCACGGGTAACGGCGGACCCTGGATGGGTGACCAGCGGCCCGGCGACGATCTCTATACCGCCTCTACTATTGCCATCGACGTGGCCACCGGCCAGATCAAAGGCCACTTCCAGTACAATCCGAACGAGTCGTGGGATTGGGACGAAGTCTCTCCGCCGATTCTGGTCGATTACCGCCGCGGCGAACGCACCATCAAAGGCCTGATCGACGTGGCGCGCGACGGCTATCTGTGGTTCCTCGATCGCGGCGACGCCACTACCGGCGGACGCATCAAGTTCATTGAAGGCAAGCCGTACGTGTATCAGAATGTGTACCTCAGCCTCGATCCCGAGACCGGGCGGCCCAATGTCGACCCCGCGCGCAAGCCGGGAACCGGCAAAGCAGCCAGCTATTGCCCCAACGCGCACGGCGGCAAAAACTGGCCTCCGATTGCGTTCAGCCCCAAAACCCGCATGA
The DNA here is from genome assembly GCA_035294665.1 of Bryobacteraceae bacterium. Classification (GTDB taxonomy): domain Bacteria; phylum Acidobacteriota; class Terriglobia; order Bryobacterales; family Bryobacteraceae; genus PSRJ01. The sequence continues at coordinate 56,231 of DATGKM010000221.1, read as the reverse complement.
TCTACGTGCCGGCGAACGACAATATCTGCGGATCGACCCAAGGCAGGGAGGATGTGACATACGTGGCCGGCAAGAACTACACCGGCGTGCGGATGCTGCCCGGCTCCATTGCGCCGGGCGCCGATCACTTCGGTGAAGTGCAGGCCTGGAACGTGGATACCGGCCAGAAGGTGTGGATGCACAGTTACGCCAAAAGTCCCAACTGGGGCGGCATGCTTGTGACCGGCGGGGGAGTGGTTTTCAGCGGCGGCACCGCCGACCGCAAGTTCCACGCATTCGACGCGACCAACGGCGATCTGCTCTGGGAGTTTCCCACGAACTCCGGCATTCTGGCGCCCCCCACTACGTTTTTGGTGGGAGGCAAGCAATACGTTGCCGTGCTGGCGGGCTGGGGCGGCGATTCGCGAGGCATGCAGGCGACCTTGAACCGGGCGTTTCCGGGCGAATTTCCGGAAGTGCCCGAAGGCGGGGCTATCTGGGTGTTTGCTCTGAACTAGCGGCGTCGGTCGGCAGGCCGGAATGGATGCGCGGGCCGGGTAATTGCCGGGCCAGGATGGCGGCCTCCGCCACCAGCATCTGGCTCCAGCGGACGTCCACAACAGGGGAGCCGGCGGTTCTGCGCGCCAGGTTCAAAAACGTTTTGTAGTGGCCGCGTTCCGAAGAGTAGAGAGCGCGATAGAAGGCCGCCAGTTCCGCGTCATCGGCCACGGCCGCCAGCACGCAGAACCGCTCGCAGGAACGCACTTCGATCATGGCGGCCACCAGCAGGCGGTCCAGCAGTTCGTCGCGTTCTCCCTTGCGCACCAGTTGCCGCAGCGCATTGGCGTAAGGGTTCTTGTGGCAGCGCTCCAGGCGCCCGCCTCTGGCCAGCAGCAACCGCGTAACCTGCGCCAGGTGCGCGACTTCGTCGCGGGCCACGGCGGCCATGGCTTCCACCCAGCCATCCAGCCAGTCGTTGGGCCAACGGGTCAGTAATTCGAGCGCGTTGCTGGCCGCTTTCCTTTCGAGAAACGCGTGGTCGACGAGCAGACTGAGCGGCTCGGCGAGAACCGCGCGGCCCCAGGCGGGCGGGGTGGAAGAGAGCAGCGGAAATTCGTCCACGCTTCAAGGTAACGCAAGCGGAGTTGGTACCATATTCCGGTGACCCCGACCGCCGCTCAATTGCTTGCCGAAGCCCGCGCCAAACACGCCCGTCTGGCCGAATTGCCGGAATCGGTGAGGCCGCAAAACACGGAGGAAGCATACGAGTGCCAGGCCGAGCTGATGGCGAACCTGCTGGCGCACTACGGCGGAGAGCCGGCGGGATACAAAATCGCCTGCACGAATGCGATCGCGCAGAGGCAGCTCGGCGTCGGCGGGCCGTTCTATGGCACTCTGGCGACGGCGCACTGTTTCGAAAGCCCGGCGCGCCTGGATGCCTCGCAGTTTTTCATGCGGGTGGTGGAGGCCGAATTCGGATTTCGCATGGGGCGCGATCTTCCGCCGCCAATCGCAGGAAATAAAGCCGCGCACTCGCGCCAAGAGATCGCCGAAGCAGTGGAGGGAGTGATCCCTTCGATTGAGATTGTTGACAGCCGTTTCGACGACTGGCTCGCCATTGGCGCGCTCTCGCTGATCGCGGACAACGCCTGCCACGCGGCATGGGTGCGCGGGCCGCTGGTGAAGAACTGGCGGAGCTTCGATCTGGCCGGGCAGCCGGTGCGCGTCTACGTAAATGGAAAGCTGGCGCGGGAAGGCAGCGGCGCGGCGGTGCTGGGCCATCCGCTGAACGCGCTTGAATGGCTGGTGAACGCGCTCGCGGAGCGGGGTATCGGTCTCAAGCGGGGCCAGTACGTGACTACGGGAGTGACCACGGAGGTTTACATGGCGGAGCGCGGCGACCGGGCAGTGGCCGATTTCGGCGGCATTGGACGCGCCGAAGTGGAGTTCGTTTAAGGCGGAAACTTCACGGCTTGCGGAACCAGAGCCAATACCACTGCGTGCCCGCGCCCTCTTGCCGCTCCAGCGCGAAGCCCGACTCTTCGGCGAGCCGTTTCGCTTCGCGAGCGGAAACCGGATGACCCAGCCAGGTATCGTCCTCGTTCCGTTTCAGCTCGGTGTATCCCTGCACCTGGAACTTGAAAAGACCGCGCGGTTTCAGCACGCGATTCACCTCCCGGCAATAAGACGCGATCACCCGGTAGGCCGGAATGTGCTGAAACACGATGAAGGAGTAGGCGAAATCGTAGCTCGCATCGGGCAGGCCGGCGAGCGTGCAGCCATCTCCTACCACAAGATCGACATTGTCTAGGTCGGCCGTATTTTCACGCGCCTGGCGGATCATCTCTTCGCTGATATCGACCCCGGTGACGTGCCCGAAAATGCGCGCGAGCATGCGGGTCATGCGGCCCACGCCGCAGCCGATTTCGAGCATGCGCAGGTCGAGCGGCGAACGCCGGCCGCCGCAAATGGCGACCATATCGGTCATCACTTCGTTGGCGACGTTGATTTCTCCGGATCGGAAAAAATCGCGCCGGTCCCACTGCTCTTTCTCGTTCTGGACGTAGTATTGGGCGTTCTCTTTGGCGCGGCCGTTCCAGTCGGCCCGCATTTTGTTCAGAATTTCGGCATCCATGGAATGATTACTTGCGGCGGGTTAGAGTCACGTTCACTTCGATCGGCTTTCCATCGCGCAGAACCTTCACCTTTACCGTATCGCCGGGCTTTTTCGCCTGCAGCGCGTAGGTGAAATCGTAGAGGTTCTGAATCGGTTTGCCATCGAATTCGATCATGACATCGTTGGCCTTCAATCCGGCCACCGCCGCGGGGGAGCCCGGATTGATGTCGGAGAACTTCACTCCCTTGACTCCTTCGCCGAAATCGGGCACCGAGCCGAAGTAGGGACCGTAGCCGCCGGAACCTCCGGCTGCCGGGCCGAGAGCTCCGGCAGGCGGCGCGACCCGCACGAACTGGGGCCGGCCCGGCTCCTGGCGCAGTTGATCCGTTACGTCCGCTACCAGTTGCAGCACTTTGGCCGCGTCCGGGGCGTCGATTTTGTCCCAGGTATCGGTCGCCTTGTGATAGTCCCCATGCAACCCCGAAAAGAAGAACAGCACCGGCACGCCCTTGGCGGTGAATTCATAGTGGTCGCTCGATCCATAACCGGAGGTATCGGAATAGTCGAGCTGCAGCGGGAATTTGGGAGCTTCACGTTCGAGCAGGGCGCGGAGCGTGGAACCCGTAGCTACGCCGCCGATGTACAGCTTCTCGTTGCGCACGCGGCCGATCATATCCATGTTGATCATGGCGGCGCATTTGTCGAGAGGCAAATCGGGGTGCTCGGTATAGAACTCGGAACCGAGGAGGCCCAGTTCTTCGCCCGCGAAGGTCATAAACACGATGCCACGTTTCTGTTTCGGCTGCGAGGCATACCAGCGCGCCAACTCGATGACTCCGGCGGTGCCGGAGGCGTTATCGTCCGCGCCGGGGTGTACCGTGCCCTTCATTTCGGGATCGAGCGAAAACTGTTCCCCCAGGCCGAGGTGATCGTAGTGCGCCCCGAGGATTACGTACTCATCGGTTTCGCCGGGAAGGTATCCCACGACATTGTGCACGGTTTTCACTACGCGCTCGACATCCAGGTTGGCATCCACGCGCAGCGACGCCGGGAATGCAAACGACCGCGGCTGGAGCGTGCGATCGATATCGGCTTCGATAGCATCCAGGTCTTTGCCTGCATCCTTGAACCAGCTCTCAATTTTTTCCACCTTCACCTGGAGGAACGGAATGCCGGCTTCGGCGGGTCCTTCGGTGCTGCCGAACTTTTCGAGCCCATCGCCGTCGGAACGGTGATTGGGGAGATCGTTGATCAGAATCACGCCGATAGCGCCGTGATTTTTGGCGTTGCTGGCTTTGCTGGCAAACTGGGTGTGGCGCGTGTAGCTTTTGCCGGCGAAGACGCTCTTCTCGTCGTATTCCTGCGGTTCGTGGCGGAGCATCAGGACGATTTTGCCTTTCACATCGATGCCGGCGTAATCGTCATAGTTATATTCGGGCGCGGTGATGCCGTATCCGACAAACACCACCTGGCCCGCGAGTTTGCCGGAAGACGAAAAATTGAAGGGCAGGAAATCTTCGGGGAAATGAAGAGCCACTGCCTTGCCGTTTTCGGTGAAGTGGAAGCGGTTGGTTTTGCCGAGGCGCGCGTTGGTGGTGACCGGGAAAGCTTGATAGAAGCTCTTGCCGTCCGCCGGCTTCAGGCCGAATTCCTGAAATTTCGTTGCAATGAAGGCGGCGGCCTTCTCGAGTTCGGGGCTGCCGGTGGCCCGGCCTTTCATCTGTGGCGAGGCGAGGAACTTGATATCGTCCAGATAGAGGTTGGGATCGATTGAGGCGGTAGCGCCCAGCCCCAGCCGGCACAAACAAAATACGGCGGGCACGAGCCCGTGCTTCCACTGCTTCATTCCGATACCCGGTCCTTGGCGGGTGGAGACTGGCACAAAGCCCGTCTTATTTCAATGCTCCCGGGGCGGGAGCGCTTGGTTGGCCAATGGGCAAATCCAGCTTAATGGCGCAGCCGCAATCTTCGCCGGCGTTCTTGGCGGTTTTCTGGTACTCGATTTCGTAGTCGATGACGGCCTTCAGCATGGGCCATTCGGCCGCGCTGGCGATGCGCCGGCCGTTGATGAAGAGGGTCGGGGTAGAATCCACCCCGAGAGAGCGGCCCTGCGCGATGTCTTTATCGACTTCCGCTTCCGTGGTCTTGTTGTCGATGCAGGCGCCAAGCTTGAAAGAATCCAGATCCTTCCGCTGTTTGGCCCAGTCCATAACTTTGTCTTTGAAATTTTCGGGAGTGATCTCGTTCTGATGCTCGAAGATCCAATCGTGATATTCCCAAAAGGCATCGCTCTTCTGATCGTAGATGCAGCGCGAAGCGATGGCCGCCGGCTTGGCCCACGGATGCAGGCTGGTGAGCGGAAACTCCTTGAAGTAGAAATGGACCTGGGTGGGATAAGTGGCGAGGAGGTTATCGCGCAGGACCTTGGCCTCCCGCTGGCAATACGGGCACTCGAAATCGCTGAATTCCACGATAACTACCGGCGCCCCCTGCTTGCCGAAATTGGGCGCGCCCTCGGTTTTCAGCTTGTCGAGATCCTTTTTATAGGGATTTTCGGAGACGTCGTAAACCGTGCCCTGAATGATTTTGGATCCATCCTTGGAGACCAGGAACGGGAAATCCTGGTGGGCATTGCCGGCCGAAGCGCTGACGACGACATTATAGAAGCCCGGCAGATCGGAGGGCTTAGGGTCGCCCACCTGGACGGTTACGTTCTTGTCCATCACGTAGAGATGGCGGACATAAGTCTCGAGCGTGGCCTTATCGAGCGCCGACTTCTTCTGCGCGACGCCGGTTTGACAGAAACAGACGAAGGCCGCGGCGGCCGCTAGGAGGGATCGCAACATAATGTTTCTATTGTAATCAAAGGGAAGCGGGTGATTAACTAAATGTTATGACCAACACTGGGAGCGGCGGCGCGATCGGATTCGTAGGCTTCGGGGAGGCGGCGTTCCACATTACGCGGGGGTTGCGGGAAGCGGGCCTGGGCGATTTTGTGGCTTTCGACATACACATGCACACTCCGGGGCGAGGCGAGAAGATCCGGCGCCGGGCGGAGGAAACCGGCACGCGGCTGGTGGAATCGAATGCCGAACTGGCGGCGGCCGCAAACTGGATCTGGTCGGCGGTGACTTCGGACCAGGCGGCGGCGGCCGCGGGGCAAACCGCGCCTCATCTTTCCGCGCGGCACCTGTATGCCGACCTGAACTCGGTTTCTCCGGCAGTGAAGCAATCGATTGCCGGCGCGATTGCCGCGAGCGGCGCGCGGTTCGTGGAGGTCGCCATGATGCAGCCAGTGCCGCCGTACGGCCATCGCGTGCCGATTCTGGCGGGCGGCGTGGGAGCGGCGGAGTTTCGCGAGCGCATGACGCCCTACGGAATGCGGATCGAAGTAACGGGCGAGCGGGTGGGCCGGGCGGCCGCCACCAAGATGTTCCGCAGCATCATGATCAAGGGGCTTGAGGCGCTGATTACCGAATGTGTGCTGGCGGCCGGAAGGTATGGCGCCGAGGAGGGTGTGTTCGCTTCGCTGGCGGAAAGCTACCCGGGCATCGATTGGCCGGCGCTGGCGAATTACATGATTGGCCGGGTGGTGGAGCACGGCGAACGGCGCGCCCGCGAAATGGAGGAAGTGGCGGAGACGCTAGAGGCGTTGGGCATCGAGCCGATTATGGCGGCAGCTACCGCGCGGCGGCAGGAATGGAGCGCCAAGGCCGGATTGAAGGGGTATTTCGGAGGGGAAGCGCCGAAGAATTACCGCGAGTTTCTGAAGGCGGTGGAGGTGTTGGAAGGGAAGGTGCCGGCGGGCCGATGACGGCGCGGTTGGGAGGTTTTGCGGCTCTATCTGCATCGCCGCCGAAATAGAGAAGCGCTGGCCTATCAGCGAGTCTGCCCACCGCGCTTCCCGAACACCATATCGCCTGGCTCCCGGCCCTGGCGCTCGCACCAGGTCAGGTACAAGCGGCCATAGCTTTCGAGGATGTAGTCTTTTTCTTCGAAGCCCAGCGCGCGGGCGGTGCGGTCGATCCAGCCGGGCGCGCCTTCCAGTTCCAGGTAAGTTCCGATAGGTGTCTCGTCCAGCGTAACTGTCCCGGTCGTTTCCCGCTGAAACTCGGTTCGGTACTTCTCGTAGCGGAAGACGCGCGCAAAGCCGAGGCGGCCGAGAATTGAGGCCAGCGTCTGTGCGTCGTCGGCCTTCAGTTCCAGTTCTTCCCGGCTCTTGTGTTTGCCGCCGCTCGGCGGCCCCTTGTAGGTGAGCTTTGCCTCCCGGCGCACCTGGCGAACGCGCAGCAGCGATTGGGCGTCGCGCAGCCGGCGATCGGGAGTATCGAACACGTCGTTCGCTTCGAAGATCCGGGGCTTGCTGACGCGATATCCCTTGGCCCGAAGCAGGCCCCGCGCCGCCGCCGCGCTTGCCACCGCGAGTTTTACTTCGGTTTCCGTAGGCAACGCGGCCTGGCTCCTATTGCGTGCGGTCGCCGCGGTGCTGCTCGCGGAAAGCCGCGTCGATTTGCTTGCGTCCCGCGAAGCCTTCATCCGTGCCATGCCAGAACCCGATCGCCGGCTCGCCCAGTTTCCAACACAGATACACCTCGCGCCCGCCGAACCAGCTAGGGAAATCGAGCAGCCCGATATCCAGGTCCTTCACCACGCACCCGTACTTCTGCACCTCGTTGATGACGTCCTTCAGGCGCTGGGCGGCGGAGTCGCGCTTGCCCTTCACCGCCGCGGCCAAGTCGCGATTCACCAGCACTCCCCCCGCCACCGCGATGCGTTGGTGAAAATTTTGCAACTCTTGTTCCGCGCCGGCGTACTGCTGTTTGCATTCAATTGCTTTGCGGAGCAGGGGGGCGAGCGTGGGAATCAGGCTCTCAGCCTGCGCCAGGGTAAAGCGTTTCGGCATCGGAGTGCGTCGAGCGTGATCCTGATTATAGCAGCCGAATGATAGCAGCCGAAGCCCGCGCAGCCTGGTATAACCAGTGATTGCGTGACCGGCCATTCCGTAACCAACTATTCATTTGCCTCGCTGCAGCCGGCCGACTTAAATAAACCTATGGGGTCTCTTCGTCGTTGCTCCTGGAAACGCTTTGCCCATATTGCCGCTCTCCTTCTGCTCGGAGCGCCTCATCCGGACATCCTCCGGGCACAGGTAAATCGCGCCGCGATTACCGGAACTGTTACCGACCAGCAGCGAATGGGCATTCCGGGCTGCAGCGTGCGCGCCGTCGAGAACTCCACCGGCTTAGTCCGGGAGACACTCACTACTTTACAGGGCAATTACGAACTGCCGGCCCTGCCGCCGGGCGTTTATTCAGTCCAATTTTCTAAAGAAGGTTTCGCGCCTTTGCACGTGGACCGTGTCGAGCAAACCGTGGGGCAGACCCGGACGTTGAATGCCCGGTTGGAACTGGCCAACGGCCAGCAGCAGACCACCGTAACCGGTTCGCTCGCGGACCTGGACAAAGTGCACGCGTCTGTTGGCATCGCGATCGATCCCATCCAAATTGAAGAGTTGCCAATTAATGGAAGAAACTGGGCAACCCTGACCGCGCTCGCGCCCGGAGCCATCGACAATGGCGCCGGCGACCAGAGAACCATTCGCTTTGCGGGTCATGGACTGGACGACAACAACCTGACGCTCGATGGAATCGATGCCACTGCCATTTACAATCAGGAGCAGCGCGAGTACATGCGGCTGAACATCCCTCTCGATTCCATCGAACAGTTCCAGGTGCAGTCGCAGAATTTCGGCGCGGATACGCAGAACGGAACCGCGGGCGGACAGGTCTCGGTAGTTTCGCCTTCGGGCACCAACCAGTTTCACGGAGAGGCCTTCAATTTTTTCCGCGCCGGCGCGCTCGATGCGCGATCTCCATTCGATGGCGCCTCTCCTCATCCCTTTCTGCTGAATCAGTTCGGTGGCGGGCTCGGCGGCCCCGTTGTGCACGGCAAGACCTTCTTCCACCTGAACTACGAAGGGCTGCGGCAGCGGTTGGATGGCACGCAGATCGGGCTGGTGCCCAGCCCTGCATTTACGGCCGAAGCGCTGGCGGTTTCACCAGCCTTGGCGCCGCTTCTCCAGGCATATCCGGCGGGAACCGCGCCCACGGCCGATTCCAATATCTGGAAATACCAGGCGCTGGGGAGACAAGTCGATAACGAAGATTCCGGGATGGCGCGCGTCGACCATTATCTTTCCGCCCATACGACGGCTTTTCTGCGATTCAATGCGGATGAGGCGGTGGAGTCGAATCCCACCGGCCAACTGACAGCCAAAACTCTTTACGACACCAAGTTCAACAACGGAGTAGCCGCTGTTTCGCATGTGTTCGGCCCTTCGCTGATCGACGAGCTCAAGTTCGGCGTGAACCAGACCATCTATCACGCGGCGAATCTTTCGCCCGTCCCGCTCAATGTGGCGGTATCGGGCTTCAGTTCGCTCACCGGCGCATCCACTACGGACTATCCTTCGAAGTCGTTCGATCTGATCGATGACCTTTCCTGGGCGCGGGGCAATCATATCCTCAAGTTCGGCTTTGAGACGCGCTGGGTGTTTCTGAATCAGGGGACATCGGAAAGCGGATCTTTGACGTACACTTCGGTGGCCGCTTTTCTAAACAACAGCCTGGGGTCCGCTACGTATACGGCCATTCTGCCGCTGGTTCGGCAGCGCAAAACGCAATACTTCGGCTACGCGCAGGACGAGTGGAAAGCCGCCCCGAATCTGACAATCACCGCCGGAATCCGCTATAACTTCTTCAACGCGCTGCATGCGATCGGCAATCACGCCGTTCCCTTTGATTTCGGCACCTGCGGCGGCTACTGCCCCCGCACCGATTCCTTCTTCCATCCGCGCGCGAACGATTTCGACCCGCGCGTGGGCGTCGCCTGGTCGCATGGAAATACGGTCCTGCGCGCTGGCGCCGGAATCTATCACACCGATGGCCAGGAGGACGATCAGAATCTGCCGATTTCGAACACAGTGGACCGCTACACTTTCAGCAACACAGCGTTCCCCGCGCTTTCCTTTCCGCTGGCTCCGTTTCTGGCATACGCCGAAGCGGGCGGCCTGGGGGTAGTTTCCCCGCGCGACCTCGACCGCAACCGCAAAGACGATTACGTCGCTGCCTGGACGGCCTCGATTCAGCGCACACTGCCGTGGGACCTGGTCGGCACCGCCAGTTACCTGGGGAATAAGGGAACGGACGTGCTCACCACCACCTACGTGAACCTCGCCGATCCGCGAACCGGCGTGGTGCCCTACCCCGCATTCGGTCCGGTTTCCTGGCGTGGCGATGTCGGCAACAGCACCTTCCATGCGTTCGCGCTCAATCTTCGCCGGCCCTTCCGCCAAGGCCTGCTGCTTTCGGCCAATTACATGTGGTCTCATTCGATCAACGATGGCAGCATTGGCGGGGGCGAATCCGATACCCCGCAGAATTCCTTCTGCCGCGCATGCGATAAGGCCTCGAGCGATGATGACGTGCGGCAGGTGTTCCATCTCTCGGCGGTCTATCAGCTTCCCTTCCGGGGAGGGAGCCGCCGGATGTTTGGCGGCTGGACTTTGAGCGCCATCGGCACGGCGCAGACCGGCCTTCCTTTCAACATCACAATCGATCGGGCGAATGGGACGGTGCCGGGCAACTTCGCCATCGCGGGCGAGGAACGGCCCAATTACGTGCCGGGAGTGCCCCTGGCGCCGCCCGGAGGTTCCACTCCCCAACTCTGGGTAAACCCGGCCGCCTTTGCCATCCCCGCGCCGGGAACATTCGGTAACCTGGGCCGTAACGCCTTCCGCGCGCCCGCCATTTCGCAACTGGATGTGGCGCTGGCAAAGACGGTTTCGTTTTCGGAGACCTTCAAGCTGCGCCTGCGCGCGGACGCGTTCAACCTCTTCAACCGGCCCCAGTTTGGCCCGCCCAACGCGGATTTTTCCCAAGTCAATTTCGGCGCGATCACCACCACCATCAGCAACTATGCCACCGGCCGTGGCACCCCGCGGGAGTTTCAGCTTTCCGCCAGGCTGGCGTTCTGATTCGCCTCAGCCCGGCTCCCCAGCCCTGTAACTTGCGCTCTGTAACGTACGGCGTAACATGCCCGTGCCTTTTGTAACTTCCCGCTTCCGGAATGCCGCGGCTATTCTCGTCGCATGCGGAATTTCACTCTTGCGGCACATCGCATTTCTTTGCCATTACTCCTAGGTCTATGCGCGCTCGGCGGGCGGCCGGCTCATGCAGACCCGGTTTATACCTTCACCACCGTCGATGACCCGAACGCGCAGTTTTACCCGGCCACCTTCGCGAACGCGTTAAATAACTCGGGCACAATTGTAGGGTCCTACTCGACTTCCGAATTTACCTCCACCGGATTCGTCGACGTTGGCGGCGCGTTCTCCGACGTCACCGACACCGATCCTACGACCCGCAACACCTTCGCCAATGGCATCAACGATTCCGGCACGATTGTGGGCAGCTACGCAAGCTTTTTCGGCGCCAACGGGTTCGTAGATCACGGCGGCGTTTTCACCAAGATCGCTGTTCCCGGCGCGTTTGACACCTACGCCACCGGAATCAACAACCCGGGCCAGATCGTCGGCTACGCCTTGAACGGCAATGGCACCACCTACAGCGGGTTTCTCGACACAAATGGGTCTTTCACCCCGATTAACGATCCGCTGGCAGGCAGCGGCTATGGACAGGGGACGTACGCCTGGAGCATCAACACTGCCGGGGCGGTTGCAGGCTACTACGTAAATAGCAGCGGAACGCATGGATTCCTGGACCGCAACGGCGTCTTTACCACGCTCGATGATCCCAACGCAAACTACGGAACCTACGCATTGGGCATCAATAATTTGGGAGAAATTGTGGGTTATTACGTGGATAATTTGGGGGTAAACGGGCTGGCGTACCACGGCTTTTTGTACAATGGCTCGTTCACTACGATCGACGATCCCGATGCGATCGCGGCCGGCGGCACCGAGATCTACGGCATTAACGATCTTGGACAGATCGTCGGCAACTATACCTGCGCTGCCTGCGGCGACAACTACCAGGGATTCTTCGCCACGCCGGGCATCCAGAGTACGCCCGAACCGTCCGCCTGGTCATTGATCCTGATCGGCGCGCTGGTTGCCCTCGTCCGTCGTGCGCGTCCGGCCGCAAAGCTTTCGTAACCGGCGGCGCTAAATCTTCTGCACGCGCCGCAGCGTATAGAGCTCCGGCCGCATGTTCTCCTGTTCCAGGCGCCGCCAATCGTCGTTCACGTGGATGAGCTTGCCGCTGATGTGATTGGAGCGGTCCGAAGCCAAAAACAGCGCAAGCTGCACCTGTTTTTCCGGCGCTTCGCCTCCCGTGATGCGCACTCTCTGGGCGGCTTCGATCTCCCGCGCGCCGGCCAGTTGCTCGCCCGCCTGCAGAATCTCATCGGTCATGTTCGAGTAAGCGGCGCCGGGAGCCATGCAGTTCACCTGCACATTGTGGTCGCGCACCTCGTCGGCAAGGCACTCCACCAGCCGCACAATCGCGGCTTTCGCGGCGGCATAAGCGGTAAAGTACGGGCGCGTGTAACCGGAGCCCGGTCCGCCCAGCAGAATGATCTTGCCCGACCGCCGCTCCATCATCGAAGCCAGCACGGCGCGGCAACTGTTCACCGTGCCGATCAGGTTGATTTCGATAGCCTCGTTCCAGGCGTTGGGTTTCGTGCGCCACAGCGGGCCAATCGGCCCCTGTACGCCGGCCGCCGCGATCAGCACATCCACAGGACCGTAGTGGGCGCGGATGCGGTCCACGGCGGCGGCCAAGTGATCCAGCTCGCGGACGTCGGCTCGAATCCGCATGGCGGCGCCGCCGGCCTGCTCAATTTCCAGCTTTGCCAGATCGAGTTCGGCCTGGCTGCGCGCCAGCAGCGCCACGCGCGCGCCCGCCTGCGCGAATCCCAGGGCAAGGCGCTTGCCAATGCCGCGGCCCGCCCCGGTGATCAGCACAGTCTTTCCATTCATTGAGTTCGCCACGATTGAGGTTGCCATGGGTGCGGACGCTTAGTTTTCCACGCGGGTTTCGAAAACGCCCGTCTCCACACGCCCCGAGCGCTTTACTTGCACGATGACCCGGTAATCGCCGGGTCTGGGAAAGCCGTAGGGAAACGATACCACGGCGGGAACGTTGGCCATATTGGCCATGCCGGCCATCGTGTGGGCGGCCTGCGGATGGAATTCGGTGAGGCTCAAGGCTGCCATTGGGACCGAGCCGGAAGGGTGGACATGGGCGAAGACCGTGAGGTCCGTGCGCACAAACGCGGCGTGGCCCGCCATGCCCATGTAGAGTTCCATGCCATCGGCCGGGCGTCCAACCGCATCTTCCACGCGGAAACGGAATTCGTAGGGCCGGCGGGCATGAATGGGTTCGGCTGAACGTTCCCAAATCATGCGGTATCCCCCCGAAAGCGGTGCGATTGCGGCCTCCGGCTTCACCGCGCCGCCCGCATCGTCGCCTTCGAGAGCCTGCCCGGCAATGGCTGGCAGGTCGATCTCCGTCGTGGGTGTCTCCGAAAAGCCGGTCGCGTGCACGATATCCGCGAACAGCGCGTACCGCCCCGCGGGCATAGCCGGCAGGTTTTGCGTGAAGCTCGCATCGCCGGTGAGTTGCGGATGCAGGTGCCACACCCAATCCATCTCCGGCACGCGAAGCACGTAGAGATGCATCAGGTGGCCGTGATCGGGCAGCAGATCGTCGGTGCGGCGGGTCAGCCAGCCAGGGTCGCTGAGGGCCAGCGCCAGGCGGTTGCCGTTCTCCACCGCCGCTTCGAGCTGGAGCGGCTTGAAAACCCGTTGCCCGTAATCGCCGGCTTCCGCATTCCACCACGCGCGCCCCAGCCAGACAATGCCGGCCAGCGCCAGGGCCGCGATTGCCATGGCAGTGCGCGAACGCCGGCGCACCGCCGCGTCCGGTTCCAGGCCGGGTTCTAGCTGCGCTTCGCCACTGCCCGCCCCGATAATAGCCACCTGGCCGAGAAAGAGCACCAGGCCCAGGGCAACCAGCAGCGCTCCCAGTCCCTTCTGCATCGGCAGCATGCGCAGAGAGGCCGCGGGCACGGGCACCGCGAGAGTTCCCGAACCCCGCGCGCCCTCGGCTTCCACCCGCACCTGCCAGGCGCCCGGGTTCATTAACCAGAGCGACCCGGTGTAGAACTGCGGGTCCTCCGCCGAACGGCGCGCTACGTCGGCCACCGGCGCCAGTTTCGCGCCCGGTCCAGTGAGCCGCAGCGGCACGATGCGGACCTGCCGCACATCGGCCGAGGCGCTGCGAATCTCCACTTGCGCCACCCCGGGAATCACTTGCGGCGGGCGAATGGTTACCAGCAGGCGGTAGGGGCCGGCTTCCCCTTCATAGAACACATCCGGGCTGCCGACGTGGGCCAAAACGGGGACCGCGCAACACAGCGCCGCGCCCGCAACTACAGCCAGCCTCACCCTACCTCCGAATGCGCCTCAAGCGGTCTCCATAAGCCAGGCCGAACCGTATGGCGATAAACGCAATTACCAGGGCGAGCGCGGCGTTGTTCCGGAAATCCGCGGCGCTCTCGGGGGCGAACTGAAAACGCGCAAAGCGGCTTAGCGGATTCACGTTGTATCCGAAATCCATGGTGTGGAAAACCGCGTTGCGCGCTGCCGGCGAATTCAGGAACACCGCAAACGGCCATTGCGCCGCGGCGAACGTTGCCACGAAAACCACGGCCGAAACCAGAGAGCCCAGCCACGCATTCCAGCTTTGCGTCCGCTGCCAGAGCAGATCGAGAGCGAACGCCGGAACAATGAGGAGCAGCGGAAACGCCGGAGGAGTGAAGTGCGTTACCGGAGACAATACCGGACCGAGCTTGGGTTCGGCCGGGAACAGAGGCAGAATCCAGCCGAGCAGCGCCACGAAAACCGTATAAATCGCGGCGATCGCAGTGGCCGCCCATCGATACCGGGAAGCCCGCGCGACTACGGCGAACATGACCGGCGCGGCCGTAGCCACCACGCGGTAGAAATACGCCGTGTGCATCACCACCCGGGAGGTGAGTTCCATTTCCAGCACCATGGCGGTGATCAGAAGCATGCCGCCGATATAAAGGTAAAGCGCCAGAAAGCGCCCGCGCTGCCATTCCGGGGCGCGATTCATGTAGCCCAGAATCAGAATGGCCGCGCCCACCTCCACACCGCCGATTCCCGCGGCCAGCAGCATGTGTGGCGGGCTGAGAATTTTGACGTCGAGGCCGTAGGCGTTGTGCCACCAGTTGTCGAACGGGGCGGAGGTGATCATGGCGATGCCGCCCCACGCCGCTACGAACGCGCCCAGAGGGCCGCGGAATCCCCAGATCCGCACCGACGCCGCGCGGAGCGGCGATTCACGCGCGAACGTGGTGGAAAGAATCAGCCACGCGCAAGCCGTGCCCGCCAGCACGCCGCAGAGATGGATCGCCAGGTGCGCCGGTGTCCAGAACGTATCGCGGCCGATCGATTGATGCCACGAAATATCCCAGTGGACGCCGATCATGGCCGAAGTCACCGCGGCCACGGAGCACCAGACCGGCCAGGGCACCGCGGTCGTACGCACGGGCGTGATGGTAATGGTAGCGGCCAAAGCACAATTATAGCCGCCGCGCCCGCCGAAGCCCTCCGTACCTGCTAGGCCATCTTCTTTTTTCGACTAAAAAACGCCACGCCCGCAAGCATGGTTACGAGTAACGGGAGGAGCGCCGGCTGTCTCCCTCATCCTGGAATGCTCTTTCCTGCGATAGGCTGGCTTGGTGGGGAAAGACGCGGCGGAAGTACTCGCGATTGCCGGGCGCGAGGTACGGATCACTCATCCCGAAAAGCTTTATTTCTCGCGCGCAGTGAAAATTTCGAAGCTGGATCTGGTGCGCTACTACCTTTCCGTGGCGAAGGGCGCGCTGGCCGGCATCCGCGAGCGTCCGCTGGTGCTCAAGCGATTCGTCAATGGAGCGGAAGGCGAAGCGTTCTACCAAAAGCGGGCGCCGGCCGACCGGCCGCAATGGCTGCGAACCGCGACTCTGTCTTTCCTTTCGGGCCGGACAGCCGAAGAAGTGGTGGTGGACGACGCGGCCGGCCGAAAACCAGCGGTTCGCGCGGCATGCACATCAACGTGCGCATCGAGCCGCGCTGGACGTTCCAGGAGGTGCGGCGCGCCGCGGTCGCGCGGTCGCGCGAGATAGAACGGCGCGTGCCCGCGCTGGCCAGTTCTCATTGGTGGAAAGAAGAGCGCCATGGCGTGTTCCTCGATTACAACCAGAACGCCCAGGATCGCACCACCTGCTCGGCCTATTCGGTGCGGCCGCTTCCCGATGCGCGCGTCTCGACGCCGCTCGCCTGGAGCGAAGTGCCGGATTGCGATCCCACCGATTTCACCATTCTCACCGTGCCGCGCCGTTTCGAACAGATTGGCGACCCGCACGCCGGCATGGACGACGCGCCCGGCTCGCTGGAGAAACTTCTGGAGCTGGCGGCGCGCGACGAAGCCGCCGGACTGAGAGACGCCCCCTGGCCGCCGCGGGCGAAAACGCCACGCGAAAAAATGCCGCTAATCGTAGTGGCCAACTCGCCTTCGAAAGAGGCCGCGCTGGCAGGCCTGGAGCGGTGGAAGCAAAGACATCCGGAAACCGCGGCCCTGCTCGCCATCGACGACGTTCTGGTCGATTCCATGCGCGGCCGATCCTCCACCTGGACCCGCATCCGCGTAAACCTGCGCCATGTGCCGGAGCAGATGCGTCCGCCGCAGGAGACTCCCGATCCGGACGACGACCCCACGCGCGAGTGGCGGCAGTACCGGGCCGGGCGCGGCGCGCGCTCCTGAACCGATTCACGCCCCGCGCGCTTCGCGGCGGAGCCATTGCATAACGGAGCGGCCCGGTGACATCCGCTTGGCCTACCGTCCAACCGAAAAAATCGCCGCCACTTCTTGCGCGGGCACCACTTCCAACTGCGCGTACGTGCAATCCTTGGGGCTTTTGTCCAGGCGCCACCGGCGGAATTGCGTGCCGCATGCCCGCCTTTCTTATCCCAGCGAAACCCCGCCATCACGCCATCGAGACCCGCGCCCTCGAACCGGCGAAACCAATCGGCGGCCACGGCCGGGTCCGTGGTTGCGGGTGTCAGATGAATGGGCGGCGTAGCGCGGCGCAGCACCCGTTCCAACTCACGGCGGCGCGTGGCAAAGGCTTCGCCCGTGTAATCGCGGCTGCCCTTCGCCAGCAGGTCGAAGAAAACGATAGATGCCGGGTTCATCTGGGCCAGCATCTTCACGCGCGCGCCGCCGGATGCAGCCGCAACTGGAGCAACTCGAAATCGAGGCCCTGGTTGTGCACGATCACGATTTCGCCATCCAGCACCGCGCGCCGCGGCGCCCGGAACCCATCCCACTTCGGTTCGAAAATCCACTCGGATCCGGAAGGCAGCCGCTCCACCCGCTTTGGCAAGCATCGGCGGAACGGGCGGCTTGACCGGCAGATCCACGCCTCATGGCACATCGGGCGGCAAACCCGGTCACGTCCCGCGAAAATATTTTTATCGCATTCCGATTGAAGAATTTAAGCGCTTGAAAGCCGGCATCGCGACCTGGATTTTTCGCGCTCGCGTGCGATGGTGGAGGTCGGGGGAGGGCTGCTACGCCGCTCCACCGCCGATCCACCGCAAGACCTAAGCGGTGGATTTTTTGTTTTCTCCTTTGGAATCAAGGAAAGTGAATTTTTTTCACCGCTTATATAAGCGGTGAAACGAGGTGTTTCATGGAAGAACGAACGCTCTCCGAACCGATCGCCGATCCCGCCGAAGTGCTGGAATTGGGCATTGCTCTTGGTCACACGAATGCCTTTGCCATGGTCGCCGGACGCTGCTCCGCGGCTCAGGCTCAAGGAATGCGCCGCATCCGTGAGCAGAAGCTTTACAAAGGCTGTACCGAAAAATGGGAAGACTTCTGCCCGCGGTACCTAAAGATGAGCCGGGCTGAAGCCGACCGGATCATCAGATTACTGGAAGAGTTCGGGCCCACCTATTTCGAACTCTCACAAATCACGCGCGTTTCCCCGGAAACCTATCGCGCCATCGCGCCCAATATCCGAAACGGCGTGCTGCACCATAACGGCGAAGCCATCGAACTGAACGTGGAAAATTCCCGGAAGATTGCGGCGGCTGTGACCGAACTGCGCAATGCGATTCCGAAAAACCCTCCGGAGATGCAACGTATCATCCAGGAACTCAACGATATTGGGCATGAATTGAGTGTCGAGGCCCGGATCGGCAAGCTAGCAAAATGCTGCGCGTCGATCGTCGCCGAATTCGAAAAGCTTTCGCGCGACGACCGTCTAGGTATCACACGAGGCTACCTGCAAACCACAATCATCCGGGTACGCGACGAAATGATTCGCCTCGCCGGAGAAGACAGTTTGTAGAGGCCTTCGCTATCTATCTCGCCTTCCCCGCGTACTTCAACTCCACCCGAATGAATCGCAGCGGCGTATCGCTCAGGTTTTCATCCTGGTGGGCGGGCGCGGGGTCGGCCCAGTGAATCTGGCCGGCGGCGTAACGGCTTTCGCGAACCTCGCCGTTGGCCAGGGTCAGGCGGAGGTGCTGATCGGTGAGATGAACCAGAACGGCTCCGGCCGCCGGGTGCGTGTGCAGCGGCAATTTCTCGTGGGGGCCGATGGAGACGCGCAGCACGCGCACGTATTGGTTTTCCAATTCCACGCGATAGTGCCGGGGATCGATGGCGGCGGCATCCCGCGAATCGGGTGTGAAGGCGGGCTTCGCGCCGGGCGGGACGCGCGGCTCGATTTGCACGGCCTCGAACCGGTCCCCGGAAAGGTTTTCGCTGCGGTGCGTGCTGGGCTCGGACCACATCAGGTCGCCCGCCTGGTTGCGCAGTTCCTGGCTCTTGCCATCGGGCGAAGTCAGGCGGTTGTGGCGGGCGGTCAGAAATACGATCACCGCGCCGGGGGCGGGGTGCCGGTGCATGGGCATGGTCTCGCGCCCGGCCATGTGCTCGCGAATCACGCGCACCCATTGATTTTCCAGATCCAGATGGTAGTGGCCGGGATCGGCGGCCAGAGGATCGGGCGCTGGGTGAGACGACTGCGCTGGCAGCGCGCCCGCTGCCAAGGCCAGCATCACCGGAAGGGAAGTTCCTATTCGGAAACCGGGCCAAGCCATCGGGATCGTATTATACGCCATGGTAATGTATAAAACGGCGCCAGGATCGCGGAAAAGACGGGCGCTCGAAAAGCAAGGAGACATCACGATGAAATTGGCGAACGGTGCATTGCTTCTCACCCTGGCCTCGGCAGCGGCCTGGGCTCAGGTCAATATCGGCGAACAGAAACCCGAAGCCACCCTGCCCTTCAACATGACCACTGTGGCCACATTTGAACTGCCCTGGCGGATTGCGTTCCTGCCCGATGGGCGCATGCTGATCACCGAAAAGATCGGACCCATTTGGCTGGTGTCCCAAAACGGAGAGAAGATCTGCCCGGTGGCCAATACCCCGCCGGTCTATTGGCAGGGCCAGAGCGGCATGTTCGGTGTCTTCCTTTCGCCCACCTACGCGACCGACCAGCGGATCTATCTAACCTATTCCGAGCCCGGCGACTACGGCGGGGGTTTGGTGCTGGCGAGCGCCAAGTTAGTAATCGGCGAAGGGGGGCGTGGCGGTCCCGGTATCAACGCCAGGCTGCAAAACCTGGAAGTGCTGTGGCGCCAGTTGCCCAAGGGCAAGGGCGGGCAGGAAGGCGCGCAGGTCGCCTTTGCGCCTGACGGCAAGTCTCTGTTCCTCACCGTGGGAGACCGCCAGCGCTTCACCCCCGCCCAGGATCCGAACCAGCCCGAAGGCAAGATCCTGCACCTGACGCTCGATGGCAAGCCTTCCCCCGATAATCCCAATTACGGCAAAACCGGCGCTTCCGAAATTCCGCTGATCGATCCGCCCCGCGATACCGAAGCCGCCAAGACCGCGAAGGTGGTCAGCATCTATCATTTTCCCGCCGAAAATCTGACTCCGGCGGAAACCTGGGCCAGCGGCTTCCGCACGCCTTACGGCCTGGCGTTTTCGCCCAGCGGCGAGTTGTGGGAGGTGGAGCATGGCCCGCGCGGCGGCGATGAGCTGAACCTGATCGAAAAGGGCAAGAACTACGGCTGGCCGCTGGTCTCCTTTGGCAATAACTATGACGGCGTGCCCATTCCCAAGCCCGACACCCGGCCCGACCTGGCTGCGCCGGTGCTCTATTGGGTTCCGGTAATCGCGCCGGGCAACCTGATGTTCTACCACGGCACCCAGACCTTCCCGCAATGGAATGGCAGCGGCTTCGTCAGCGGCATGGGGACCATGTCGCTCAACCGCATCGTCTTCGACGGCCATGGCGGCGCCAAAAGCGCCGAGCGCTGGAGCGTGGGTCACCGCATCCGCGACGTGGAAGAAGCTCCCGATGGCTCTCTGTGGATGCTGGAAGACGCCAATCCGGGCGCTCTGATCCATGTGACACCCAAGGAAGCCGGTTCCCGTTAGAACGGGCACGGCAACCGGGCCGCCCGGCAAGGCATCATATATAGAAGATGCATCGAGACAATCTGCGCAGGGCGGCCTGGGCTTGCCGGGTAGCTCCTGTGTACTGGCAGCGATTGCGCGCCGGGGAGCGCCGTCGTGTGCTTGCCGCCCCGCACCGGCCCAATCTGGCTTCTTGGAAGGGAGCGGGCCTGTTTGCGGCCTGGCTGGGGCACAGCACTGTGTTGCTCCAGATCGATGGGACAACCGTGCTCACCGACCCCGTGCTCGGACGGCGGGTGGGTGTTCGCCTGGGCCCGGTTACGGTCGGGCTGAAGCGCATCGTCGAACCGGCCCTCCGCCTCAGAGAACTGCCGAAGATCGACGTAATTCTGCTTTCCCACGCCCACATGGATCACTTCGATATCCGCAGCTTGCGGCATCTGGAGAGCAGCGGCACGGCGGTCGTCACCGCCTCCAAAACCAGCGACCTGCTCCGCGTGCAGCAATACGGCCGCGTGCAGGAACTGGCGTGGGGCGAGCGCACGCGCGTGAGTGGCCTCGAAATTCGCGCCTTCCCCGTGAACCACTGGGGAGCGCGCGTCCGCACCGATCCGTGGCGCGGCTTCAACGGTTACACGATTAAAGGAGACCGCCACCGCGTAATCTTCGGAGGAGACACGGCTCTCACCGATTCCTTCCGCCGCCTGCGCGGTTCGCGTCCATACGACCTGGCCATCATGCCGGTAGGGGCTTACAATCCGTGGGTGCATTACCACTGTACGCCCGAACAGGCCTGGCAAATGGCGGAAGAGGCTGGCGCCGAAGCCTTCCTTCCGGTGCACCATCAGACTTTCCGGCTGGGCCAGGAGCCGTATTTGGAGCCGATTGAGCGCGTTTTCGAAGCCGCCGGCCGCCACCCCGATCGGGTGGCCGTTTCCCGCATCGGCCAGGAATTCCGGGGCTGATCTCACCACTTAGACACGGAATCAGTTTAAAAAATCAATTGAATTCTCCGAGGCTCCGAGGTGAAAAATCATCATGCTATCCTGGGAATTCAGACCGGGGATTCCCGAAATTCCAACAGGAGAACCTATGCCAATCAAAGTCGGAATTAATGGCTTCGGCCGCATCGGTCGGAACGTGGTGCGCGCGGGCTACCAGCGCGGCGACATGGAATTTGTCGCTGTCAACGACCTTACCGACACCAGAACACTGGCGCATTTGCTCAAGTACGACTCCGTACTTGGCCCTCTTCAGGAAGAAATCACACACGACGCCGATTCGATTACCCTGGGCGGCAAAAAGATCAAAGTGTTCGCGACCAAAGATCCGGCGCAGCTCGATTGGACTTCCGTCGGCGCGCAGATCGTGGTCGAATCCACAGGTAAATTCACGGATGCGAAGGAAGCCTGCAAGCACATTCGCGGAACAGTGAAGAAGGTGATCATTTCGGCCCCGGCGAAGAATGAAGATGTCACCATTGTGCTTGGCGTGAACGACAGCATGTACGATCCCGCCCGGCACAATATCGTTTCCAACGCTTCCTGCACCACCAACTGCCTGGCTCCCGTGGTGAAGGTGCTATACGACAGCTTCGGAATTCAGAAGGGGTCGATGACCACCATCCACAGTTACACCAACGATCAGAACGTTCTCGACTTTCCTCACAAAGACCTGCGGCGCGCGCGCGCGGCGGCCATCAACATGATTCCCACCACTACCGGCGCGGCCAAAGCCATCGGGCTTGTGATGCCGCAATTGAAGGGCAAACTGGATGGCTACGCCATGCGCGTCCCCACCCCGAATGTTTCCGTAGTGGATCTGGTAGCCGTCACGGACAAGCAGACCAGCACGGCCGAAGTGAATGCCGCCCTCAAGAAGGCGGCTGACGGCGCGCTCAAAGGCATTCTGGCCTATACCGAAGATCCCGTGGTCTCGAGCGACCTGATGCACAACCCCAACAGTTCCATTGTCGATTCGGAAATGACGAAAGTGCTGGACGGTAACCTGGTGAAGGTTGTCTCCTGGTATGACAATGAGTGGGGTTATTCCTGCCGGATCGTCGATCTGGTAGCTTTCATCGCGCAGAAAGGTTTGTAGGCCTTTTCGACGGGTGGTAACTTTCCACCCCCCACACAGCATCTTTCTGCCATGAGACTAACCTTATTAGCCGCCCTGCTGGGCGCATTCGCGTTTACCGCGCTTGCCGCGGACGTCACGGGGAAGTGGATGGCGCAGGTCCCGGGGCGCAACGGCAACCAGGAAACCACTTTTACGTTCATGCAATCCGGAAGTAATCTCACTGGCACTGTAAGTACTCAGGCCGGTCAGCGGGAGATTTCGGAGGGCAAAGTCGAAGGCGATAACATCTCCTTCGTAGTCAGTTTTGAAGCCAGGGGAAACACCATTAAGCAGGAGTACAAGGGAACGGTGGCGGGCGACGAGATTAAGTTCACTCGCTCGGGTGGACGAGGCAACCCGCTGGAGTTTACAGCCAAGAAGCAATAACCGCGGCGCGCGGGCGGCAGCTTCAGCGTACCGCCGCCCGCTACCGCGTCACCGCCGGTCGTGCTCGCGCGCTTGGTGCTCTTCCACCCGGCGACCGCTGCGGTATGCTTCCCGCTCACGCGGCGTAGGCTCGTGCAGTTCGTGCCCTTCCACCCGCCGCGCCGGTTCGTACCGCTGTACGGCATACGGGTGAACGTACACGTTGCGATTCACCCACGTCCGGTTCCAAACGACATTATTCACAAAGACCCGGTGAGCGCCCCAATCGAATCGCGCGAATCCGACTCCCCATCCCCAAGGCCGGAAAGCGGCGGTGATCGAGAATCCCCAACCGAACGAAATTGCTCCGCCTACGACGAATCCCGGCCGCGGCCGGACAAACACGATTGCCGGGTTATAGACCGGCACATAGATGAAGGCCGGGTTCGCAGGCATGATCGTAATGTAAGGTCCCGGCGTTACCACAATCTGCGGGCCTGACCGCAGATAGCCGTACTGATAAGCGAGCTGCCGCTGGCGCTGCACGGCATCCATGACCATTCCTTGGTTTGCCAGGAAGGCGTTGCCGAGCTCCTGCGTCCAGCCCGGATCGGCGGCCATCATATCGAGCACGTTGGGAAAGGGCAGCAATGCCTGCACGCTCGGGTCCCACGGCAGATGGTCGCCCTGAATTGCCGCCGCCAGGGCGTCCCCGGTCAGGTAATGATGCTCATCCGCCCAGCGGGCCGCGTCCGGGATCTGGTAATAGAACGTCGCCGCCGCCAGAACTTGTGAGAGTAGCGGATCCGGGTAGAGCGCGATCCGCTGCACAAGCCCATCGAGTTGCTGCGGCGTGAATGCCGGCGGCGGATAATTCGACGGCGGCGGATAACCCTGCGGGTAGCCGGGAGGCGGTTGTTGAGGATAGGCGGGAGGGGCCGACTGCGGGTAGCCGGGAGGCGGTGTTTGCGGATATCCGGGCGGGGGAGCCTGCGGATATTGCGGAGGCGGCTGTTGCGCCCACCCCGGCACCGGCGCCATGCCCGCCGCCAATATTGCCACGATCGCTCCGATTATTTTGGTCGCTCTGTTCGTTTTCATTCGGTTGCCTCCTGATCGAAAGACGGCCCGCGCAACCTCTCAGTTGCCCGGGCTTCCCAACTTGAGAAATTAACCTTTCTACATGCTTCCAGCCTGACCGTAGAGCCGTTCGAATTCGGCCTTTAAGGAGGGCGCCGGATGGGTCAATCCGTCTACCACCTGCCGGGCCCAGTCGAAGTATTCCCGCTTGCGCGTGGCGCTCCAATCGGCCGGCGGGCTGGTGAGAATCGACCGCAGATTGGAGATTTTATCCGCCAGCTTGATCACTTGCGCGCGCGTGGATTTGTGCGGCGCGTTGACGATTTGCAGCCGTTTCCGTTCGGCCTTGGGCAGCGATTTGTCGTCGGTAACCTCCATGACCAGCGCCGCCACATCTTCTCCGAAGTCTCGTGCCAGTTCCTGCCGGGTGACGCCCGCGTCTTCCACTGTGTCGTGCAGCAGAGCCGCGATCACCAGGTTGCAATCGGGTTCGGTGAGGGCGCCCGAAACCAGCTCAGCCACTTCCAATAAGTGATTGATATAAGGTTCGGCGGCGGCTCCCTTGCGGCGCTGTCCGGCATGTTTTTCGGCCGCGAAATGGGCGGCTCGCAAGATGCTCCGCACTCCCCCAATACCATCGCCGCTCATAACTCAATAGTATCCGGAAATGCTAAATGATATCGGCAAACGTTTTGCGCAGCTTATAGAACCAGCCGTGGCCCAGCACGAAAACCGCGATGGCGACGGCCCAGAGGCGCCACAGGGAATCGAAATCCGGCGGGTGCCCGCGCGTCCGCTTCGGCCCTGAGATAATAGATTCGTTGCCATGCAGATTACCCTGGAACTGCCGGAAGACATCGTCCGGGGCCTGGAGACAAAGTGGAAGAATTTGCCGCGCGCCGCTCTCGAAAGCCTTGCGCTCGAAGCTTACCGCGCCCAGGCACTTACCGCGGCCCAGCTTCGAAGGCTGCTGGGGTTTGAGACGCGCATGCAAGTGGATGCGTTTTTGAAGGAGCACGGCGTCTGCGATTACACGGCGGAAGATTTCGATCGGGACCGCGAAACGCTCCGTCAACTTCGCGCCAAAGAGCAACATTGATACGGTCCCGCCGTTCCCGCCATGGTGGTTGACGCGGATACGTCTCCGATCAACTATCTTATTCTGATTGGTCACGTCGACATCCTCGAACGGCTTTACAGACGTATCCTGATCCCGCCTGCGGTGCTTGCGGAACTGAAGCATCCCCTGGCACCGGAGCCGGTCCAGCAATGGCCAGTAGTGTTGCGCGATGGCTGGAGGTCATCGCTCCCAAGAGCAGCCTGCTGTTCTCAATGAAGCCGATCAGGGGGGACTAATCATTTTCGACGATGCGGTCGCTGGGCTAAGTATCCTATTGATGGCAAACCTCTGAACCAGAGCGACGAAGCATCTGCCTATGCTCTCTTGTTCCGGCACCCGCGGGCAGAGGAAAAGATCGGCCCGGGCGTTGCGTACATTACGATCCGGGCTGTTCCGCCCTGGCGCCGGAACCGTGCCTTTTATGTCGTCAGGGTAGATGGCAAGGGGGATTGGTTCAGTTTTGAAAAATGTCTGCGGCCGTTACCTCACTCAGAGCGCTTTCGCCGCGCCTGCCGTACGACGGCGTCCCAACAGATCATCGATTTTGTGAACCGCTGCTTTGATAAGCAGGCGACCTGGATCTGCCCGCTTAGCGGTGAACGAGTCACGCGCGACTACTATAACGTAGACCACGAGCCGCCGTTCGAGGACCTGGTCCGCAAATTCATAGCCGAGAACGGAATCGATATCTTGGCTGTGGAGATTGGTGGAAATGAGTATGGTGAAACCAGCGACTATTTCCGGGATAAAACGCTAAGCGCCCGTTTCGCCGAGTTTCACAAGAGCCACGCCAGGCTGCGCCTTACTGCGCCTCCTGGCAATCTCCACCGAAAGCGGGGTCCCCGTCCAGGGCCTAAATGATATCGGCAAACGTTTTGCGCAGCTTATAAAACCAGCCGTGGCCCAGCACGAAAACCGCGATGGCGACGGCCCAGAAGCGCCACAGGGAATCGAAATCCGGCGCGCGATTTTCCAGCAGAATCGCGCGGTAGGCGCGCACCAGCGTGAAGATCGGGTTGAGGGAAAAAAGGGGCAGGAACTCTTTTGGGAGCGAGGTTTCCGGGTAACAAATGGGCGTGAGAAAGAACCAGAGCGTGAGCAGAAAACCGATGATCTGGCCCAGGTCGCGCAAGAACACTCCCAAAGCCGAAAGAAACCAGGCGACGCCCGCGGTGAACAGAATCTGCGGCACGATCAGCGCCGGCAGCCACAGCACGGTCCACGGCGCGGCGCCCCGCGAACCCACCAGGAACACGCAGTACAAAACGATCGCGAACGCTTCGCTCACCAGGCCCGAGATCACCAGGTTCACGGGCAGCGTTTCCACCGCGAATACCAGTTTTTTGATGAAATTGCGATGCTCGATCAGCACGGTGGGCGCGCGCCCGGCGGCTTCGCTGAAGGCCAGCCAGGGCAGCATCCCCGCCAGAAAATAGAGCGCGAAGCCGGAGCGGCTGGTGTCGCCGGCGAAGCGCGCGCGCAGCACGATGCCGAACACAAAAAAGTACGTCAGCATGAGCAGCAGGGGGTTGATCACCGTCCAGAAAACGCCCGCGAACGAGCCGCGATAGCGGCCCAAAATGTCGCGCCGCACCATGGTGCGGATGAGGCCGCGGTTCCGCCACGTCGTGGCCACGGGATACGTGACGGCCTTTACGAGTAAAGCCATGCCGGATACCGTTCCTTCACCGGCCCCGTTTTGCGCCCCAGGGCGAACAGGCCATCGCCGCGCAGTTCCGTCTCCAGTTTGTACTGGCGCAGCAGGTACCGCACCCAGCCAAACTCGGGATGCGGTTCCTCGCGAAACTCGCCGGTTTCGAGGCGCTCCACGGTAAAGCCGGAGTTCTCAAGCAGCGCGCGAATCTCCCGCGGGGCATACTCGCGGTTGTGGCGCGCCTCGGTTTCGCCCCGCGCCGCCGGCCGGGTGTAGGCGGTGAAGAATCCCGGATGATAGCCCTGCAGAACGGCCGAGACCGCGCGCAGGCTCACGGCATTCGGCGTAGTGAGCAGCAGGCGCCCGCCGGGTTTCAGAACGCGATGGATCTCCGCCATCATGTGCATCGGATCGGCGGCCAGGTGTTCGATCAGCTCGCAGCAGAGGACTGTATCGTAATACTCGTCGGGATAGGGGAAGCAGTCTTTCTCGGCATCGAAGTGGTCGATCAAGCATTCGAAAGTTTCCCCGGTTTCCGAAGCAGCCACGCGACGGTCCACCTGTCCCGCCTGCCCGTAGTAGCAACCCCGCACTTCGCCATAGCCCAGCTTGTAGCGCAGCGCCGGAGTGATCTGCATATACGCGCCCATCTCCAGTATGCGGCTCGAGGGCCCGCCAGGCGGAATCATTTCCAGGGTCTTGGCGAGCCGCGTCTGGTGCGTTTCAAAATATCGATGGCTTTCGGGCCCGGTGGCCCAACCTGCGAGGTAAGCGGTGGCGGCTTGCGCGTTTTCGGGGGTGGCCGGCGGTTCCACTATTTGCGGCGCTGGGCTTGCGTCCGCGTACTCTCTTCCCTCGGCCACCGCCTCCAGAAACTCCGCGTAGCGCCCCGCCACCCGGTCCCAACTGCATTCGCGCGAAACGTACTCGCGCGCCCGCGCGCCTACTTCAGTCGCTACTTCCGGCCGCGAAACCAGCAGGTTCAGGTATTCGAAGATGAGATCTTCCTCGCCCGCCCCCACCGGCACCTTCAGGCAGATTTCATCCGGATACTCGCGGAACGAGCCGATGTCGGAGACCAGCACGGCCTTGCCCAAACCCAACGCGCGCAGCAGGGTCCCCGAGCTTTCTCCCACGGTTGGATAGCGCAGGTTTAGCACGATATCGCATGCGCTCAGGTAACCGACGAAGTCCTCGGGGGGCGTGAACCCCAGCCACCGCACATGCGCGGAAAGTTGCATGGAGCGGATCATGTCGGCGACCGGCAATTCCGGATGCGCCTCGCCGACCAGAATCATGCGCGCTTCCGGAAACACGTGCGCCAGCCGCCGGAAGGCCCGCAAGGATTCCGCGATTCGCTTATAGGGTTTTAAAAATCCGAAAATGCCGATGAGGGGTGTGGCTGTGTCCAAGCCCAGCCGTTCGCGGTAGCCGCTCCGATCGCCGGGCGGAATCCAGGCCCCGTGCGGAATCACCGCGATGGGTCCCCTGAATCCCGCCTGCCGCATGTCCTGTTCGAGATAGCGGCTGTGCACGATCACGCCGCGCGCGCACTCCAGGATGCGCCGCGTCATCGGCAGGCCGGTGTAATCGGGCCCCACTTCGAGCGCCCGTACGCGCTCGGCGAAGGCGCGCGCTTCCGCCCCGCCGTTATATTCGCACTCCGCGAGGTAAGTATCCCACTCACCGCGTTTGATAGTTATATCGGCAATGAGGTGGTGGAGGTTCGATTCATGCATCACCACCACGCCCGGATACGCCAGCGCGGCCCGATAAACGAATTCGTGGTGCGGATTGTTGCCCACCTGGTAAACCGCGATATCGAAGCGCGCGGGATCGAAGTGCGCGGGCGCGGTCGAAAACACCCGCAGTTCGGCGTGCCAGCGCAGCGCTTCAATGAGCGCCTCCGAATAATCCGCGATGCCGCTGCGCACCGGCGGCAGCGGCGAAAAGAAAGCGACCCGCACTACCGAAAAGGCCCCACGGCGCTCATCGAACCACAGCCGCCCGGATTTTCCGCCCCGCGGAGGCGCGGCGCTCCACGACTTCCGCGAACACGTCCAGCGTTTTCTGGGCAGTTTTGTGCCAACTGAAGTGGGCCGCCCGCTGCAGCCCAAGGCGCTCCATGCGCGCGCGCAGTTCCGGGCTCAACAGCAGATCCGCCATGGCCCGCACCATCTCGCCGGTCGAGTAGGGATCGAAAACGATGGCGGCCCCGTCCACCACTTCCGGCAGCGCCGAAGTATTCGAACAGGCTACCGCCCGGCCGCATGCCATGGCCTCCAGGGCAGGCAGCCCGAAGCCTTCATAGAAAGTGGGAAAGACAAGCAGGTCGCAGGCGTTATAAAGCTGCAGCAAATCCTGGTCCGAGACGAAACCCAGAAACCGGATGCGCTCGCCCACGCCGGATGCCCGCGCCGCCTCTTTCACGCGCTCCGCGTACCACGTGTCCTTCCCAGCCAGCACGAGCGTGTGCGGGAGGTGCGGATATGCTCGCGCCAGTTGCGCGAAAGCCCGGATCAGCCCCGGGTGATTCTTGCGGGGCTGCAAATCGCCCACCGATAACAGGAAGGGTCCGGCAACCCCGAAGCGCTCGCGCACCGCCGCTGCCGCCGCCTGGCGCGCGATCGGCCGGAAAGACGTGGCCGCCGCCAGCGGCACCGCCACCACCTTCGATTCCTCGAGTTCCCCATAGGCCCGCAAAATCGAGGCGCGCGAGAATTCGGTGCAGGTGATAACGCGGGCGGCCCGCAGCACCGTTTGCCGCACGGTCAACTGCAACTGCCAGGCGCGCGCCCGCGAAAAGTATTCCGGATGTTCCAGAAAACTTACGTCATGCACGCTCACCACTACCGGAACAGGGCAGGCCAGCGGGGCTGTGTATTGCACGTGCAGCAGATCCGGCCGGTCGCGCAGCACCCGCACCGAAAGATCGAATCCCAAGCGCACGAACGGGTTCGTGGCAACGTTCTTAAGGTCAATTCCGGGGGGTAGCACCTGCGCGGCTTCCGGCGAAGAAACGTAGGCTACGATTTCAGACTCGGGATTGACGCTGACCAGCGCACCAAGCAGGCTGCGCACGTAAACTTCGTTCCCCGTCAGATGTCGGCCGATGGCGTGTGCATCAACGGCAAAACGCATGAAAGGTACTAGTATACCGGACTACGGTGGTTTGTTTTTTGCGTAACAAAGTCAAACTTGCAAGAATCGACACGCGAACCGCGACTCCCGGAACGTACTGAAACATTTGGTGTTGTTACCCGCTCGGACTGGCTTCCTAGGTTTCAGTACTTATAGACATAATGAGCGCCGCGTGCAAAAATGAACAAATCTTCAGGAAACTGACTGAAAACTCTCAAGAAAGGGTTTGACCATGTATCACACAATCCGAAAAGCATTATCCGTTTCCCCAGTCGGCCCCGCTCTCGCTCTTGCTCTCCTCGCTGGTTTTCTAGCCCATGCCGATATCACCTACGTAGATTTTGCAAGTTGGGCAGCGGCCGACCCAGGTTATCTGACGGCCAGCATTCCCGATCCGGGACCCGATGGTTTCACGTTTATCGGAACCGGGGATAGTTCGGTGACCTATTCCGGCGTGCAGTTTTCCCAAACCGGCGATGACAGCACCGGCCCCTTTCTGGTCAACATCGGTGTGGCCGATAGCGGCCTTCCCGCGGTTTTGTCCTCCTCCCTGCAACCGGCGGGTGGAACAGGGGAAGCCAATATTCTGGTCACCTTGCCTGAAACGGTTACCGGCCTGGCGCTGGATTACGGCACGCAGGACGGATCTTCCGTAACTTTCAAGGTCTCCGATGGCAGCGTAATCAATCAACCCAGCAGCAGCGGAGCCGCTTTCGGCGCGGCGCCGGATTTCTTCGGAGTGACCAGCACGACTCCGTTCAACTCCGTTCTGCTGACGACTTCGGATGCAACTCTGTACCTGAATAACGTTGCGTTCGCTCCGGCCGGCTCAGGTCCGCCGTCCGGACCGGGAGACGCGGGAAGCCCGGTGCCGGAGCCCGCTGCATGGCCGGTGCTGGCGGGGTGCATTGGCCTGCTGGGAACCGCCCGCTTGAGAAGGAAAGCCTGACGACGGAGGGCGCCGGGAGAAGACCGCCGGCGCCCGTTCGCGCTACTGGTTCTCCTCTGCCGCACCGCCGCGGCCGCCTCTGCCGCCGGGGCCTTGCGCGCCGCCGGGTTGCGGCAGGGCCAGCGCGACCAGTTCAGCGCCTTCGCCCTGCTTGCCGGCGACCACGGCCACGATGAACTGGCGTCCGTTGATCATATAGGTCATAGTGCCGCCGGTGAGATTGGAGCCGAAGTCAAAATCATGGATCTCGCGGCCGGTGGCTTTGTCGAGCACCCGCAGGCTGCTGCTGCCTTCGAAGAGAAGGGTCTTGGTCACCAGGATAGGCGAACGCTGCGAGCCGCCCCAGTTGCTGGCGTCGATGTTGGCGGCCTTCAGCGCGGGGTTGTTGACTACACTGTCCGGAGTCTTGCCGTTGGGCACCATCCATACATGCTCGCCGGTATTCAGATTGATTGCGGTAATGCGGCCGTAGGGCTCTTTGATGAGCGGCAAGCCCATGACTGTGGGGCCGCCGAGGCCGCCGGCGGCGATGTAGGGCATTTCGGAGCGCGTACCGCCCGGCTGGAGGGAGGACACATAGGGCGCGGTGACCGAAGGAACATACAAGATGCCGGTTTCCGGATCGACCGATCCGCCCATCCAATTGGCGCCCCCGCCGGCGCCGGGCAGTTGCAGGGTTCCGACCTTGCCGCCGGTATCTTTCACGATGGGTGGTGTGTAGATCGGCCCCAGCACGTACTCCTGCGCCTTCTTCAATGCCGCGGCTTTGATTTCCGGAGTGTAATCGGCGAGATCGGCTTCCGTCACGCCCTGGCGGTCGAAGGCAGCGGGCTTGGAGGGGTGCGGCTGGGTGGGCGAATACCATTCGCCGGGAGTATTGCCCTTGGGTGCGGGCCGCTCGTCTATGGGGAAGACAGGCTGGCCGTTGGTGCGGTCGAAGACGAAGGTGTAGGCGGATTTATTCACCTGGGCAAGCGCTTTGATCTTGCGACCGTTGACGGTGAGATCGAGCAGGATGGGCGCGGCGGGAATATCGTAGTCCCACATTTCGTGGTGGATCAGTTGATAGTGCCAGACGCGCTTGCCGGTTTTGGCATCGAGGCAGACGATGCTATCGGAAAAGAGGTTGGCGCCAGGGCGCTGGCCGCCGTAGGTATCGCCGCTGGGGGCTTCGACGGGGATGTAGACGTAGCCGAGTTCTTCATCGGCGGTGAGCGGGCCCCAGGCGCCGGTGTTGCCGGTGAATTTCCAGGATTCGATGCCAGTTTGCGGATCTTTGCCCCAGGTCTCAGTGCCGAATTCGCCCGCCTGGGGCACCGTGTGAAAGGTCCAGAGCAGCTTACCGGTGTGGACGTCATAACCGCGAATGTAGCCGGGGACATTCTCCTTGGTAGGCAGCGCGACTCCGACGCGCAGAGCCGCGCCGACGACGACTACGTCGCGAATCACGATGGGCGGGGAAGTGGCGCCAATGGTTCCCTTCTGCACCACCGGGCGGTCGAGTCCTTTCCAGAGGTCGACGTGACCATCGACGCCAAAACCAGGAAGAGGCAATCCTGTTTTGGCGTTCAGCGCAACGAGCTGGTAACCGGGAGTGACGAAGATGACGCGGTCGTCGCCGCGGCCATCGCTCCAATAGGCGACGCCGCGATTGTTGGCGCGCACGGCGCCGCGCTCGGCGGTATCGTCGCCGCGATAGAGCCAGAGGGTTTCACCGGTGGCGGCATCGGCAGCGACCACGGTGCGGCCGGTGCCGGCGGTGAAGTAGAGCCGGCCGCCCACCATCAGCGGCGTGACTTCCCAGGCCGCCTGCGGCTTTGGTCCCATGTTCTGCGCTTTCCAGCGCCACACGACCTGGAGCTGGTTTACGTTATCGGCATTAATCTGGCTCAGCGGAGAGTAGCGAGTGCTTCCTGTATCGCCTCCGTTCACGCGCCACTCGCCGGTGGCAGGCGTTCCTTCCTGCGCCTCGAGCGGCGCAATTGCGCAGACCGCCAGAGCGGCGCAGGCCGCCGCGAATAGTCCATGCCTCATCCGGAATCTCCTCATGTTATTGGCCGGGCAGATGCGCCACGTCCCGATTATTTTCGTTACAAATAAACTCTAACAATTCCGAATCCGGCAGCAGGCGCGCGTCTTCGGTGACGTTCCAGGGCCGGGTGTAGGCCTTAGGGTCGTCGATAGTGATTTGAATCTCCATGTGTCCGAAATCCTTGCGGCGGAAGCGCTCGATGACATGCAGCGCTTCCGTGGAAGGCTTCCCCAACTGATCGAGCCAAGCCTTTCCATTAAAGCCCGTGGTATCGACGACCAGGGTATCGCCTTCCCACTTGCCCGTGGAATAGCCCATCCAGGTGGGATTGGGGTCAGGGGCGGGACGGCGGCCATCGAGGAAAACCTGCCGCCATAGATTGAAGGCTTCGTACACGATCACGATATAGCCAGGCGTTTGCACGATGCGCCAGGGCGCGGGCGCGGCGTTGATTTTGGGAACGCCCTGCGGGAGGCAATTGGCGTCGGGATCTTCGCGGGAGTGCGAGCCATCGATGCGCTGCTCATAAAGCGCCTTGGCCCAGGGCTGGAAGGGGACGTCGCCGGGTTTGAGATCGGCGGCGATGTCGCGCACGTATTTATTGCCGTTGGGCTCCCAGACGCCGGAAAGATCGGGCTTGCCATCTGGCAGCTTGGGAGCGGGCGCGGCGAGATTGGGTTTCCCATCGGGCGTGCGCGGAATCGAGCCTTTGGGAACGTTCACCCACTGAGCTACGGCCGTTCCGCAGAGAAGAAGGGCCGCGGGAAGGGGGGCGGCAAACCGAGGCTGGTACATGGGACCTCGCAGTGAGGCGATTATATACTGTTGGACCCAGGCCGGAGCGTGGGCTGGAGCCTTTCTTTTCGACAATCAGGCCGCTGCGATTCGAAGTGCGGGTTATCCGGTAACGCTCGACTGTGTCGCTGTCAAGGCTTTTACCAACTCAGGAGCGTTCTTGGACCGGCCCGAGATTTTGGCCGCGGTTTGGAGTGGAGACCCAGTTACCCGCTTGCGGTGGTCTTACCCATGGTAAGATGCTTCTATGGAGCGGGTTACACTATCCTCCAAGGGGCAGATCGCCATCCCCAAAGCAGTTCGCGACCAGCTTAATCTTTCGGAAGGCGCTAAGCTCACGCTCGAAGTACGGGGCCAGGAAATCGTGCTTTCGAAAGAGCCGGCATGGAAAAAACTGAGGGGCGCCGCGGCTGGCAAAGATGTGATGAAACAGTTTGCGGCTTTCCGCAAGCGGGAACGGAAGCTTGAAGACTCGCGCGCTTGATTCGTGGGCGATTCTGGAGTGGATGAACGCCCGCCAGCCAGCCTGCGATCGCCTAGACGGGCTCCTGGCGGAAGCCGAAGCCGGCAAGGCTCGGCTGCTGATGAGCGCCATCAACGTGGGCGAGGTTTACTATTTTCTCTGGAAGAGCCGGAGCGAGGAAATTGCCGAACAATGGCGGAAATTGTCGGGAACGCTGCCGGTCACTATTGAAACGCCGGCCTACCCGGACGTTTGGAATGCGGCATCGCTCAAAGCCCGGTTCCCCATTGCCTATGCAGACGCCTTTGCGGCCGCACTCGCTTTGAAGCACAATTGCGCTCTGGTTACCGGAGATCCCGAATTTCAGCGGATGGCTCACCTGGAACTGGACTGGATTGGCGCGGGGCCAAAGCCCTGTCCTTAGCCTTCGAATGCCGCTGCGATTACCTCTTCCATGGCGACGCCCTTGGGCAGTGTACCGAAGGCGCCGCCGAAATCGGGTTCCAGGCGGGAGGCGCAGAAGGCGTCGGCTACCGCGGCCGGGCTGAAGCGGACCAGGAGCGAGGCTTGGAGCGCCAGCGCCAGACGTTCCACCAGGCGGCGGCCTTCTATTTCGGAGGAACTCGTCCCGATGCGTGCGGCGAATTTCTCAATGCGCGGGTCGCGCCCCGATAGGATTTCGGCCATCACGCGGTCGAGCGACTCCGGTTCCTTCTTGATGGCGCGCAGGGCATCGAGCACGATCACGTTTCCCGAGCCTTCCCAAATGGAATTGAGCGGAGCTTCGCGGTAGAGGCGAGGCATGCCGGAATCTTCCACGTAACCGTTGCCGCCGAGGCATTCGAGCGCTTCGGCCACGTGGGCGGAAGCGCGTTTCGACGTCCAGTATTTGCCGATGGCGACAACCAGGCGGGCAAACGGCCGGTCGTTTTCATCGAAGGCACGGGCGGCACGGAGGGCGAGGAGCGAGGCCGCTTCCGATTCGACGGCCAGGTCGGCGAGCACGTTGCGCATGAGCGCGTGCTCGATCAGGGGGCGCCCGAAAGTGTGGCGGTAGCGGCAATGATGAATCGCTTCGACGAGCGCGCGGCGCATCAAAGCGGCCGAACCCAGGGTGCAATCGAGGCGGGTGTGCCGCACCATATCGATGATGGTGGGCACGCCGCGGCCTTCCTCGCCGATGAGGCGCGCCCACGCGGAACGGAACTCGACCTCGCTTGAAGCATTGGAGCGGTTGCCCAGTTTGTTTTTGAGGCGCTGGAGGTGAAAGCCGTTGAGCTGGCCGTCCGGTTTCCACCGCGGCAGGAAAAAACAGGAAAGGCCGGCGGGCGCTTGCGCGAGCACCACAAAGGCGTCGTTCATCGGGGCCGAGCAGAACCATTTGTGGCCGTCGAGCAGATACTCGCGGTTGCCGATCGGCTGGGCGCGCGTGGTGTTGGCGCGCACGTCGGAGCCGCCCTGCTTTTCGGTCATGGCCATGCCGACGAGCGCGCCGTGCTTCTGATCGGCGGGGCGGAAGGAGAAATCGTAGGTGGAGGAATGGATGCGCGGCTCCCATTCGGCGGCCAGCATGCGATCCAGGCGCAAAACAGGAACGGCGGAATATGTCATGGAAATCGGGCAGACATGGCCTGCTTCATTTTCCAAAGCGAGCATGGCGAGAGCGGCGCGGGCCACGTGCGCCCCCGGTTGCGGCCGCGCCCACGGCAGATTGTGGATTCCCTGCGCCACCGAAAGGCGCATCAGATGGTGCCATGCCGGATGGAACACAACTTCATCGCGGCGGCGCCCCTGGCGATCATGCGTGTGGAGGATCGGCGGATTCTGGTTAGCTTCGAGCGCCCATTCCATCAGTTCGGCCGTACCCAGACGGCGGCCGAAGTCTTCGAGCGCGCCGCATGCCCAGCCCGCGCCTTCGCGCGCGACCGCTTCGCGCAGCGCGCGGTCGCTGGTGAACAGGTTGTAATCAACTAGCGGCGGCGGCTGGTTCCAGACTTCGTGGTTCACAGGGCGTACCGGCCCGCAGCCAGCATGTGGCGAGCGATCTCGCGGCCTAGGCCGATGGTATCGGCCGGTTCATATTTCGAGAGCCGGCGGAGGATGGCGAGCTGGGTGCGCAGCATATCGCCTTCACTCGCGGCCGCGATGACTTTGCGCGCCGCCAGTTCGACGCGCTCGATGGCTTTGGCCGCGTAGAACCTCGTCATTTGAATTGCCGGGGCAATCGCCTGGCGGGCGGCGGCGCCTTGGGCGGCGCGCAGTTTCTCGGCGCGGAGCAGGCACGATTCCATGGCGTAGACTTCGATGATGCAATCGGCGAGCGCGGCCATGACTTCCTGCTGATCGGCCAAGGCCTGCATGTATTTTTGCGAGGCGACTCCGGCGGCAAACAGCGACAGCTTCTTCGCGCTGGAAAGGAGGCGATGCTCGCCGGCCAGCGGGCCTTCGCGTTCTTCAGCCTGGATGGAACCGGACATCACTTCGTCCATCAGTTTCTGGATGGCTCCCAGGAGCGGCAGTTGTCCCGCCATGGCGCGCTTCATGAGAAAGCCGGCGATAATCAGCCGGTTGATTTCGTTGGTCCCTTCGAAGATGCGATTGATGCGCGAATCGCGGTAGGCACGCTCGGCGGGGTACTCTTCCACGTAACCGTAGCCGCCGAAAATCTGGAGCACGTGATCGACCACCATGTCCAGCATTTCCGATCCCCAGACTTTGAGGATGGAGCACTCGACCGCGTACTCTTCAATGCGCTTCTGGATGTCGCGCGAGGTCTTCGTATCGAGCGCGGCGAGCGCGGCGTCGATCATGCCGATGGTGCGGTAGGCGAGCGATTCGCCCGCATAGATGCCCGCGGCGCATTCGGCGATCTTTTCCTGAATCAGGCCAAACTCCGCAATCGATTTGCCGAACGCTTTGCGCTCCTTGGCGTATTGAATGCCGTTTTGCAGGCTGTTGCGCGCCGCGCCCACGCAGGCCGCCCCCAGCTTGAAGCGGCCGATATTCAAAATGTTGAAGGCGATGTGGTGGCCCTTGCCGATTTCGCCCAGCAGGTTTTCGACGGGAATTTGGCAATCGGCCAGAATCAGCGGGCAGGTGGAAGAGCCGCGAATGCCGAGCTTGTGTTCTTCATGCCCGACGGAAAATCCGGGCGTGTTGCGCTCCACCAGAAACGCCGAAAATTTTTCGCCATCGACTTTGGCGAAGACGGTGAACAGGTCGGCGAAACCGCTATTGGTGATCCACATTTTTTCGCCGTTGAGCACCCAGTGCTTGCCATCGGGAGAGAGCGCGGCGCGGGTGCGGCAGTTCAGCGCGTCGGAACCGGAAGAGGATTCGGACAGGGCGTAGGCGCCGATCCATTCGCCGGTGGCGAGTTTCGGCAGATATTTGCGCTTCTGTTCTTCGGTGCCGTACCAAACGATGGGCAGGGTGCCGATGCCGGTGTGGCCGCTGAAGGCCACCGAAAAGCTGCCCAGCATAGACATGGATTCGGCGATTACGGCCGAAGTGACCTTGTCGAGTTCCAGGCCGCCGTAGGCTTCGGGGATATCGGCGGCCATCAGGCCCAGCTCGCCGGCCTTGCGCAGCAGGCCGCGGGTGACAGCGAAGTTTTTGGCTTCGATTTCGGCCGCCCGCGGCAGCACTTCCTTCAGGGTGAATTCGGCCGCGGTTTTGGCAATTTGCCGCTGCTCTTCGGAAAGATCTTCGGGAGTGAAGACCTCTTGGGGTTTGCGCTCTTCGACAAGAAAGCCGCCGCCCGGGGCAGCCGCCGCTGTTGTCACGGTTTTGGTCGCTTCCATGGATTGCCCTCCCTCACTCGAGGTTTTCGAAAATGCCCGCGGCCCCCATGCCGCCGCCCACGCACATGGTGACCATGCCATACCGTGCGTGGCGGCGCTTCAATTCGCCGAGCAGCGTGGCCGTCAGTTTCGCGCCGGTGCAGCCCAGAGGATGCCCCAGCGCGATGGCGCCGCCGTTTACGTTCACTTTGGCAGGATCGAGTCCCAAGGTTTCGATCACGGCCAGCGATTGCGCGGCAAAGGCTTCGTTCAGTTCGATTACGGCAATATCCGCCAGCTTCAGTCCCGCCAGCTTCAGCGCTTTGGGAACCGCGTAGACCGGGCCGATGCCCATTTCCTCCGGCAAGCAGCCCGAATAGGCGTAGGAAACGAAGCGGGCGAGCGGCTTGAGGCCGAGCGCTTTGGCGCGTTCGTCCGACATCACCACCGCGGCCGCCGCGCCATCGGACATCTGTGACGAGTTGCCCGCGGTAACAGTGCCCTTGGCGTGAAACACGGGTTTCAGCTTTGCGAGCGCTTCTAACGACGTATCGGCGCGCGGGCCTTCGTCGGCGCGGAAGTCGATTTCTTTTTTTTCCGGTTTGGTCTTGCCGTTTAAGGCGAAAAAGGCGACCGGCACAGGCACGATCTCTTGGGTGAATTTGCCTGCCGCCTGCGCGGCCAGGGCTTTCTGGTGGCTGGCGAGAGCGAACTGGTCCGCCTCTTCGCGCGAAATGCCGTAGTGCCGCGCGACACGTTCAGCGGTCAAGCCCATGGGCAAATAAGAATCCGGGTAGCTTTCCATGAGCGCCGGATTGATCGAAAGTTTGTTCCCGCCCATGGGCACCAGGGACATGGATTCGGTACCTCCCGCCACGATCACATCGGCGCTGCCGGCGCGAATCCGCTCCGCGGCCAGAGCGATGGATTGCAGCCCGGAGGCGCAGAAGCGGTTGATGGTCATAGCCGCCGCTTCGATAGGCACGCCCGCGCGGAGCGCACAGATGCGCGCAACGTTCATGCCCTGCTCGCCTTCCGGCATCGCGCAACCGATGATTACGTCTTCGATTTCTTTTTTATCGAGATTGGGAACGCGCTCGAGCGCCCCCTGGATGGCGAATGCGCCAAGATCGTCCGGGCGGGTGGCGCGCAGGGTCCCTTTCGGCGCCTTGCCGACCGCCGTGCGAACGGCGCTTACGATGACCGCTTCTTTCATTATCTAGTTCCTCAGCGGCTTGCCGGTTTTCAGCGTGAAGGCAATCCGCTCCTGGGTTTTCTTTTCGCCGCACAGCGACAGAAACCCTTCGCGCTCCAGATCGAGCAGGTATTGCTCGCTGACCGGGGCGCCCGGAGTGATATCACCG
Source organism: Bryobacteraceae bacterium (assembly GCA_035294665.1). GTDB lineage: Bacteria > Acidobacteriota > Terriglobia > Bryobacterales > Bryobacteraceae > PSRJ01. The sequence continues at coordinate 17,237 of DATGKM010000221.1, read as the reverse complement.
CCGCACAGCACGCACGCTACTTTGTTTGCGACCTTCGCATCATGATCGCTGATGAACTGCCCTTCGCGCATGGTGTGGACCGCGAGCTTCATTCCCGCGAGCAGATTCGCGCCGGGCGCGGGAATATCAGTCCGCGGCAGCGGCGGCGCATAACCGGCCTTGGCGAGGCCGCGCGCCACTTCCTTGGCGTCGGTGAGCAGCCGGTCGCGGTTCATGGTGATGCCGTCCGCCGCGCTCAGATAACCCAACTGGCGCGCTTCGGCGGCCGAAGTGGAAACCTTGGCCATGGCGATGGATTCGAAGGCGCGTTTCATGGCGTCCATGAGTTCCACCGAATCGTTGCGCCCGTTGTCCTGGAGCTTGGCCGCGGCTTCGATGGCGCGCAGCGTCATTTCCTTGCACCCGCCGCCCGCGGGCAGCAGCCCGACTCCCGTTTCCACCAGGCCCAGATACGTTTCCGCGTGCGCCTGCCGCCGCGCGCCGTGCAGGGCGATTTCGGCGCCGCCGCCAAGGCACATACCGAATGGCGCGACCACTACAGGCCGCGGGCAGAATTTGATGGCGGCCGTCATGCGCTGGAACGCGCGAATCATCAGATCCACTTCGTCCCATTCCTGTTCCTGCACGGCCAGAAGGAGCTGCATGAGGTTGGCGCCTACGGAGAAATTGCCGGCATCGCCGCCGATGACAAAAGCCGTAAAGTTGCGCACCGCATCGCTTTCGGGACGGAGCGTCTCGGTGAGCATGCGGACCACGTCTTCGCCGATGGCGTCCTTGAGCGAATGCAGCTCGAGGCAGGCGATGCCATCTCCCAAATCGACCAGAGATGCGCCGGGGTTGTGCTTTACCACGCCGTGAGAGGCGCGGAAACTGGCCACGCGCGCCGCGCCTTCCGCTTCGGGCACCGGCTTATAGGCGCGACTGGCGAGGTCGAAGCATTCCTTTCCATGATTGCGATACCAGGAATCGGCACCGGAGTTGAGCAGGATTTCGGCATTGGCGCTGACTGGCGCGCTCATCGCAGATCCAGCGGCCTTCATCCGCTCGATTGTGGCGCGCACTCCGGCGGCATCCCACAACTGGAACGGCCCCATCTCCCAATTGAAGCCGGCGCGCATGGCGCGGTCCACGCTGGAAACGTTATCGGCAATTTCGGGGAGGCAATCGGCGGCGTAGTTCCAGAGCGCGGTAAGCAGCTTCCAGTGGAAGCGCACGGCTTTATCCTTGCGGGGATCGCCGCCGAGCAGTTGTGCCAGCCGGTCCGGCATGGATCCGGCGTTCTTCGCCATCTCGAGCGAGGGGAATTTCGGCCGGGCGGCGGGGTGGTATTCCAAAGTCTTCCAGTCGAGCGCCAGCCGCACCTCCTCGCCCTTTTCGTCGCGCACCTTTTTGTAGAAACCCTGTTTCGTCTTGTCGCCGAGCCAACGGCGTTCGAGCATGGTTTGGACGAATGGGGGCAAGGCCACGGCCTCGCCGCGGGACTGCGCGAAATTGGCGGCCACGTTAGCGAGCACATCGAGGCCGACCAGATCGGCGAGGCGGAAAGTGCCGGTGCGCGGCCAGCCGATGGCGGTGCCGGTGAGCGCGTCCACTTCTTCGACGGTCAAATCTTCGCTCTGCATCAGCTTGACGGCTTGCAGCATGACGAACACGCCGATGCGGTTGGCGATGAAATTCGGCGTATCGCGCGCGGGCACGACTTCCTTGCCGAGGCGGACATCGGCGAACTGGCTCACCGCCTCCATAACCCGCGGATCGGCTTCGCTGGTGGGGATGAGTTCGACCAGGCGCATGTAGCGCGGCGGATTGAAGAAATGCGTTCCGAACCAGCGGCGGCGGCGCGCTTCGGGAAGCTTGGCGGCGATCGAGGCGACCGGCAGGCCGCTGGTGTTGGTGGTCAATATGGCGTCCGCTTTGAGGCGCGGCTCGATTTTTTCGAGCAGCGCCTGCTTGATGGCGAGATTTTCGGTGACCGCCTCGACGACCCAATCGCAATCGGCGAGCAGGGCGGCATCGTCATCGAAATTGCCGGTGACGATGCGGGCCGCCGCGCCCGGTTCGTAAAATGCGGCCGGCTTGCTCTTTTTCAACGCTTCGAGCGCCTGAGCGGCAACCGCGCCGCGCGGCCCCCGCGGCGAAACGATATCGAGCAAAACCACCGGCAGGCCCGCGTTGGCGAAATGCGCAGCGATGCGCGACCCCATGGTGCCCGCGCCCAGCACGCCCACCTTGCGAATGAGAACGGGGGACGTTTTGGCGGGCGCCGGAGCGTCCGCCGCAAAAACCGTTTCAGCGATCATTTCGTTGCTCCCGTGGCGGCTAAGCCGCGCGTCAGCGTGCGCGCAAACTGCGCCGCAATTTCTTCCGGCGGCAGAGAACCCGCCGGTTCGTACCAGTGGCAAATCCAATTCAATGCGCCGGCGATGGAGAAGGCCGCGAGCTTGGCGTCGCACGGCGTAATGGAGCCGTCCGCGATGCCTTCCTGAATAAAGGAGCGCAGGCGGCGATCGATTTTTCGCTTATAGCCGCGGACTTCGGCCAATGCTTCCGGCGAAAGCTCGGCTTCATCCAGCCGCATCACGCAGCGGCCGAAATTCACGGTCATCACGTTCGCGTAGGAATAGATGAAGGCTTCGACTTTTTCAAGGCCCGTTCCGCAGTGCGAGGCGATATCGTTCAGAATCTCTTCTATCAGGCCCGCGCCCACGCGGTAACACTCGAGCAGGATGCCTTCCTTATTACGAAAGTAATGATAAAGGGCCGGTTTGGTAATGTTCAGCCGTTCGGCCACGTCGTTCAGACAGGTGCGCCCGTAGCCTTTTTCCAGAAACAGCTCGGCCGCTGTTTTGAGGACCGCTTCGCGCTTGCTGGCCGGGTCGCGGCGCCGGTCGGCGAAAGCCTTCCAGTGCGGCCGGGAGGAACTCCCGTTTTTGGATACCATGGACACGGCGGGCGCACTTGATATCTTACCGATGGGTAAAATAGAAACGCAAGTGGAATTTGCCGGTCAAAGCGATCTCCCGCTGGAACGGGTTTACCGATGGGAGCGGGAAAGGGCCACGGAGACTTTCCTCAGCCAACCCTATGGCGGGGGGAAAGTGCGGGAATGGACATGGGCGGAAGCAGTGGACGAATCCCGGCGCGTGGCGGGATGGCTGAAGGCGCGGAACTGGCCACCAGGTTCGCGCGTGGCGATTCTGTCCAAAAACTGCGCGTGGTGGATCCTGGCGGATCTGGCCGTCTGGATGTCTGGCCACGTATCGGTTCCGGTATATCCTTCGCTGCAGCCGCATTCGATCCGGCAGATTCTGGAGCACAGCGGGGCCATCGCCTGCTTTATCGGGGCGGCGGAGAGCAAAGAACTCGCCGAGGGGTTGCCGCCCGACGTCTGCCGGGTGGGATTTCCCGGCGCTGCCGGGGACGGCATCCTGTCGTGGGAGGCGCTTTGCGAAAGCACACTGCCGCTTGCCGGGTCGCCTGCGCGCTCCGCGGACGATCTGGCAACAATCATTTACACTTCCGGCACCACCGGCACTCCCAAGGGCGTGATGCACACGTTTGCGGCATTCAGTTTCAACGCAAAGGTCCTGGCGGAGTTTGTGGGGCTGCGCGCCGACGACCGCGTGCTCTCCTACCTGCCGCTGGCCCATATCGTGGAGCGCGTGGGGGTGGAGTTGCTGGCGATCACGGTGGGGCTGCACGTCTATTTTAGCGAAGGCGTGGATACATTTGTGAAGGACCTGCAGCGCGCGCGGCCCACGCTGTTTATGAGCGTGCCGCGCCTGCTGTTGAAATTTCAGCAGAACGTTTTCGCCAGGATGTCCGAGCGGCGGCTGAAGACGCTGTTCCGCATTCCGGTGGTGAGCAGAATGGTGAAACGGCGCATTCTGCGGGCGCTGGGACTCGAGACGGTGCGGTACGCGGCGTGCGGGTCCGCTCCGCTGCCGCCCGAGACTCTCCGCTGGTATCGCGAGCTGGGACTGAACCTGGCGGAAGGTTACGGCATGACCGAGACGCTGATTACGCATCTGCCGGCGAGCGGCACAGTGCGCGCGGGCTGGGTGGGCGCGGCCCTGCCGGGCGTGGAAGCCCGGCTCGGCCAGCAGAGCGAATTACAGATCAAAAGCCCGATGAACATGCTGGGGTATTACAAAGATCCCGAGGGCACGCGCGCCTCGTTTCTGGAGGACGGCTTTTTTCATACCGGAGACGTATGCGAGATCGCCTCCGATGGGCAGCTCAAAATCGTGGGCCGGATTAAGGAGCAGTTCAAGACCAGCAAAGGGAAGTATGTCGCGCCGGCGCCGATCGAAAACAAGCTGGCGCTCGATCCGAATGTGGACGCCTGCTGCGTGATGGGGGCGGGAATGGCGAATCCGTTCGCGGTGGTATTAATTTCGGACGCAGCGCGCGTTCGCTGCCACGATCCGCGCGAAAGGGCGGCGCTCGAAAATTCCCTGGCGGCCGTACTGGAGGAGACCAACCGCGATCTCGATCCGCACGAGCGCGTGGCATTTTTGGGAATTGCCGACGGGCCATGGAGCGTGGCAAACGGGATGCTGACGCCGACACTGAAGCTAAAGCGGGCGCTGGTGGAAGCGCGGTATCAGGGGTTGGCGGAGGAATGGCGGAAGGGGAACCGGCCGGTAGTTTGGGAGAGCTTGCCGTAGCCTCGGGAGGGCGGTTCACGTATGATTAGCCTCATATGAAGACGTTCGCGTTTCGAGTGGCCTCGATCAGCCTGCTGCTTGCGCCAGCAGCCTGCGCGCAGTCTGCGTTCGCTTTCCACGGAGACAAGCCCAAACCGGCTTTTCGAGGCCAGACGGATGCGCCACCACCGGCCAGGCCTTCGCCCCCGGTGAACGTCGAGACGATCACGACCCGGCTGAGTTCGCCGTGGTCGATGGCGTTTCTGCCGGACGGGAATTTTCTGGTGACCGAAAGCGCCGGAACCATGCGCATCGTGCGGCGGGATGGCGTGGTGATGGCTCCGATTGAGGGCGTGCCCGGCGTGAAAGTGGTGGCGGCCCAGGGACTGCACGACATTTTGCTCGATCCCGATTTTGCCCGGAATCGCCGGCTCTACTTCACCTATTTCGCCCCGCCGCGCGGCGAGGAGCCCGCCATCTGGCCGAACGAATTCTTCTATCAGAAGGTCTGGAGCAAGCCGCTGGCCGAGCGCCGCACGATGGATTTGGGCATGGAGCGCGTGGCCACGGCGCGGCTGAGCGAGGACAACCGGCGCCTTGAAGATGTGCACACGCTGGCGGAAGGAGCGGAGCGCCGGGTGGTGCTGGCGCCGGATGGCACGCTCTACGTTACGGGCGCCGACCGCTTCCGCTTCTACGATTCCGACCTGGACGGCGTGGAGCACGATTTCACCGAGAACCCCGATATTCGCCGCAATTTTTCCGGGCGTGTGCTGCGCATCAACCGGGATGGCTCGATTCCCAAAGACAATCCGTGGCTGAGCCGCCCGACCGTGCCGCCGGCGACGTTCGCGCACGGCCTGCGCGACCCGGAGGGCGCAGCGATTAACCCGGCGACCGGCCAATTGTGGGTGACCGACCACGGCCCGCAAGGCGGCGACGAGATCAACATCATTCGCGCCGGAAAGGATTACGGCTGGCCCGATGTTTCTTATGGAGTGCAGTACGATGCGTACCGCACGGACGGCCGCAAGAACGTGCCTGTGGGCAACGGCGCGCATTCCATGAAGGGCGTGGAAGAGCCGGCCTATTTCTGGGTGCCGGACATCGCGCCTTCGGGCATGCTGTTTTATACGGGCGAGCTGTTTCCGGAATGGAAGGGCAACCTGTTCATCGGAGGACTGGAGGCGCAGTGCCTGGTGCGGCTGGTTTTGCAGGGCGACCGGGTCACGGCCGAGGAGCGGTTGCTGCTCGACCAGAAGCAGCGCATCCGTGATATACGCCAGGGGGCCGACGGCGCCATTTACCTGCTGAGCACCACTGGAAGGCTGATGCGGCTCACGCCGAAGCGGTGATTCGGGCTGGTCTCATGAACCGCTCCCTGGCAGCCGCGGCTCTCGTAATTTTTCGGCTGGCCGGCGCGACCCCGGCCGAGTACCGGCAGCACGTGGGGATTTACGTGTGGGGACAATTGCGGCAAACTCCGGCCGGCGCGCTCGAGCAGGCTGCGTCCGACGTGAAACGGCTGGGCGCGGATCGCGTCGTGCGGGTTTACATTGGTCCGGGAGCGCTTTGGGATCCCGCGGACGCACGGGATAATTCGCCACTGGATGTCAAGGTCCGGCGGGCGGATTACCGCGCTTTCGTGGCGGCGTTTCCAGTCGTGATGCTGACGGCTTATGACACTGCGTCTTATGGCAAGTACAAGAACGGACGGCTGGATGCGCGGCAACTGGCAGCCACGCGGGACGAATTTCGCCGGTTCGCGATCGAGCTGGCAAAGACGCCGGGGCGCAAGATTGTTTCCAATTGGGAATTTGAGAATGACTGCGGCGGCAATTGGGCTGCCTGCCGCGAGTATTATCAAGCGCGCCTCGATGGCGTACGCCAGGGGCGGGACGAGGCCCGCAAATTGGGGTATCCCGGAGAAGTCTTGAGCGCGTTCGAGTTCACGATCGTTCCGGGCTATGTAGGAAAACCTTCGGGGCTGGTGGAAGTGGGCGCGAAACTGGCCAGCGTCGATTACTTTTCGTACAGCTGCTGGGCGTCGATCGGTTGGGATTACGATGCCGCCACGATGGCGAAAAGCATGGCGTCGGGCATGCACGTTCTGAGGGACTTCGCGGACAAACAACACCTTTCGGCGCGCTTTATTATCGGCGAATTCGGCGAATATTGGGATCAGCACCGCACCGCCGCGCGGATGGAAGCGCTGGTGAACGCGGCGCTCGAAAACGGTGTCGATTATCTTTTCGACTGGGTGCTGTACGACCAGCCCGGCAAGCGGGACGACCACGGCCGCGACGCTTCCCACTTCGGCAAATACACTCTCGATGGCGCGCTAACGCCGCAGGGGACGGCATTCCGGAACTGGTTCGCCGGCGCAGTCCATTAAAACGTAAAGCGGCCGACGATCTGGCCCGAACGCGGCTGAGCGCCCGCTCCATTAAGCGTTGGTATATAGCCGTAGCCGTAGGTATACACTCCTCCAACTACGGTAGGTGAACTGGCCGGATTGGCGTTCGCGGTCGGATTGGCCGGGCTGTTGCTGCCCGCCAACGGCGGCGAGAGGAAGAGCCGATTGAAGATGTTCTGGAACTCGGCACGGATGTAGAAATTAAATCTGCCTTCCTTGCCGAACCGGAAATTCCGGCCGAAGCTCACGGACTCAGCCGGCTGGCGCTGCCAGCGGTAGTTGTCGTAAAACGGAGCGGATGTTCCGAAGGTGCCGCCGGGAGCGTCCGTCCATGCGGCGGGATTCAGCACCAGCGTAGTTTGCGGATTGAAGCACCCGCAATTCGGATTCACCAGCAGGGGATTCGCGCCGGGGACACGGTTCCAGAATGTGGGGCTTGCCCGCTCCAGTTGCTGGTTGAGTTGGTTATTAGAATAGGGAGCCTGAATGAGGGCGCCATTCTGGTAGCGAAGCACCCACCCGATCTGCCAATCCCGAACTACCTGCGAGAGCGCTTTCATGCCGCCGCTGTCAGCGGAAGCGATCTTGGGGGTGGTATAAGTGCCGGAAATGACCGCCGCGTCCGGCCGGACCAATTGGTTGAGCTGCTTGTTGATGCCGTAGTTGTAAATGTCGTTATAAATGGGGATGCCGGCGAGAGTAGTGATGTTGCCGGCTTCGGCCCCTGTACCATTGACCAACCCCTTGGACCAAACAAACGAGCCCTGTACCGACAAACCATGGGAGAGCCGCTTAGTCACTTTGGACTGCAGCGAGTCATACCAAGTCTTACCGATAGGTGGGCCGAGATCCTCGGCGGTAGGGAGGGTGAACTGCGGCGCAGGGCGGAGATCCTGGGCGACGGTCTGGGTGAGCGGCATGCCCGCATAGGCCGGGTAAAACCCCGCGGCGGCCGCTTGCGGAGAACTGAGCAAACTTGTGAGCAATTTCTGGGTTGCGGGATTGGCGATGTTGAGGCCGTGAGCGGCGAGGATGGCAGGGGTAAGACTATTGGAGTTGATCTGATCGAGGCCGGGCGCGGCGCCCCAGACCTCACGATTGCCTACGTAAGTGACTTCCAAAACTATGTCCTTTTGCACTTCGCGCTGGACGCCAATACTCCACTGCATGATGCGGGGAGGGCGCGCCTCTGGAGAGAAGTAGATGTTCGGATTTGACGGGGGCAGGAGGCCGCCGCTGGCGGTCGGATATTTTCCAGGACTGAAATTGGGGAATGTGAGATTCGGGTCCGGATTTGGTCCCGAAAGCCCCAGCGGCATTGGGGTAATGCCGTAGCCCAATGAGTTGAATGTGTAATAGTCTGCGACGCCATAGGATAGGCCCTGAGGGGTCTGCGTGGTTCCATACATCACGCCGGCTCCGGCGCGCAGCACGGTCTTCGGGTTGATCTGGTAAGCCGCTCCCAGGCGCGGTCCGAAAGCGTAAGGGTAGACATGGGAGAACTGGCAATTGCAGTGCGCGCCAGGGCCGGCGCCTTGATAAATGCCCGTGCCCAACAGTCCTCCCACAGCCGGATTGGGCGTGCTCCAGGAGACTTCCTGCATGCGGTTGTACTGCTCGTTCAGATAGGTTTGGTAATCGTACCGCAGGCCATAATCCAGCGTGAATTTGCGAGTGACCTTCCAACTATCCTGCGCGTATAAGCCAAAGAAGTGATTCCCGAGCTTGGTATTCGCTATGGGACTGAGCTGAAACGAATCCGGCGTGCCCAATAGAAAGCTGGCGTAATTGAAACCGGTACCATTGGTAAAGTTCATCGGCTGGCCGTTTTGCCATGGGTCGGCCGTTTCGGCATTGGAGAAAATGAAGGTGCCGTTGGCGCGCCAATGGCTTTTATTGGGGTATCCCTCGATGGTAGTTTCTCCGCCGAATTTGTAAATATGGTTTCCGTGTACCCAGGTGAGGCTGGTGTTGCCTGTGCTTTTCTCTTCATAGAGACGCGTCTCAAACGCTCCCCCGACACCGTTGGTATTGCCAAAAAGGGTCGTAGCGCCACAGGGAGCTCCGCTTGAGGAGCAGGCCCATCCGCCAGACGTCGATTGGCCCATTCCGAATATGGTGGGGAAGAGGGTCTCGTCGTAGTATCCGTGCATGCCGAGGGAACTTTCGTCGAACTTCTGTGGAATAGTCGGCTCAAACTGGTGGAGGTAACCGATGCCTAAATGGAAGAGCAATGTGGGCTTGACGGTGTAATCGAAGTTCACGCGAGTAGTCAGGTTCCGGTAGCCGGTGGCCGCTTGGCCCGAGAACGGTCCGGGAACACCGGTAGCATTGGGCGAGTTCCAGCCATAGCGCGACAGATACCAGGAGAGTTTGGCCGTCGGGCTCAGCGAATGATCGATTTTCCAGGAATAATCCGTGGTGTGCGTCCAGTTGAGGTAATCGGGAATGATGAAGTTGTTGATAATCCCGGGAGCGTTGGGGAGCGGAAGCATGTTTTGAATCATCAGTGCCGTAGGGTCGAAGCGGCTAAGCGGAATGGTGTTGTTGGGAAACGGAGTACGCACGTTATATCCGTTTACGATGTGGGTGGTTGCGGGGTCGAATATCTCGCCGTATGTGAGGGCCTGGCCGGCGGAATCCACCACCGGCGCGCCGCCATTCGTCAGAGGAGTGTTACCTCCGTTGCAAGTGTTCGTGGCGCCGTTGAAATTCAAACATCCCGCGGTGCCGAAGTTGCCGTTCCGGTACGCTTGTGTGGGAACGCTCATCACGCCGTTGCCTACCGACAAGGATTGGCGGTACTGTTCGAAGTTGAAAAAGAAGAAGCTCCGGTCCTTACCGTTGTAGATTTTGGGAATGCGGATCGGGCCGCCGATGGTGCCGCCAAAATCGTTCTTGCGGTTCGCATTGCGGATGTGCTGGCCCTCTTTAGTCGGATTGACTGCGCCCGCATCCGTGAAGGGCAATCCGGCATTCAGCGCCTCATTCACAAAATAGTCATAGGCGCTGCCATGGAGTTGATTCGTGCCGGACTTCATGGTGAAGTTGAAGTAGCCGCCGCCGGCCTGGCCGTACTCCGCCGCAAAATTGCTGGTCTGGACGTTCACTTCCTGGACAGCATCCACGCCCATCGTTTGGCTGCGCTGCTGGTAGACCTTCCAGAGGGTCCCGGTGGAGTCCTGACCTTCGATGCGGATGGTTTCACTGTTACTGGGCAATCCGTTCACGACTAGTTCCATGTCGTTGGCAAACGCTACGCCGGGAAGAAGGAGCGAGGTTTGCAGCGGGTTGCGGATATTGCCCATCTGGGTGGCTCCGGCATAACCACCGCCCGCGACTGTGAGGAGGGGGATTTGATCCACCTCATTCACCTCGACCAGATGGCTCATCTCCCCGCTTTCGGTTTTGAGCAAAGGGGCCGTGTCGGCCACTGTTACCGCCTCACTAGCCTCGCCGATGGCAAGCGTGATGTCTTTGCGGGTATCCGTAGCCACCACGACCTGGACGTTCGATTCCACAAATCTTTTGAACCCAGGCACGCTCACCGTAATCTGGTAGGTGCCCGCCGGAACCGGAATCACGTAATTTCCTGTGTTCGAGCTGCCGCCCTGATAGACGACACCGGTGTCCGCATTTCTGACCTCGATGGTGGCGCCGGCGATCACCGCGCCCGCGGGATCGGCAATAGTTCCGGTAATCGTCCCCTGGTTCGACTGCGCGAATGCAGCCGCACCCGTCAAGATCCAATATGCTGCCGCCGACGTAGAAAGCCTGAATGACATACTCGAGCCTCTCTTCTCGCGAAAAGTCCCTGGCTGGGTTGTGAAAGACCCCGCACGGCCCGCCGTGGCCCTAACTTCTACCGCACGGAAAAACGAAAATTGGGGGGAACAATATCAGTGGGAAGGGCGGGTGTCAAGGGGTGGTAGAAGGAAAACCTGGGATCTCAGTGCAGTGCCTGTCCAAACTCGCCCCCGGTGGTTGCCTGAACCTTCACAAACCGCATAACGTATCTACTTATGTGGGGCGGTGTGGGACAGGGGCTTTTCCCTGCCCTGGCTAGCTTCCTGGAACCCGACATGCCATTTTGCAGCCAATGCGGAAAGCAGGTAGACGCGCGCGACGCGTACTGCGGCAACTGCGGCGCACGCCAGCCGTTGAATGTCCCGTATGCCGGCGCGGGACCGGGCGAGGCGCTGGAGTCCATTTCGCCCCGCACGGCCGCCATTTGCTGCTATCTTCCGGGGCTGGGTTGGGTGGCCGCCATCCTGGTCCTGGCGGCGCGGCGGTTTCGCGGCAATCGTGCCGTTCGCTTCCACGCATTTCAGGGCCTCTACCTGTTCGTCGCCTGGCTGCTGAACGACTGGGTGGTGCAACCCCTCTCCAGCGAACTGCGGCACTTTCCGCTGCATGGGTTGATTGGGGCGGCGCTGCTGATCATGTCCATTTTCATGATGGTGAAAGCGGCGCACAACGAGGTCTATTCGCTACCGCTTTTCGGTGAGCTTGCCGAGCGCTCCGTGTCTGAGCAGTGAGGGTGAAAGCAGCGTTGTAGCCGTCAGGCCCATCGCGCCCGCCAGCGCCAGCCAGGCGCCTGGCATGGCCGGGTTGCCCGAGCGGTGAATCAGGTAGGTGGATACCGCGGGCGTAAAGCCGCCGAATATCCCCGCTGCCAGGCTGTAGGCGAGCGAAAACGCCGAAGCGCGCACGTGCGCCGGCATGATTTCCGTCAGGAACACGACCATGGCTCCGTTATAGCCGCCGAAAATGGTGGAGAACCACAGCGCCACGGCGAGCAGGCGGGGGAAGCTCGGGTGCCCCACCAGCCAGGCGAGCGCAGGGTATGCCGTAGTTAGGGCCAGCAAGGAAAACAGCGCCAGTAGCGGGCGGCGGCCGATGCGGTCGGAAAGAGCCCCCATTACCGGCAGCCAGAAGAAATTCAAAACCCCGGCGCACAGCGTCACCAGCATGCTCTGGCGGGTAGAGAGGCGCAGAACGCCGCTGCCGTAAGTTGGCATGTAGGCCGTGATGAGGTAGAAGGTCACCGTGGTGGTGGTGGTGAGCATCATGCCCAACACGATCAAGCGCCAATTTTGCGCCACCGTTCGCCAGACTTCGATGGACGAAGGCCGCCGGCGCATAGCCAGGAATTCGCCGGTTTCGGCGAGCGAGCGCCGCAGCAGGAACAGAAACGGCAGCAGAAGGCATCCGATCAGCAGCGGGATGCGCCAGCCCCACTGCCGCATTTGCGCGGGCTCAAGCGTGGAGGCCAGCACGATCCCCAGCACAGCCGCGAACATTACCGCCACCTGCTGGCTGCCCGATTGCCAGCTCACGTAAAAACCTTTGCGTCCGGGGGGCGCGATTTCGGCCAGGTAGACGCTCACGCCGCCAATTTCCACTCCCGCCGAAAGCCCTTGCACCAGCCGGCCGGCGACCACCAGCAACGGCGCGAGCAGGCCGAGCGTGGCATAGCCCGGCAGGCAGCCGATCGAAAGCGTGCCCACCGCCATCAGCCCCAGCGTGAGCAGCAGGCCCTTGCGCCGCCCGTGCCGGTCGATGTACGCGCCCAGCACCAGGGCGCCGAGCGGGCGCATCAGGTAGCCGGTGCCGAAGGTCATGAAGGAGAGCATCAGCGAGGCGTATTCGCTCTGGTTCGGAAAAAATGCCCGCCCGATGGCCGCGGCGTAGTAGCCGAATACCATGAAGTCGTACATTTCCAGGAAATTGCCCACCGAAACGCGGACTACGCGGCCGGCAGGGGAGCCAGTTTTAGCGGGAGCAGCCATGAAGCCGAATGGGCAGGCGAAAGCGCCTGCCCCACCTGACTGTATCAGATGAGGTGAACGACGGTCTCGAAGTGGTAGGTTTGCGGGAACAGGTCGATCAGGGTCATGCGATCGATGCGGTAGCCGCCGCCGGCGAGGGCAGAGAGGTCGCGGGCGAGCGTGGCAGGGTCGCAGGAAACGATAGTGAGCGCGCGCGGGCGCAGATCGAGCAGCCGGCGCACCACCGTTTTACCGATACCGGCGCGCGGCGGATCGAGGAGCACGAAGTCGAAAGACGCGGCGAGAGATTCGAGATAGGATTCCGCCGTCGCGTGGATCGCTTGAATGCCCGGCGCGTTGCGCTCCAGATCGCGCACGGCCGCGGAGGAGGACTCCACCGCCACAACCCGCCGGAAGGTGCGCGCCAGCGCCACCGCGAATAGCCCCACGCCCGAGTACAGATCCACGGCGCTCTCGCCCTGCGCGCCCGAAACCGCTGCCTCCACCAACTCTTGGAGCAAAAAGCGATTCACCTGGAAAAACGAATTGCGGCTTACGTGAAAGCGGCTCTGGTAATAAAGATCGCCCTCCACAAGCCCTGGAATCCGTTCCGCGCACCAATCGAAGAAGCGCCGCGCCACCGGCTGGGCGGAATCCAAAACATTGAGCTGCACCTGTTGCTCGTCGGTGAAGATTTCGAGCGAGCGCACAAAACGCGGCCAGCGGCGGTCGCGCATCATGCTCAGCAGTGCGCCTATGGTCTGGTTGATTTTCGGCGACGAGATCGGGCAATGCGTAATGGCGCAGAGCTTGTGCGAGCGCGCTTCGCGATACCCCAGGCTTTGCCCCTCGCAATGAAGCTGCACGCGGTTGCGATACGCCCAAGGCTCGGCGGAAATCGTGGCAATCTCCGTGGGCGGCTCGATTTTGCCCAACCGCCGCAACTCCTCTTCGAGAATCGCCCGCTTGGCCGCCAGTTGCGCCGCATACGAGGCGTGTTGATAATGGCAGCCCCCGCAGCGGCCGAAATAAGGACAGGGCGGCGGCACGCGGTCCGGCGCGGCTTCGACCACTTCCAGCGTGCGCGCCCGTACCAGCCCCGGTTTTTCCTGCTCCGGTTCCACGCGCACGCGCTCGCCGGGAAGAACATACGGGGCCAGCACCACGCGGCTGGGCTTGCCATTTTCCGCCACGCGGGCCAGCCCCTCGCCGCCATACACCAGCTTCTCGACGGTTACTTCGAAATTGCTTAGGATAAGAGTTTACCCTCCCTAATGAAAACACGAGTCCTTTCCGGAATGCAGCCTTCCGGAAATCTGCACATCGGCAACTACCTGGGCGCGCTCAAAAATTGGGTGCGTATTCAGCAGGAATACGAATGCATCTTCTGCATCGTGGACCTGCATGCCATTACGGTTTACCAGCAGCCTGCGGAGTTGCGCGCGAAAATTCGCGAAGTAGCGGCGCTCTACCTCGCGGCCGGCATCGATCCCAAAGTGAGCGCGGTCATGGTGCAATCGGCCGTCCCAGCCCACGCCGAACTAGCCTGGATGCTGACCTGCGTCACCCCTGTGGGCTGGCTGGAACGTATGACCCAATATAAGGCCAAAGCCGCGAAACAGGAATCGATCGGCGATGGCCTGCTGCAATATCCCGTGCTGATGGCCGCCGATATTCTGCTATACCAGGCCGGCATCGTGCCTGTGGGCGAGGATCAGGCGCAGCATCTGGAACTCAGCCGCGATATCGCCCAGCGCTTCAATTCGCTTTACGGCGAGACCTTCGTCGTGCCCAGCACCAGTCTGCCTTCCGTAGGCGCGCGCATCATGGGCCTGGACGACCCCACGCAGAAAATGAGCAAATCGGCCACGGGCGCAAATCATTCGGTGGCGCTGCTCGACCCGCCCGACAAGATTCGCAAAACCATCATGCGCGCCACCACGGATTCCCAGCCGTGCGTCGATATTGAAACCGCCGGCCCCGGTGTGCTCAACCTGCTCGCCATCTACCAGGCCTTTTCCGGCTGGAGCGACGAGCAGATGAAGCAGCACTTTCAGGGCATGCGCTATGGCGATCTGAAAAAACGGGTTGCGGAAATGGTGGTTTCGCAACTGGAGCCGTTCCAGCAGCGCTACCGCCAGATCGTTTCCGAGCCGGGTTATCTCGATCGAGTGCTCCGCGAAGGGGCCGATCGCGTGCGCCCCATCGCCGATCAGACCGTGCGGCTCGCCAAAGAGCGCATGGGATTGTACGTGTAAGTCCCTGCCCGGCCCCGGCAATGTTACGCTGAAATCTTCCTTACTCCTATGAGCCAAATCGAAGTGACTCTCCCCGACGGGAGTAAACGACTCGTGCCGGCAGGCACACGGCCGATCGATATCGCGCAATCGGTCAGCCCGCGCCTGGCCGATGCCGCCATTGTCGCCAAGGTGAACGGGGAGCTTTACGATCTCACCCGCCCGCTCGAAGGCAATGCCACGGTGCAGATTCTGACTCCCAAAGACCCGGAGTCGCTCGAAGTTTATCGCCACTCCACCGCGCACCTGCTGGCCGCGGCAGTGCTGGAGCTCTATCCCGAGACTAAGCTGGGCATCGGCCCCCCCATCGAGAGCGGCTTCTACTACGATTTCGACCGCGCCGTTCCGTTCACCCCGGAAGACCTCGAAAGAATCGAGAAGAAAATGTGGGAGATCCAGGCGCGCAATCTTCCCTACGAGCGCGTCTACACGCCCAAGGAAGAAGGCCTGAAAAAATACGCGGACGCCTGGATGAAATGCGAGCTGATCAGCGAGCGCGCGGGCGACGTCTTTAGCGAATATACGCTCGGCCCGCACTTCATCGACTTTTGCCGCGGCCCGCACATCCCCAATACCTCGAAGATCAAAGCCTTTCGCCTGCTTTCGATTGCCGGCGCGTATTGGAAAGGCAGCGAAAAGAATAAGCAGTTGCAGCGCATCTACGGCACGGCGTTTTTCACGCGCAAAGAGCTGGAAGATTACCTCAACCGCCTGGAAGAGGCCAAGCGGCGCGACCATCGCCGCGTGGGAAAAGAGCTGGAACTGTTCACGGTGAACGAGACCGTGGGCGCGGGCCTGCCTTTGTGGCTGCCGAAGGGCGCCACCATCCGCCGCGTTCTCGAAGAATACATCCTGGAGAAAGAGCGCGCCGCCGGCTATCAGCACGTCTACACGCCCGATCTCGCCAAGGTCGAGCTTTACCAGCGCTCCGGGCACTGGGAACATTATCACGATTCCATGTTTCCGCCCATGGACCTGGAAACCGAAAAAATGGTTCTGCGGCCCATGAACTGCCCGCACCACATTCTCATCTACGAATCCAAGCGGCATAGCTATCGCGAGCTGCCGGTGCGCATCGCCGAACTCGGCACTATGTACCGCTACGAGCGTTCCGGCGCCCTCAGCGGCCTCAGCCGCGTGCGCATGATGACGCTCAACGACGCCCATATATTCTGCATGCCCGAGCAGATCAAGGAAGAATTCGCGGGCGTGCTGAAGCTGGTAGAGCAGGCATATAAGGACCTGGGGATTACGCAATATCGCTATCGCCTTTCCCTGCGCGACAAAGCCGATAAGGAAAAATATGTCGATAACGACGCCATGTGGGAACTGGGCGAGCGCATGCTGCGCGAGGCGATGGACGCGCTTGGCCTGAATTACTTCGAAGCTCCGGGCGAAGCGGCATTCTACGGCCCGAAACTCGATATCCAATTCGCCGACGTAATGGGCCACGAGGAAACCTACTCCACCATCCAGGTGGATTTCCACCTGCCCAACCAGTTCGGCCTGATTTATGTCGGCGCCGACAACAAAGAACATCGCCCGGTGATCATCCACCGCGCCGTTGTCAGCACCATGGAGCGGATGATTTCGTACCTTATCGAGTTATACGCAGGAGCCTTCCCCGTGTGGCTGGCGCCCGTGCAGGCGGCCATCCTTCCCATCACTGACCGGCAGAACGACTACGCGCGCTCGGTGAAAGAGAAGCTGGAAGCGGCCGGCGTGCGCGCCGCGCTCGACGACCGCAACGAGAAAGTCAACCTGAAAATCCGCGAGGCCCAACTACAAAAGATTCCGTACATGCTGGTGGTCGGCGATCGGGAACAGCAAAGTGGCCAGGTGGCGGCGCGCCACCGCAAACGCGGCGACCAGGGGGCCAAGCCGCTGGAGGCCATGATCGCCGAGATCCGCGCGGCCATCGACTCGAAGACTGTAGCGGAGTGAATGCCGCTGAATCCGGAGGCCGCATGGGAGCGACGCAAACCTTCGACCCCAATGCCGCCGTATCGAGCCTCTACCGGTACGCAATCACAAACAATCGCCGGAACGGAAACAGAACGCGCCCGTTTGCTCTCCGCGGGTAACTCTTCTCATACCGCGCCGC